>JAUXWH010000091.1 GCA_030681365.1 Bradyrhizobium sp.
CGAAGCAGCGCCGCCAGGCCCAGCCGCGCCAGTTCGATCTCGGCGACGGTAAACCGGCTCGACATCAGATACTCGTCGCCGAGCTTGATTTCGTAGATGTCGGTTTCGGTGCCCGGCAGCCGGCGACGGCGCAGGCTGAGCACCCCCATCGGCGTCGGACGGAAATCCAGTTCCTCGAAATTCACGCTCATGGGCTGACCGACCTGTCTGCGGCGCGGGCCGCGCCTCAAAATGACCGGCCCTCCCGCACCAAGCGCATCGCCGCGCGCTTGCCAAGGCCGGGACCTAGCGGGTAGAAGGACGCACGCTTCGGAGGGTTCTGCCCGATCCGTCGCCGGAACTGCCAGATCTTACCTTAAGTATCTGAAGTCATTGGGGAATGGTGTAACGGTAGCACAACAGACTCTGACTCTGTTTGTCTAGGTTCGAATCCTAGTTCCCCAGCCACCCCATCCTTCAGCGCCAAAGCGCCGGGATGATCGCCGAGCAAGGTGCGCAGGCGCATCGTTATCTCAGTCAGCCTCCGGTTCGTCGGCTACCTCGCATTGGCCGGCGCGTGCGCGTTCCACAGATCCGCGCGCCAGTGCAGCACGATCGCCAGCATCAGCGCCAGCCCCGCGGCGGCGTAGAGCGAGGCGGTTGCGGCAAAACCGATTTCGCCGATCAGGCTGCCGGCGGCCAGAAGGCCCAGCGGCAGGCTGTAGATCGCGAGCATGCGCACGCCCATCACCCGGCCGCGCAGATGCTCGCTCGCGGCGCGCATCAGGATGACGGCGACCGAAATCATGGCGAGGCTCTGCATGAAGCCCGCCAGCATCAGGCAGACGAGCGCGGCCGGCATGCTCTGCAGTTGCGCGAACACCAGCAGTGTCGCGAACCACGCCATGGTGGAGCCGATCATCAGCCGCGCCACCCGGATGCCGCCGATCAGGCTCAGTGCAATGGAGCCAACCAGCGAGCCCAGCGCAAAGCTGGCCGCGAGATAGCCGAGCCCGGTCTGGTCGGTGCCGTAGCTGTCGCGTGCGACGTACGGCAACAGGCCGTTGGACAGGGGATAGGCGGTGAGGTTGACGAGGAACGCGACCCAGATCGCCGCCCGCATCCGCGGCGTGGTCCAGACATAGGCGACGCCCTCCTTGAGGTCGCGCAACGTCGAGCGCAGCGGCGCGCCATCGATCAGCTCGCCGACCGGATGCGGCTTCGAGGGCGCCACGACGCGCAGGCCCAGCAGCGTGGAGACGAGATAGAGGGCGACGATCGCGATATAGGCCGGCCCCATGCCGAGGGCCGCGAACAGCCCGGCGCCGCTCAGCGCGCCCGCGAATTTGGCGGTGTCCATCGTGGTCCTGGAAATGCTGATCGCGCCGATCAGCTGGTCGTGCGGCATGATGGTGGCGACCAGCGCGCCGCGCACCCCGAGGTCCGACGGCCGGACCAGGCCCATCACCGCCACGATGATGAGGACGTAGACCGGATTGAGGAGGCCGGTCAGCGCCAGCGTCATCAGGATGGCGGCTTGCGCCGCATAAAACGCCCGCATCATCGCCAGCAGGTCGCGGTGGCCGATGCGGTCGCCCACCACGCCGAACATCGGCGCTACCAGGGTGCCGACAAAACTGAGCGACGCGAACACCGTCAGCAGCAATACCGAGCCGGTCTCGACCAGCACGTACCAGCCGAGAATCAGCGTTTCCATCTCGAACGCCCAGGAGGTGAGCAGGTCGGCGGGCCACTGAAAACGGTAATTTCGGATACGGAAGGGTGCGAGCGCCGAAGGCCGCGCGATTTCGCTCAAGTTCCGGTGCCGCGGTTCATCGCGTTCCACCCTGCCCTGTTTCTTGTTGGTCCGGAAAAGCCGATTTCCCTGGGCGGAAATCACTTCCCGGAAGTTGGACGCAGGGTAGCGTTGCTGTCGCCTGAGTCAATCGCGCCAGACATTCGCTCCCGCACCCGCGGCCGACGCTCCTGGATCATACCTTCGCCGGTGATGGGCACTTTGGCGGCGTGGCCTCTTCCCGCCTTGGTAAAGGAGGGGTTAAGGGGCCAACGATGCCGGAACCCGTGGACCATCGCCGAAACCTCGATTTTGCCGCCGAATCCACCGATACCGGCGCGCGGGCCGGCTCAACAAAACGGATTCCTGACCGAGATACCGCAGATTCAGCGAACCTTGAATTATCAGCGTTTAACCGTTTCTCCAGCCCCCGTCGCCATAGTGAACCCCGGTCCAAACTCATGACATGCCAGGTTCAATCACTGTGACATCCTTCGGACGTGTGATTTCGGTGCGCGGATCCCTCGCCCGGGTCGGGCTGTTGGCGGCGAGCCAGCTCGGCCTCTCGGCGGTGCGGGCGACCGTCGGCCGCTTCGTCAGCATCCGCTGCGCCAATTCCACCATCGTCGCGATGATCACCGATGTGACCTGCGAGGACCTGCCGTCCTCCGACGCCTACGTCGCCAGCGCCGGGGTCGACCTGCTCGGCGAGATCCTGGGCGGCCCGGAGCGCCCCAAATTCCAGCGCGGCGTCACCAACTATCCGACCATCGGCGATGCCGTCGAGCTGATCTCCAATCAGGAGTTGCGCACGGTCTATGCCCCGACCGGATCGGACCAGATCAATGTCGGCACCCTGCAGCAGGACGCCTCCGTCATCGCCTATGTCGACGTCGAGGAAATGCTCTCCAAGCATTTTGCCGTGCTGGGCTCCACCGGCGTCGGCAAATCCAGCGGCGTATCGCTGCTGCTGAACGAAATCCTGAAATCGCGGCCCAATCTGCGGGTATTCCTGCTCGACGTGCACAACGAGTATGGCCGCTGCTTCGGCGACCGCGCGATCGTGCTCAATCCACGTAACCTGAAGCTGCCGTTCTGGCTGTTCAACTTCGAAGAAATCGTCGACGTGCTGTTTGCCGGCCGGCCCGGCGTGCCCGAGGAACTCGATATCCTCGCCGAGGTCATTCCGATGGCGAAGGGCATTTATACGCAGTACCAGAACGCCGACCGGGTCGGGCTGAAGCGCATCGATCCGAAGTCGATCGGCTACACCGTCGACACCCCGGTGCCCTATCGCCTCGTTGACCTGATCTCGCTGATCGACGAACGCATGGGCAAACTGGAAAACCGCTCGTCGCGCATCATCTATCACAAGCTGATCTCGCGCATCGAAGCCGTGCGCAACGATCCCCGCTACGCCTTCATGTTCGACAACGCCAATGTCGGCGGCGACACCATGGCGGAAGTGATCAGCCATCTGTTCCGGCTGCCCGCCAACGGCCGGCCGATGACCATCATGCAGCTCGCCGGCTTCCCCGCCGAAGTCGTCGACAGCGTGGTGTCGGTGCTGTGCCGAATGGCGTTCGATTTCGGATTGTGGAGCGACGGCGTCTCGCCGCTGCTGTTCGTCTGCGAGGAGGCGCACCGCTACGCCTCCGCCGACCGCAACATCGGTTTCGGCCCGACCCGCAAGGCGGTCAGCCGCATCGCCAAGGAAGGCCGCAAATACGGCGTCTATCTCGGCCTCGTGACGCAACGCCCGGCCGAACTCGACGCCACCATCATTTCCCAGTGCAACACACTGTTCGCGATGCGGCTCGCCAACGACCGCGACCAGGCGCTGCTGCGCTCGGCGGTCTCGGACGCGGCCGCAAATCTGCTGTCGTTCGTGCCCTCGCTCGGCACCCGCGAAGTGCTGGCGTTCGGCGAAGGCGTCGCCCTGCCGACGCGGCTGCGCTTCAAGGAAGTTCCGCTGCACCAGCTGCCGCGCAGCGAAGCCACCATCTCGACGGTGCCCTCGGTCGCCGCCGGCCACGACATGCATTTCGTCAGCGCCGTGCTGGAGCGCTGGCGCGGCGCCACCTCGCATCGCGACGTTCCCAACGATCCCTCCATCAACGAACGTCCCGCCGCCCGCTCCATGGAACCGCGCACCATGGAAGCGCCGATGCTGCAGCCGTCGATGGGGCTGGATCCCGACCGCTTCTCGCTGCTGAAGAAGCCGCTGCGCTGAGGCCGAAGCTACACATCAATCCATCAGCGTCATTGCGAGCCAACGGGTCGCGCGAATGCGCGCCCGATGACAGGCTCCGCGAAGCAATCCATTTCACAGAGTACTTGATGTTGGATGGATTGCTTCGTCGCAAGCGCTCCTCGCAATGACGTTGATGGTGCTTTGATTCAAGTTTCAAACCACCGGTACCCGTCAAGAGATATGCGTTCGCGATCTCGCGGCGGGATTCGCCCGAGATTTGTCATCAACGTCACGCCCCCGCAAGTCGGAGGGCGCAGGGAAAGCCGGATGCACGCTGCACCCGCGGTCTCGTGTGCAATGTAGTCGTGGGTAGAAGCGCACACGAGCATACAGGTCCAGCGGAAACATCCGACTTTCCCTGCGCGGCAGTTTACGGCTTATACATGCTCTCCTCGGTGAGCCCTGCGCTTTTGCCACCGTCGCCCGCGCTGCCTTAAGCTGCGAACTTGACACCAGCCCTTGGGGTGTCGGGACCACATGACTTCGCCGTCCGCTTCAGGCGCCCTCGTCAGCACGCCATCACCGTCCACCGCTTCCCGCCCCGCGCCGGTACGTTGCGCAACGCCCCTCTGAGTGGGACGGGATGACGGGAATATAACCCGGCGTTCACTTCTGGAAAACAGAAATATTTTTATCGGTGGGACTTGACACAAATTACGATAAACAGAAGTGATTTGCCCGTCGGGTCGTTTTGTCGCGGCCGGCCCCGGTAGATTTCGCCTGCGCGCGAAGCCCGATGGGGTTGAGCGCCCGCGTCCGCTGGAGCTCAACTTGCAAAGATGGAAGCGAAACCCATCGAGGCAATCGCGACAGGAGATGGGTTTCGCAAGGGCTCGACCCATCCTTGGCTGAATCTATTTCGCTCTCAAAGAACGAATCGGAGTCGCCCAAATCAGCGCTAGCCACCTCTTAATAAACTCGTTCCCGCAGGACAAGGCGCTCTTAACAGGGCTTTATTCTGGCGCCTCCAACCCCTTCTCGAAGTAGATGCGGCGGAAAAGGTTTATCACTTTCACTGTGTACTCGTTGATGTCGTTTGCCGCTTCAAGCAGACATTCGCGGGTGGTTCGGGCACGCATGAGTTCAAACTGACCTTCGCCTTTCCGCTCGTACATGAGTAATTCAAATCGGTGGTTGCCGGCCTTATCGACCTCCAGAACCGCCCAGCCGTGCGCCATGAATTTGCGGATGTCGTCGTACTCTCCGAGGCCATCGCATATTTCCTCCAGCTCTGCCTTGTAGGCTTCGTACCCTTCTCGTTCGGCTATGCGCTTCGCGGCTTTTAATCGAGCTGTGATGAGGTATGGAAATTTCAATTCCAGTTTAACCGCGATATCGGCAAGCAGAAATTCAACCTGGCAGTACGATGTGACGATACGCCCGCGCAAATAAACGATGTCATCAATCAGCTTTCTGTTTTCGTCTGAGACCGCGTCAGAGTTGAGCGTCATCTCATTCCCCTTCGTCAGGCCCTTGAACGAACTCCCTCGCAATAGCCCTTCCGAAGTGGTGTCTCGCTACTCAATACAGCAGCCTCGGAACGAGCAGAACGAGCAGCACAATCACAATCGCGGCGACAAGGCCCCACAGCCCCTTGGCATCGAAGTCGAAGCCGGGACCTTTGAATTTCAACTGGTGGTCAGACATAGACATGGTTCTCCATTGAAGAAAAAACACATGCCTTTGGGGGACTAGATATTGGCGCAGGTTCAGATTCTGGACGCAAGGGGGCTGAGCAGTATCAGCTCAAAGTATCCCCCATTGATTTCAACCGAAATTTCAATAGTACAATAATAACAAACACTTCTTCAGATTTATCCACAGGACGAAATGTCCCAGAAATCTGACCCATTGTGGCTTTCCTGCGGCTTTGTGAGCTTGCTCACAGTCGCTTTTGCAGGATGATTCTCAGTCCGCGCTAAGCCCGCCTTCGCTTGGCTAACGCAATGATGGCGACGATAGCGACAGCAGCTCCAATCGCCCAGACGCCGTCCGCGCTGATGCTCGCACCCCAAAGATTGACCAGAAGCTTGTCTGACATGACGAAGCTCTCCATTTGAAAACTTGAGAGCGAATCCGTCAGGGTGCTTTTCGAGAGAGCCACATCCACCAAATATCTGCAAAATCAATGGCACAGATATTGAACGACCTTCTATGTTTTCAATGAGATACCTCAGAAGCAGCGCTCACGGGCAAACACCGCCGCCGTTTTTGTAGGTGCTTACCGGTTGATCCCGCTTGGGAATTTCTGCGCGCAAAGTGACTTCATTTCAGTCGCGTCAGTCATCAAAACCGCGAAACGAGAAGTCCGGAAGGCCGCTGGCCCATGTTTATTTTCACAGGCCGGCCATTCGCTTCAAGAAGCCGACGCCGGGCCGAACTTCCGCTGCCACGTCTCCCGTCCCCAAATATGATACTGACGCTGCTGGGTGTCTGTGGAGGCATGACGAACCAATGGTGCGCCTTCAGCCGCTTCCCGGTCTCCCAGTTGGAGTTGAGAGAGGATAGTGCAACTCTGAGCGGGCGCTTCGTTGATGACTACCGGATGTCACCTTCGGCCATCCGCGCGTAAAGATGGCGGATGTAGTCCTTCTCGGCGACCGACGGCTTGCTCACGCTGCCTTCTTTCGTGGCGCGTAGAATTTCAGAAACATCGACGACCACTGGTCCTCACGACGGCGGACTTCCTTCCCCGGCCCCTTGGTGTAGTACCCAGACTCACTCCCGCGCTTGCTTCCGAGCTGAAGCCTCGGTCACGTGGTGCATGGTCTGAACCATCTTTTACATCGGCCTCCCTGGCGGACTGGGGAGCGGAACGAAGGTTAGGACGTGCTAGAAAGCCGAGCCAAGCTGACCGACGCGGCGCGGCCATCGCCCAATGCTCTGGTGATACGCGATCAAATGGGTGCAGAGGCCGGCAAACTCCTGTACTTTCGTCTGGAATCGGACGTTGAGCCGGCGATAACAACCCTCCGACCGGCGCTGCGTGGGCAAAACGACAACATAAGAGAGTTTCGGCTGGATATGAGACGTCTTAGACTTGTGGTGGTGACCAATTACAGCCTAGAATTTGGGCTGGGTCGCGATGTGACGACGCCAAAAGGTCGGCCATGAGATCCCCCCGACGAAAGCCCATTACGGCAATTGAGCCGGGACTGCCGCTGCTAACGCTCAAACTCCCGAAAGATAGTTCGTTTTCCAGCCTTGTCGAAGTGGTTCTTCCGAAGCGTTCCCGAGACGAACTTATTCTGTCTACCCGCAACGTAAGAACGTTCCTTGGCCTGATGGATGAGTTTCGCGGCGCGGATTTGTTGCGCCGCCACGGTTTGGATATCCGATCGAAATTGCTTTTCTGTGGGCCTCCGGGCTGCGGGAAAACACTCACGGCCGAGGTGTTCGCACGTGAGCTTGGATTGCCACTCGTCGTTGCTCGGTTAGATGCAATCATCTCTTCGTTCTTAGGAGAAACGGCAACTAATATACGGAAGGTCTTCGAAAGCGCTGCTGATCAACCTTGTGTGCTCTTTCTCGACGAGTTTGACGCCTTAGCCCGCGCCAGGGCGGATGGCTCCGAACACAACGAACTAAGGCGGGTAGTGAACAGTCTGCTCATGCTTATTGATCGATTCAAGGGCAAAGGATTTCTTATCGCCGCCACCAATCTTGAAGAATCTTTAGATGCAGCAATTTGGCGGCGTTTCGACGAAGTGGTGATCTTTGACCTTCCATCGCAACGTGAAATAAGAAGATTGTGCGAGCTTAAACTCAAAAATTTCCCTGTTCCTTTTTCGATTGCGGACAAGGTCGCTGAACTTCAGGGCATGTCCTATGCGGACGTCGAGCGTGTCTGCGATAATGCTATCAAGCGTTCCATATTAAAGCGTTCTAAGACTCTCATCGAAGCCGACTTCAATTTTGCTGTGCGAGAAGCGCAGCGCCGCAAAGAAGTAAGGGCGAGACTGCACCCGCACTAGCTCGCGTCATTGATTGCAAATAACATGGCCACATATCAGCACCTTTCGTTGCAACGTCTCGTAGGGGAGATGGAACGCAGGAAACGAGGTTTTGGGGAGCCGTCTGGTAGAGAGCCCAAAGCTCACGGTGCCAAAATTCGAAGCGAAGTGTTTGACGCGATTGATCGGCACAAGGCCCGGCCAAAGATTGCAGATATAGACCCAGCACTCATTTTGAAGGTCGTCACAACTGGTATAGTCAGCGAAGTCGACTGGGCAAGGGTTGGCCTAACAGTCTTGGCAATCGAGCCCGACAAAACGATCATTCTCTTTGCTGATGATGCGGAGCTTACTGCATTCAAGCAGAAGGTCGAAGCGTACAATGGTGAAAAGCCAGAGGGCCAAAAAGGTCAGCCTCATGCTGGCTTAATCGAGGCCATAGAATCTGTGGGTGACCTGACAGCTGAGGATCGTATCGGGACTGTTCTTAGGTCAGAAGGCTTTGCTTCGCCTGCATCGTTCAGTGACAATCGCGAGACGCTCGACGTTGAGCTTTGGCCAGTGGCTGATTTTAATGCCGATCTCTTCGTTCATCGGGTGACGGCATCGCTGGGGCAACATGACGGGACGGTCGTCAGCACGTACCGGGGCAGCTCTGCTCTACTAATGCGCATAGAGTGCGCCGGAGAAGCGATTCGTGCGCTGCTGGAACTGCCGGAAGTTTGCACGATTGATCGGCCGCCAACACCCGATTGGCCAGAACTGGCGGCAAGCGAGCTCACTATAGGTACTGTGCCGAACCCTAGCGCCGCTGCAGCCGACGCCATAACAATTGGAATCGTTGACAGCGGCCTTACATCTGCACATCCGTTTTTGACAGGATCTGTCGTGGCTGCTTTTGGACAGCCAGCCACGCTAGGAGATAGCGATGAGAAGGGTCACGGCACACCCGTCTCGGGGATCGCGGCTTATGGAGACCTCCGCCAAAAGCTAGCTGCCCCATCTCTTGAAGCAAAGTTTCGCATAGCCAGCGCCCGTGTCGTAAACGCCGAAGGGCGCTTTGATAGCGATCAGCTTGTGCCAACTCAAATGGACACCGCGATACGCCGCCTGCATGACGAGTACGGCTGCCGTATCATCAATATTTCGTTGGGCGACATCAAGCGACCGGTTGGAGCGAAACCCAGCGCGTGGGCCGCCGTGCTTGATTCCTTGGCGCGTGAACTCGACATCGTGTTGGTAGTCTCTGCTGGAAATGCCTCTTCAGCTGAACTGGCCGCACTCGGGGACGGCGTTGTCAAGCAGTACCCCACTTTTTTGCTGAGAGAATCCAATCGGATTTTAGAACCGGCAAGCGCCGTGAATGTTTTGACGGTTGGTTCGATTGCACATTCGAATGGCCTTTCTCCAATAGATGCCGACAACGTGGGCGTCCGACCTATTGCCGAGGTCGCGCAGCCATCGCCGTTCACGCGTATCGGTCCAGGATCAAATCAGGTCATGAAGCCCGATCTCGTCGACTTTGGCGGGACTGCGGTTTTTGACGGCCCTACGCAGAGTCTGCAAAGCGGATCAAATCGAGCGAACGCTGGAATTTTGTCTACTCATAATCAGTATCTGCAGCAGCTGTTGAGATTTCACTCTGGTACATCGTTTGCTGCACCTTTGGTCGCTCACAAGGCGGGGCTAATCCTTGAAAGCCTTCCGGATGCTTCGGCGAATCTCGTTCGTGCATTACTTGGTCTGAGCGCCGAGCAGCCCGAAACGGCGGTTGCTTCCCTAGGTAACGACGCCGATGCATCATTCAACGTACTCGGCTATGGAGTGTCGGACGTTGCTCGGGCGCTGGTCTCGGAAGACAATCGCGTAATCCTCTACACGGAGGATGCGTTGGCGGGGGACAAGTTCGCCGTCTATGAGATTCCGATCCCTGAGGTTTTTCAGAATAAGGGGGCACGACAGATACGAGTCGCGCTTGGCTTTGATCCGCCCGTGCGGCATACGCGATTCGACTACGCGGGCAACAAAATGGGATTTCATCTTATTAGGGGCGCCAGTGCAGAAGAGGTGTTTTCAGCATTCCGCAAGTGGGAGGCTAACGAGGGAGAGCCATTCAGTTTTGCAGGAGTTCACAAGTGCGACCTGAAACCGGGAACCCAGCGCAGGGAGCGCGGAACGCTGCAGTGCGCGACTTTCGCGATGAGCAAAAATGCGGCCAAATATGGTGACAGCTACTACCTTGTAGTCCGTTGTGAGAGCGGCTGGTCTTCTGACGATCAAAATTTTGCAGTTGCTGTCGAAATGCGAGCACTGGCTGACATACCCTTATATGCCAGAATCCGAGAGCGTGTACGCGTGCGCGTATAACATATCGGGCCAAGTCCGGAGGGAGATCTCATGTGAATGGTTACCTACGTCGAAGGATTCAAACCAGCCGGTTACGAGGGGTAAGCTGCTCGACAGCATCTTAATTGTTTCCGTGGTTGTAATGTGGAATTTGCAGCATTCGGCGTGAAGGCCAAAAGGGGTGGCTTACGACGCACAACCAGCCCGCCTTGCGTCGCCGCGGCCATGCATTATGGTCCGCCCAATCGCACAACGTCGCCCAGCCGGACCCTCCTCCCATGACCCAGCCCGCAAAACGCTTCCCCGCCCCCGCCATCGATACCTTGCCCGACGATATCCGCACGCGCATCCTCGCGGTGCAGGAAAAATCCGGTTTCGTGCCGAACGTGTTTTTGACGCTGGCGTACCGGCCGGACGAGTTCCGGGCGTTCTTTGCCTATCACGACGCGCTGATGGAGAAGGACAGCGGTCTGACCAAGGCCGAGCGCGAGATGATCGTGGTGGCGACGTCGAGCGCCAACCAGTGCCAGTATTGCGTGATCGCGCACGGCGCGATCCTGCGCATTCGCGCCAAAAATCCGCAAATTGCGGACCAAATCGCGGCCAACTACCGCAAGGCCGACATCACGCCGCGGCAGCGCGCCATGCTCGACTTCGCGATGAAAGTGAGCGCCGAGGCGCAGCTTGTTTCGGAAGCGGATTTTGCCGCGCTCGCCGGCCACGGTTTTTCCGACGACGACATCTGGGATATCGCCGCGATCTCCGCGTTCTTTGCGCTGTCGAACCGGATGGCGAACGTCACCGCGATGCGCCCGAACGACGAATTCTACATGATGGGACGGCTGCCGAAATGAGGCCCGGCGCCGACGCGTGATCCGGCGTCGCCCGCGGGCGACGGCCGCGGGGCCCGGCGGTCGATGGCCGCATGCCAAGTGAAATTTTCCGGCAACATTTCCTGTGAGACGCATCGCAAGCGTGCTAAACGGGACCGGTCTTTCCCGGAGCTGGCAGCAGTGAAAACCCGGCAGCCCATGACGTCGCATCCCGTTGCGTCGGATGACGATCATCGCGTGCTCAAATTCCGGCCGCGCACCCTGGCGCATCCGCCGGGCCAGCCGGACAACGAGGCCCGGCACGGCGACGGCCGGCAGCAGCCGCAGGATCAGACTCGACATCCGACTCGGGACCTCTCGCGCTTTGAACGCGCCGGCGAGGAGCCGGACGATTTCCGGCATCGCATGCTCGCGAACCTCGCCGCCTTCGCCTTCACCGTCGCACTGACGGCGATCGGCATATGGCTGGCGGTGAGCATCGCCGACCTGCGCAAGACCCAGGATTGCGTGCTGATGGGGCGGCACGACTGCGCCCGGATTTCGACGCCGCGCAGCTAGCGGTCTTTCGATTCCGATTGAAGCGGAACCTGCTCCGATCTTTCTGGTTTGAGCTGTTTTCTGACGCGAACCGGTAGCCGCCCGCATCGGCCGCAGACAGGCCTTCCTCTCGAAAACGCGTTGAATTTCAGGCGAATCCGGCCGTTTTGCCCCGCTAATCCGGCCCCCCGGCGGCCGCCTCCATTGAACTCGGGGCCTCGCTCCGATATACGGGCACTCAACTCCGGCTGGGGGATGAGGCATTCCGGAGTGCCGCGCCGATATCCCGTGCCGCCATCGGATTTACCTCCAATATATCAAAGGCTTAATGATGTCTTCCACATTCGATCAGATCGCCACGATTATCGCCGAAACCTGCGACATCCCGCGCGACACGATCACGCCGGAGAGCCACGCCATCGACGATCTGGGCATCGACAGCCTCGATTTTCTCGACATCGCGTTTGCCATCGACAAGGCCTTCGGGATCAAGATGCCGCTCGAGAAGTGGACCCAGGAGGTCAACGACGGCAAGGCGACCACCGAGCAGTATTTCGTCCTGAAGAATCTCGCCGCCCGCATCGACGAACTGGTCGCGGCCAAGAGCGCGGGCGCCTAGTCGCCCGCCATGCAACTCGATTATTTCAGGCTGATTGACCGCATCGTCGAACTCGACCTCGAGGCCAGGACCATCGTCGTCGAGGCCCAGGTTCCACAAGCCCACACCATCTTCGAGGGGCATTTCCCGGGCTTTCCGATCATGCCCGGCGTGTTGCTGACCGAGGCGATGGCGCAGAGCTCCGGCTGGCTGCTGCTCGGCGTGACCAGGTTCGAGCGCATGCCGTTCCTGGCAATGGTGAAGGAAGCCAAGATGCGGGGTTTCGTCAGTCCGGGCCAGCTGTTGACGATCGAAGCGAAGATCGAGCACGAAGGTTCGGGCTTTGCCGTCACCTCGGCCAAGGCACGGGTCGGCAAAGAGCTGAAATGCAGCGCCGACCTCACCTTCCGCCAGATCCCCTTCCCCGATCCGTCCCTGCGCGTCCATATGGACGCAGTGGCCAACGCGATCGGCTTTCCGTTGCAGGCCATGACGCCATGAACAAGCCCAAGGAAGCCTGGATCACCGGTATCGGTATCGTCTCGTCGCTCGGCGAAGGGCTGGACGCGCATTGGGACGCCCTCAATGCGCGCCGCGTCAATGTCGATGAAAAGCGCTTCGCTCCCTATATCGTCCATCCGCTGGCGCCGGTCAGCTTCGATACGCAGATCCCGAAAAAGGGCGACCAGCGCCAGATGGAAGCCTGGCAGCGCATCGGCACCTATGCCGCCGGCCTCGCGCTGGACTCCGCCGGCGTCAAGGGCGACCGGGAAATCCTCGGCCGGATGGACATGATCGTCGCGGCCGGCGGCGGCGAGCGCGACGTCGCGGTCGACATGGCCATCCTGAACGCCGATGCGAAGGGCAACTCGGCCCCCGGCTTTCTCAACGAACGGCTGTTGAACGATCTGCGGCCGACGCTGTTCCTGGCCCAGCTCTCCAACCTGCTCGCCGGCAACATCGCCATCGTTCACGGGGTTTCCGGCACTTCGCGGACGTTCATGGGCGAGGAAGCGGCGAGCATCGACGCGGCGCGGATCGCGCTGGCGCGGGTCGAATCGGGTCAGAGCGACATCACCCTGGTCGGCGCGGCCCACAATGGCGAGCGGACCGACCTGTTGATCCTCTATGAATTCGGCGACTTCAATCTCAAGGACAAGTTCGATCCGGTTTGGGCGCGCGACAAGCACAGCGGCTTCGCCCTCGGTTCGGCCGGCGTTTTCCTGGTCATCGAATCCAGGGAGCATGCCGAGGCTCGCGGCGCCAAGCCTTACGCCAGGCTGACCAAGGTCGTCGCCGACCTGGCGCAGCGCAAGCAGCCGGGCGCGGTGACGAAATCGCTGGAAGCGATGTGGTCGGGACTCGGGGTCACGGCTGACAATGGCGCCTTGATATCCGGCACGACCGGCGTCGAGCCGGTCACGTCGGAGGAAAAGGCGTTTCTGAAGGGGCATCCCGGTTTTGCGGTTCGTGCCACCGGAACCTCGTTCGGCCACACGCTGGAGACGCAGTTTCCCTTAGGCCTGGCGCTGGCAGCGCTTTCGCTTTCGCGCGGCGCGCTGTTTCCGCCCAACGATCCGACCGGGCTCGAGGTTGAAATGGCGAAACCACCGACCCAGATTGTGGTCGTGGGAGCCGGTCACTGGCAGGGCGAGGGCATGGCCCTGGTCGAGGCCATCAAGTAGCGACGGCGCGGGATCGACGGGGATATCATGACAGCACCACGCGACAAATTCGGCAGGCCGATCGTCGTCGTTACCGGAATGGGCGTCGTCACCTCGCTCGGCGCCGGCAAGACCGACAACTGGAAGCGATTGACCGCAGGCGAATCCGGCATCCGGACCGTTACGCGTTTTCCGATCGACGGCCTGAAGTCGACGATGGCCGGAACGGTCGATTTCGTCACCGTCGAGCCTTACTCGTCGACCGGCCTGACCGAGCGCCTCGCCGATATCGCGACCGAGGAAGCGCTCGAGCAATCCGGCATCGGTCGCAAGGGCGATTTCCCCGGACCGCTGTTCCTGGCCGTGGCGCCGGTCGAGGTTGAGTGGCCGCAGCGGCTGGAAGTCGGGCGCGCCGTCGGCAAGCCGGATTTCGACGTCAACGATATCCTTGCCATCAGCGGCGGCGGGAAATTCGCGGCGTATCATCACCGTTTCATGTTCGGCTCGGTCGCGGGTCATCTGGTCGAGAAATTCGGCACCAAGGGATCGCCGATTTCGCTCTCGACCGCCTGCGCCTCGGGCGCCACCGCGATCCAGCTCGGCGTCGAAGCCATCCGCCGCGGCGAGACCGACGCGGCGCTGTGTGTGGCCACCGACGGCTCGGTCAATCCGGAGGCCTTGATCCGGTTTTCGCTGCTATCGGCGCTGTCGACCCAGAACGATCCGCCGCAGGCCGCCTCCAAGCCATTCTCCAAGAACCGCGACGGGTTCGTGATGGCGGAGGGCGCCGGCACGCTGGTGCTCGAAAGTTATGAAGCCGCGGTCGCGCGCGGCGCGACCATTCTCGGCGTCGTGGCCGGCTGCGGTGAACTGACCGACTCGTTTCACCGCACCCGCTCCAGCCCCGACGGCAAACCGATCATCGGCTGCGTCCGCAAATCGCTGGCGGATGCCGGTATGACCACCGAGCAGATCGACCACATCAACGCGCACGGCACCGCTACGCCCGAGAACGACAAGATGGAGTTTGTCGGCATTTCCGCCGTGTTCGGCGAGCGTGCCACGCAGATTCCGGTGTCGTCGAACAAATCGATGATCGGCCATACCATCTCGGCCGCCGGCGCGGTCGAAGCGATCATCTCGCTGCTGACGCTCGAGCATCAGCGGATTCCGCCGACCATCAATTACGACATCCCGGATCCCGCGATTCCCTTCGACGTAGTCCCGAACGTCGCCCGCGACGCGCGCGTCACCGCCGTGATGTCGAACTCGTTCGGATTCGGCGGCCAGAATGCCTCGCTGATCCTGACGCGTGAACCGATCTAACGGCCGGCCGCCCGATTCCGATGAGCCATCTGGTCCTTCGCACCAAACTGCGCCTGCGCAATGCGGCCAAGGCGGCCGGCGATGCCGTCGTCGGCGCGTTGACGGTCGGGCTGCTGCGCACCACCCGCTTTTTCGATCCTTTCAAGACCGCGAACCGGTTCGGCCGCGCGTTGCGGTTTATCGGTCCGCGGCTGCGCGAAGACCGGATCGGCCGTGAAAATCTCAAGGCCGCGTTCCCCGAAAAGTCCCCTGAAGAGATCGAGAAGATCCTGGCCGGCGTCTGGGACAATCTCGGCCGCATCGGCGCCGAATTCGCCCATCTCGACCACATCTGGGATTACGACATCGATCATCCCGAGAGAAGCCGGGTCGAAATCCCCCAGCGAACCCACGAATTGTTTGCCCAGCTCAAGAACGACGGCAAGCCGGCCCTGATCTTCGCAAGCCATCTCGGCAATTGGGAATTGCCGGCACTGGCCGCGGTTGCGCACGGGCTGGATGCCGCCATCCTGTTCCGGCGGCCGAACAGCCAGTCCGCCGATCGCGCCATCGAACGCATCCGCACGGTGAAGATGGGCACCCTGATCGCGGCAGGCCGCGAGGCGCCCCTGAAGCTCGCGGAAGCGCTGCAAAAGGGCCAGCACGTCGCCATGCTGGTCGATCAGTATCTCACCAACGGCGTCGAGGTGACTTTCTTCGGCCGCAAGACCAGGGCCAACCCGATGCTGGCGCGCCTGCTGCGCCAAGTCGACTGCCCGATCCACGGCACCCGCATCATCCGCCTGCCCGGCAACCGCTTTCGCGCCGAACTGTCCGAAGAAGTAAAGCCGGTGCGCGACGCGGACGGCAAAGTCGACATCCAGGGCACGATGCAGGCGGTCACCTCGGTGGTCGAGGGCTGGATCCGCGAATATCCGGACCAGTGGCTGTGGCTGCATCGAAGGTGGCGGTAGCGCCGTAGCCCGGATGGAGCGCAGCGGTCGCGCAAAGCGCCGCCCGTGGCGCGCAATCCGGGATTTCGCGTAACGCAACGCCGGCTCCGGATTGCGCCATCGCCTCGGCGCTTCGCGCCGACCCGTTGGCTCCATCCGGGCTACGTTCACTGCCTCAACGTCATTGCGAGCGCAGCGAAGCAATCCATTCTTTCTTTCCGCTGTGAGATGGATTGCTTCGCTGCGCTCGCAATGACGGATGACAGAGTGCGCCTTACCTCCCCGTCTTTACCCGGGTCCAGAGCCGGTTGATTACGCGCTGGGTCGCCGGGTCGCGCGCGGTGATCACGAACAGCTTCTGGATCGTGGCCTCGTCCGGATAGATGTTCCTGTCGTTCAAGATCTTCGGATCGATAAGCTTCTGGCTCGCCAGATTGCCATTGGCGTAGGACAGGAAATCGGAGTTTCTGGCCGCGACCTCTGGCCGGTAGAGATAGTTGATCAGTTCATAGGCTTCGGCGACGTTGTTGGCGTCGGCGGGTATCGCGAGATTGTCGAAGAACATCTGCGCGCCCTCTTTCGGAATTGCATAGCCGATCTCGATACCGTTTTTGGCTTCCGCCGCGCGGCTTCGCGCCTGCATGATGTCGCCGGACCAGCCCACCACGAAGCAGATTTCGCCGGAGGCCATCGCGCCGAGATATTCCGACGAATGAAACTTGCGGACGAAGGGCCGGATCTTGCCGACGAGACCGGCGGCCTTGTCGAGGTCGGCCGGCTTGGTCGAATTGGGATCGAGCCCGAGATAGCTCAGGGCGGCAGGGAGAATATCATCGGCGGAATCCAGCATGTGAATGCCGCACTCCTTGAATTTTTCCAGGTTCTCCGGCTTGAAGACGATGTCCCAGCTGTCGATCCTGGCGTCGGGCCCAAGAAGCTTTTGCGCCATCTTGACGTTGTAGCCGATTCCAGTGGTGCCCCACATGTAGTTGGCGCCATAGCTGTTGCCGGGATCGTAGGTGGCGAGCCTTTTGGTCACCATCGGCCAGGCGTAGGCAAGGTTCGGCAGCTTCGACTTGTCGAGCTTGATGAAAACCTTCGCGGTGATCTGGCGCTGCAGGAAATAGCCGGTGGGAACGACGACGTCGTAACCGGACTTTCCGGCGAGCAGCCGCGTCTCCAGGGTCTCGTTGGCGTCGAACGTATCGTAGACGACCTTGATGCCGGTTTCTTTGGTAAAGTCCTCGAGCACCCCTGGCGCCATATAGTTCGACCAATTGTAGAAATTGACGGTGCGCTGCTGCGCCTTCGCAGGCAGCGAACACAACGCCAGCACCGCGGCCATCGCGGCGGCGAACGGGACGTGAGAACGGTTGCGCAGCTGCATCCCGACTTTCCCTCTAGCGGCGATGCACCGCGTCCGACAGCCGTTCCAGCGCGGTGTCGAGCGTGGCATCGTTCTTGGAAAAACAAAACCGCACCACCGACGTCACCGGATTTTCCTCATAGAAAGCCGACACCGGGATCGCCGCGACCTTGTAGTCGGTGACGATGCGCTTGCAGAACGCCTCGTCGCTCTCGTTCAGTCCGAGCGGTGAAAGATCGACCGTGAGAAAATACGTACCCTGCGATCTGAGCACCGGAAATCCGATGCGCTCCAGGCCTTTTGTCAGCCGATCCCGGCTGCGCGCCAGTTGCTTGCGCATGTCGAGAAAGTAATCCGCCGGCTTGCCGAGGCCGTAGGCGACCGCGACCTGCAAATTGGGCGCGGTGGTGAAGGTGAGAAACTGATGCACCTTGGCGGCGACGCGCAACAACGGCGGTGCGGCGCAGACGAAACCGACCTTCCAGCCGGTCAGCGAAAAAATCTTGCCGGCGGAGCCGACCTTGATGGTGCGGTCGCGCATGCCCGGAATGGTAATCAGCGGGATATGTTCGCGGCCGTCGAAGATCACATGCTCCCAGACTTCGTCGCAGATCGCGATCGTGTCGAATTCCTGACAGTACCGCGCCAGCAATTCGAGGTCCTCGCGCGGATAGACCACGGCCGCGGGATTGAGCGGATTGTTGAACAGCACGGCTTTGGTCTTGTGGTTGAATACGCCCTGCAGCGCCTCCTCGGTCAGCCGCCAATGCGGTGGCTCCAGCCGCACCAGCCGCGGGATGCCGCCGGCCTGCCGGATGATCGGCAAATACGAATCGTATACCGGCTGGAAGCACACCACCTCGTCACCGGGCTCGACCACGGCCAGAATGGACGCTGTCAGCGCCTCGGTGCCGCCTGATGTGACCATCACCTCGGTCATCGGATCGAGTTCGAGGCCGTGCCAGCGGCCGTAATGGGCCGCGATCGCCTGTCGGAGCTCCGGCAGGCCCATCATCGACGGATACTGATTGTAGCCGTCCATCACCGCATCCGCCGCGGCCCGCCTGATATCCTCCGGTCCGGGATGGTCGGGAAAGCCCTGGCCGAGATTGATGGCGTTGTTGTCGCGGGCGGCCTGCGACATCGCCTCGAAGACCGTGACGGGAAGATCCGCAAAAACCTTGTTCATGGACGTCATGGCAAAGGTCAGCCGCCGCTCTTGGTCGGCAATCCCGCGGCCTTCCAGCCGATGATTCCGCCAGCGAGATGCTTGTCGTAGGCAAAGCCCGCGGCCTGCGCCGCCAGCGAGGACGTCACCGATCGCTTGCCCGAGCGGCAGGCGAAAACCACCTCCTTGCCCTGCGGATCCGGAATATCCCTCGCATCGAAGTTCGAAAGCGGAACGACGACGCCACCGGGATAGGCTTCGACGGCAACCTCATTGGTCTCGCGGACATCCACCAGCAGATAGCGGCCCTCCGCCATGCCCCTCGATACCTCCTCCGGCGTCAAATCGTGCACTTGATGACCCTGGTCCACCACTGAAAATCTCCCCCCGCAATCCAAGCGCATCCCGCTGCGCGTATCCCGTTCGCTTTGGCGCCAAAGTCGCCTCTGGCGCGACGAAAATCAAGCGCTGGAGGTCCGTTTGAGAGCGCCTGAAGCTAGATAATGACCTGCGTTCCGACCTCGACCACGCGCCCGGTGGGGATCTGGAAATAGTCGGTGGCGTCATTGGCCGACTTGCTCAGCGCAATAAACAGATGGTCCTGCCATTGCGGCATGCCGGAGTGGGGGGACGGCTTCAGCGAGCGCCGCGACACGAAGAACGACGTCGCCATGATGTCGAACTGCCAGCCGAGCTTGCGCGCGATCACCAGCGCCTTGGGGACGTTCGGAGATTCCATGAAGCCGAAACGCAGCCGGACGGTCGAGAATTTGTCGCTGATCTTCTCCATCCGGACGCGTTCGGCGACGTCGACGCGCGGCGTCTGCGCGGTCTCGATGGTCAGGATCACATTGTGCTCGTGCAGCACCTTGTTGTGCTTGAGATTATGCAACAGCGCGGTCGGCACGAAACTGGGGTCGCTGGTGAGGAATACCGCGGTGCCCTTGACGATGTGAGGCGGGCGCTTTTCCAGGCTCTTGATCAGGTCATCGAGCGGCACCTCGATGCGCCGCGTCTTTAGTATCAGGATCGCGGCGCCGCGGCGCCAGGTCCAGACCATGCCGGCCATCAGGATGCCGAACAGCAGCGGCACCCAGGCGCCTTCGAGCAGCTTCATGAAATTCGCGGCGAAGAACGTCATGTCGACGACGATGAGCGGCACGATCACCGCAGCAGCCGTGGCCGCTTTCCAATTCCACAACTTCCAGATCACGACGAAGCCCATGATGCCATCGACCACCATGGTGGTGGAGACGGCGATGCCATAGGCGGAGGCCAGCCCGCTCGAGGTGCGGAACAGCAGCACCAGCAGCAGCACACCGATCAGCAACAGCCGGTTGACGCGCGGCAGATAGATCTGGCCGGCATGCGCCTCCGAAGTGTAGCGGACCTCGAAGCGCGGCAGCAGGCCGAGCTGCACCGCCTGGCGGATCAGCGAAAAGGCCCCCGTGATCACGGCCTGGCTCGCAATCACCGTCGCCGCGGTCGCCAGCAGCACCAGCGGTATCAGCGCTATTTCCGGAACCATCCGGTAGAACGAGTTCTCGATCGCCGCGGGATGGGCGAGCACCAATGCGCCCTGGCCGAAATAGTTGATCAGCAGCGCCGGCAATACGAAGTAGAACCATCCGGCCTGGATCGGCTTGCGTCCGAAGTGCCCCAGATCCGCATACAGCGCCTCGCCGCCGGTCACCGCGAGAAAAACCAGTCCCAGCGTTACCAGTCCGATGGTTCCATGCGAGAACAGGAACTGGATCGCGTACCAGGGATTGATCGCCGCCAGCACCGTGGGGTCATCGCTGATATGCAGCAGGCCCAACACCGCCAGCGTGACGAACCACAGCATCATGACCGGCCCAAAAGCGGCTGCGACGCGGGCGGTACCACTGCTTTGCACGGAGAACAGCCCGACCAGAATCAGGATCGTCAGCGGTACGACGTAGTCCGCGAGCGCCGGCGTTACGAGTTTGAGGCCTTCGACCGCCGACAATACCGAAATCGCCGGCGTGATCATGGAGTCGGCGATGAACATCGAGGCGCCGATGACGCCCAGCGCCAGCAGCACCCAGCTTCGCCGGCCGAGCGCGCGTTGACCGAGCGCCATCAGCGACAGCGTGCCGCCCTCGCCGTTGTTGTCGGCGCGCAGCAACAGCAGCACGTATTTCGTGGTGACGACGATGAACAGCGACCACAGGATCATGCTGAGAACGCCGAGCACGATGTCGCGCGTTACCGGGCCGCCATGCGCCGCCGCGTGGGCGGCCTCGCGAAACGCATACAGCGGAGAGGTGCCGATATCGCCGAACACCACGCCGATGCTGCCCAACGTCAGGGCCCAAAAGCCGGCGGTCGCCGGCGCCGCCTCTTGGGCTTCGGTTGATGGAACAAGAGCCATGATGCTGAAAACGCTCTGTCGGTTGATGAGACCCGGGCCGGCTATCGACGCCTTCCTGCGAAGCTTGTCAACCGATCCACCCTAGCACCGCTGGCCATGCGGATCTCGCCCGCAAAAGCGGCTTGTTCACAGCCTAAAAGGTAATATAGTAGTGGTATCGATTACGGCTTCAGGCCGGGGGGCAGCGGCGGATCCTCACGCATCAGGGTGATGGTCACGCGGCGGTTGGCCGACAGCGTCGGATCGTCGGGGAACAGCGGCTGACTATCGGCCTTTCCCGAGACGGCAAAGATGTGGGAGGACGGTACGCCTTCCCACTCCAGGATCTGGCGCACGGCGTTGGCACGGTCCGCCGAAAGATCGAACGGCCCGTACTCGTTGCGCGACGGCACGAAGCCCGCCGCGGTGTGCCCGATAATCGAGATACGCAGCGGCGTCGCCTTGAGCGGACCGGCAAGCTTCTGGATCAGCCGGCGGGTGCGCTCATACGGCACCTTGGAGCCGTCGGCGAACATCGAGCGG
This sequence comes from Bradyrhizobium sp., assembly GCA_030681365.1. Taxonomy (GTDB): domain Bacteria; phylum Pseudomonadota; class Alphaproteobacteria; order Rhizobiales; family Xanthobacteraceae; genus Bradyrhizobium. Next base: position 21,669 of record JAUXWH010000091.1, read on the forward strand.
CCGTCCTGGTCGACGATTTCCAGGTTGAGGCCCGCATTGGTTTCCTCGAACATGATGTGTTTGGAAATTTCGGTCAGCTCCGGCATGTCCTGCAGCGCCTGGCGCAGCGAAGCCGAGGCCAGCGCGAATTCGCGATCGATTTTCAGCCGGGCGCCCTGCGCCAGGCTGTTTTCCTTCTCATCCGGCGTCGGCGTATTGGAGGCCTCTTCGGGGGGAATATGCGCGGCATTCTTCAGCTTTGCCCGGGTCGGCAGGCCATCGGATTCGATGATGCCGGAATAGCGCGCCTCGGTCTGCACGCCGAACGCGTCGCGCATCGAACCGGCGACGACCTTCAGCTTCGCCGAATCCTGGGTGGAGAACGCGACCAGCATCACGAAGAACGCCAGCAGCAACGCCATCAGATCGGCAAAGGTCACGAACCAGCCGTGACCGCCATGTGCCTCTTCGCGTTTTTTCTTGGCCATGTTCTATGCCCGCCCCTGTATGTCGCCGTCTATCAAGCGGGAGCCAGCTCGCCCTCTTCGTGGCGATGTTTTTCGGGCAGATAGGCCAGCAGCATTTCGCGCACCAGCGTCGGGCTCTTGGAATCGCGGATCATCAGAATGCCGTCGATGATCAGCGTGCGGTTGGTTTCCTCGTCGATCAGCCTGCCATGCAGCTTGTCGGCGATCGGCAGGCAGATCAGGTTCGCCACCAGTGCGCCATAAAGCGTCGCCAGCAAGGCCACCGCCATGAAGGGGCCGAGCTTGGAGGGATCCGACATGTTCGAGAACATTTGCACCATGCCGAGCAGCGTGCCGATCATGCCGAAGGCCGGCGCGCAGTCGCCGATGGCGCGATAGATCTTGGAACCTTCGTTCAGATGCAGCAGGAAATTATCGCGGTCGCGCTCGAGATTGTCGCGGATGAATTCCAGGTCGTAGCCGTCGGCCACGTAGCGAATTCCCTTGGCGAGGAACGGCTCTGACGTTTCGACCTTCTCCAGGCCGACCGGACCCTGCTTGCGCGCGATCTCGGCGATGCGGGCCAGTTCGTCGACCAGGTCGCGCGCCGAGAGGCTGCTGAGCGTGAAGGCGAGCTTGGCGCCGAGCGGCAAGCCATGAATCATCGCCGAGAGCGGGAAACGGATCAGCGTCGCGGCGAACGATCCGCCGAAGATGATGATGACGGCATGGATGTCGTAGAACATCCGGAAATCGCCGCCCATCAGGACCAGCGTAGACAGTACGATCGCGCCGGCGACCAGGCCAAGCAGGGTGGCGATATCCATTATGAACTCCGACGCGTACGCACTCGACCGGCCGTTCTGGGCGGTGACGCCGCCCATCCGGGGCCGCGCAAGAGGAACCCTACGTCGCTGCCATTAAAGACGCGTAAAGGTTAAGCGTCGGCGAGCAGTAATAGACCGTGGCAGCGGCCGCTCGACGCCGCGCCGCGTAAAGGTCTTGCTAACCATGAGCCGCGGACCGACGCACCCGCGTTGCCGGAGAGGAGCGTTTTGGCTCCCCGATGCCCGTCAGCCCGCAGCCATGCCCGTCAGTTCGAGGCTGAGCGCGCGCAACCGACGGCGGGCGTCCTCGTCGCAGGCTTGCGGATGGGCTTGCGCCTCATTCATGCCGTTGAAGAACAGTCCGCTCTTGTCAGCGACATCTACGCCCGCGGCGAGATGCAGGATCGCTTCGCCGCCCTGCTCCACGGTGGAGATCGGCGTCACACCGCCGGCGCGCACCATGGTGGTGTTCATATAGGTGGCGGGATGCAGCGCATTCACGGTTACGCCGGATCCCGCGAGTTCTCTCGCCAGATCGATCGTAAACATGATCTGCGCCAGCTTGCTCTGCGCATAGGCGCGGCCGCCGCTGTAGCCCCTGGTGATCATGACATCGTCGAAATCGATTGGGTGCTGACCGAGCGAAGCGACGTTGACAATCCGCGACGGCGCACTTGCCCGCAACAAGGGCAGCAGCAGATGCGCGAGTAGAAAGCCGGAGAGATAATTGACGGCGAAGCGCAGTTCGTGTCCGTCCCGGCTAGTCTGCCGCGACGGGCCTTCGTTCTGCGATCCGATCCCGGCATTGCTGACGAAAACATCCAGCCGCGTGTGGTCGGCAACCACCGCTCCGGCAAGCCTGCGCACCTCGGCAAGCGAGGAAAGATCGGCCTGATAGAACACGGGCTCAGCGCCCCCTGCCCGCCTGATCTGCTCGATCAAGGCTTTGGCCCGCACGCCGTCGCGGCCATGGATCAGGACCCTGGCGCCGGCTCCTGCGAGTCTGGCGGCGACGTAGCGGCCGACGCCGTCGGTCGAGCCTGTGATCAGGACCGTTTTGCCGTCCATCTCCATGCCGTAAACCGCGTCTTCCCGGTCAGTGAATTTCAGCGGAGCGCTTCAGCGCGTCTTTCAGTTTCTCAAGCGTAAAATCCTTGCTGCGCGCGATCTCGAGAATCGGCGTTTCGCGGCGGGCGCAGAGTTCGCAGGCGTCCGGCACCTTCGCTGCGATATCGTGCGGGATCACGATCGCGCCGTGGCTGTCGGCGTGAATGAGATCGTCGGAACGCACCGTCATGCCGGCGACGCGGACCTCGCCGCCGAAGCTTTCGGCGTGAACCCAGGCATGCGACGGGCCGATCGAGCCTGCCAGCGCCTGGAAGCCGGGCGCCCATTGCGGGATGTCGCGGATCGAGCCGTCGGTGATGACGCCGAGACAGCCCAGCGCCTTGTGCACGTTGCTCTGCACCTCGCCCCAAAACGCGCCGTAGCCGACGTCGGGGCCGTCGATGTCCTGGATCACGGTGATGCGCGGGCCGTGGCCGGTGCCGACATATTCGTAATAGTCGATGCGCCGTTTCGACGCCTCGTCGGCCGGCAGCCCGGACTTCACCACCGAGCGGATCGTCACCGTGCGCGCATACCCGACCATCGGCGGCAGATCGGGAAACGGACAGACCAGCGGCTTGGTGGTGTAGCCGATCAGGCGGCGTTCCGGGGCGACGATTTCCATCGCATTGCAGATGGTCGGGGTGTCGTAGCGCGCCAGGGCTTCCAGGACGGATGCGGGCAGCGGCGCGGATGCGGATTTCGTCACGGGCGTTTCTCTCCGGATTTGAAGGGCCGCCGTTCTGAAGCCGCCCATTGACCTGCCTATAGCCGAGATCGGGACCGAACCCAACTCGGCGGCGGCTCATGGCAGATATCCAAAGGAGAAGTCGACAGGCCGGCTGATCAGTTCAGCCGGGCCGGACGGTCGTCATCCTTCGCCGGCTCGGCGACCGGTGGCACGAATGGCGGCGCGGCGGGATCCGACGGGGCGGCATCGGCCGGCGGCGCCGCGGCCAGCGCTTCGGCGGCCCGCTCATGGCCGCGATAGGTCTTCCAGCCCCAAGGCAGGCTCGCGAGGTAGAGCACCGACCCCACAGACAGAATGTGCCAAGGGTAACCGATCAGCAGCGCCACGAAGAAGATCACCCCGACGAAAACCGGCAGCACCATCGCCGGTGGCACCCGCAGACGTACGGTCTTGCCGGAAAACACCGGCAGCCGCGACACCATCAGGAAGGCGATCAGCAGAGTGTAGGCGGTGGTCAGCTCGACCGGTGGCACCGGAACGCCGAGGAATGAAAGATAGATCGGCAGCAGCACCAGGATCGCGCCGGCGGGTGCCGGAACGCCGGTGAAGAAATTCGCCGCAAAGGCCGGCTTGTTCGGATCGTCCATGGTGGCGTTGAAGCGCGCCAGCCGCAGGCCGCCGGAGATCGCGAACGTCATCGCGGCGATCCAGCCGGCATTGCCCTGATCGTGCAGCGTCCACGTATACAGGATCAGACCCGGAGCGACGCCGAAATTGACGAAATCGGCGAGGCTGTCGAGTTCGGCGCCGAATTTCGACTGGCCCTTGATCATGCGGGCGACACGGCCATCGACGCCATCGAGCACGGCGGCGAACACGATCAACGCCACGGCCAGCTCCATCCGCCCTTCGGTGGACAGGCGGATCGCGGTCAGGCCCGCGCAGATCGCGAGCAGCGTGATAACGTTGGGCACCAGCAACCGCACCGGGATTGGGCGAAACCGGCGGCGCCGCATTTCCGGGGATTTGGGATCGATGGGTGTGTGCATTGTCAAGATATAGCAACTAGCCGGCCGCGGCGCCATTGTGGCGGTCGGGTGGCGGCCGGCCGGGCCGGCTGCCAGCTGAAATGGTTAATCGGCGCGCCAGGTCCGGCCGCCGTCGCCGAGCCTGAGATCGGCCAGCACGGTCTCCCCGGCCACCGCCGTCTGGCCGACCGAAACCAGCGCTTTGCTGCCCTCCGGCAGGAAGACGTCGAGCCGCGAGCCGAAACGGATCAACCCGAACCGTTCGCCGGCGCCCAGCGACTGCCCTTCGCGGACAAACGATACAATTCGCCGCGCCACCAGCCCAGCGATCTGGACCACGCCGACGCGGCCGTCCGGCGTCGAGATGACAAGCGAATTGCGCTCATTGTCTTCGCTGGCCTTGTCGAGTTCAGCGTTGATGAAAGCGCCCGGCCGGTACGCGATCCGGTCGATCCGCCCGGCCACCGGGCTTCGGTTCACGTGGCAGTTGAACACGCTCATGAAGACCGAGATGCGCAGCAGCGGCTTGTCGCCGAGCCCGAGTTCGGCCGGCGGCAACACCATCGAAATCAGCGAGACGCGACCGTCGGCCGGCGACACCACGATGCCCTCGCGCACCGGCGTCACCCGCACCGGATCGCGGAAAAACAGCGCGCACCAGACGGTGAGCAGCACGCCGATCCAGCCCAGCGGGGTCCAGAGCCAGAACAGGAACAGGCTCGCCAGTGCAAAGCCGCCGATGAAGGGATAGCCCTCGGGATGAATGGGCGGAATCTGGGCGCGGATCGAGTTGGCGATGGACATCTGTGGGTTCACTGGTCCGTTATCCCCTTCCCCCTGGTGGGAGAAGGCGGCGTTGTTCCGCCCCTCATTATTCCAGAACCGCAGGTCGCGAAACCCCTGATCTTGGTGCCGGCGGCGACAAGGCGACCGGCGCGCGTCTAGGCGAGGAAATCGGCGAGATATCTTGCCGTGCGGCTGCCCGGCGCCGACACCAGATCCGTCGGAACGGCGGCGGCTACGATCTTGCCGCCTTCGTCGCCCGCGCCAGGCCCGATATCGATGACCCAGTCGCTGGCGCCCACGACGCTCATGTCATGCTCCACGACGATCACGGTATTGCCGGTTTCCACCAGCTTGCGGAGCTGCGCGTTGAGCTTTTCGACATCCGACGGGTGCAGCCCGGTGGTGGGCTCATCGAGCACATAAAGCATGCCGCCGCGCTGCGCGCGTTGCAGTTCCGTTGCGAGCTTCACCCGCTGGGCCTCGCCGCCCGAAAGCTCGGTCGCCGGTTGTCCCAGCCGGATATAGCCGAGGCCGACCTCGCGGATAACTTCAAATGACCTCCGCAGCGCCGGATCGTCGGCAAAGAACTCATAGGCCGCGTCGACCGTCATGCCGAGGACGTCGGCGATCGATTTCTCCCGGATCCTGATCTCGAGCGTCTTGGCATTGAAGCGGGCGCCATGGCAGGTCGGACACGGTGCGTAGACGCTGGGAAGGAACAGCAGTTCAACGGTGACAAAACCTTCGCCCTGGCAGGTCTGGCATCGGCCCTTGGCGACATTGAATGAAAAGCGGCCCGCGTCGTAGCGCCGGGCGCGCGCAGCCCTGGTCGCCGCGAACAGCTTTCGGACGTGATCGAACAGGCCGGTATAGGTCGCCAGATTCGAACGCGGCGTGCGGCCGATCGGCTTTTGATCGACCACGACAAGCCGTTTGATACCTTCCATGCCGCCGGCAATGTCCCCGCCGATGGTCTTGATCGCCGTGCGCTCGAGACGATCCTCTTCGTCATCGTCGGACGCGACGTCGTGGCCCAGTTTCTCGGCCACCGCTTCGACCAGGAATTGACTGACCAGGCTCGACTTGCCCGAACCGGAAATGCCGGTCACGCTGGTGAGAACGCCAAGCGGGAAATCAGCGTTTACCCCGACGAGGTTATTGCGCGTCACGCCGCGCAGCCGCAGCCATCCCGTCGGGGCGCGCGGCTTCGTCACGAGCGGGGCATGCTCCCGAAAAAGGTGGCGCCGCGTCAGCGAGGGCTCGATGCGCTTCAATCCCTGCGGCGGACCGCTGTAGAGCACGTGGCCGCCGAGCTCGCCGGCGCCGGGCCCCACATCGACGATCCAGTCCGCGTGCCGGATGACGTCCAGTTCATGCTCGACGACAAACAACGAATTGCCCGACGCCTTCAGGCGATCCAGCGCGCGCAGCAGAGCCTCGGTGTCGGAGGGGTGAAGACCCGCCGAGGGCTCGTCGAGCACGTAGACGACACCAAACAGGTTCGAGCGGACCTGGGTGGCCAGCCGGAGACGCTGGAGTTCGCCGGGCGACAGCGTCGGCGTACTGCGTTCGAGGCTGAGATAGCCGAGCCCCAGATCGAGCAACACCGAAAGCCGGGACGTCAGATCTTGCGCGATGCGCTCGACAACGAGCGCTTTCTCCGGATGCTGCGCATCCACTTTACGTCCGGCCTTGCCTTCGGCGGAGAAGGGAACCAGCAATTGCGCCAGCCGCTTCAGCGGCAGCCGCGAGATCTCGGCGATATCCAGCCCCGCGAATTTGACCGACAGCGCGGCACGGGTGAGTCGCTTGCCGCGACACATCGGACACTCGGCGCTCAGCAGATATTGCGCGACCCGCTTCTTCATCAGCGGGCTTTGGGTATTGGCAAAGGTCTGCAGCACGTAGCGTTTGGCGCCGGTGAAGGTGCCCTGATAGCTCGGTTCTTCCTTTCGCCTGAGCGCACGCTTGACTTCCGCCGCATCGTAACCGGCATAGACCGGCACGGTCGGCTGCTCATCGGTGAACAGGATCCAGTCGCGGTCGTTCTTGGGAAGTTCGCGCCAGGGCCGGTCGACGTCGTATCCGAGCGTGGTCAGGATGTCGCGCAGGTTCTGGCCGTGCCACGCGGTCGGCCAGGCGGCGACGGCGCGTTCGCGGATGGTCAGGGAATCATCGGGCACCATGGATTTTTCGGTGGCCTCGTAGACCCGGCCGAGCCCATGACATCCAGGGCAGGCACCCTCGGGCGTATTGGTCGAGAAAGATTCGGCATAGAGCAGCGGCTGGCCGCGCGGATAATCGCCGGCGCGCGAATACAGCATTCGCAGCAGATTGGAGAGCGTCGTGACGCTGCCGACCGACGACCTCGTCGTTGGCGATCCGCGTTGCTGCTGCAGCGCCACCGCCGGCGGCAAGCCTTCGATTTCATCGACCTCCGGCACCGCCATCTGATGAAACAGCCGTCGCGCATAGGGCGAAACCGATTCGAGATACCGCCGCTGCGCCTCGGCATAAAGCGTGCCGAAGGCCAGCGAGGATTTTCCGGAACCCGATACGCCGGTGAAAACCACCAGCGCGTTGCGCGGAATCTGCAGATCGACGTTCTTGAGATTGTGCTCCCGCGCGCCTCGAATCCGGACGAATCCATCGAGGTCCGGATCAATTTGGGTACTGCCAGTCACAGGCGTGTCCATTCGATTGCCGCACGAGTTCGTCTCTCGCTAACAGACGAAGCGATGTTTTGATCCGCGGCCCGCCACGGGAATGGCCGAGATGGGATCAGATTTCGGTCAATTCCGGCTTGGCTGGCGGCGTTGCAACCAGCGCGTCGGCGACCGGCGGCGGGGTGCGGTTCGGCGCCTCGTTCTCGTCGGCAATCAGGGCCAGCCGTTCGCGCGCCTCCTGGGCTTCGCGCTGCCTATTCCACATGCTGGCATAGAGTCCGCCCGATGCCAGAAGCTGAGAATGCGTGCCGCGTTCGGCGATGCGGCCCTGGTCCAGCACGATGATTTCGTCGGCGCCCACGATGGTGGACAGCCGGTGCGCGATCACCAGCGAGGTGCGGTTGCGCGACACCCGCTCCAGCGCATCCTGGATTTCCTGTTCGGTATGGCTGTCGAGCGCCGAAGTGGCCTCGTCGAGCACCAGGATCGGCGGCGCCTTCAGCACCGTGCGCGCGATCGCGACGCGCTGTTTCTCGCCGCCCGACAGTTTCAGGCCGCGCTCGCCGACCTGGGTCTCATACCCTTTCGGCGACATCCTGATGAAACCGTCGATCTGCGCCAGTTGCGCCGCCTCCTCCACCTCGGCATCTGACGCGTCCCAGCGGCCGTAGCGGATGTTGTAGCGGATGGTGTCGTTGAACAGCACGGTGTCCTGCGGCACCATGCCGATCGAGGCCCGCAGCGTCGACTGCGTCACGTTCCTGATATCCTGGCCGTCGATCAGGATCTTGCCGCCCGAGACGTCGTAGAGCCGGAACAACAGCCGCGAGATGGTCGATTTGCCGGCGCCGGAGGGGCCGACGATCGCCACCGTCTTGCCGGCCGGCACCTCGAAGCTGAGACCTTTGAGGATCGGGCGGTCGGGATCGTAGGAAAACCTCACGTCGTCGAAACGCACGCTGCCCGACGTCACGATCAGCGGCTTTGCGCCGGGCACATCCTTGATCTCGGGATTGCGCGACAGCACGCTGAACATCTTCTCGATGTCAATCACCGCCTGCTTGATCTCGCGGTAGACCATGCCCATGAAATTCAGCGGCTGGTACAGCTGGATCATCATGGCGTTGATCATGACGAAATCGCCGACCGTGTTGGTGCCGTTGCGCACCCCGATCGCGCACATCAGCATGGTCGCGGTGAGGCCCGCGGTGAAGATGATCGCCTGCCCGGTATTGAGGACCGCCAGCGAGGTATAGGTCTTGACGCTGTTGCGCTCGTAGCCTTCCATCGAACGGTCGTAGCGGCTGGCCTCGCGCTCTTCGGCGCTGAAATACTTCACCGTCTCGTAGTTCAGCAGCGAGTCGATCGCCTTGGTGTTGGCCTCGGTATCGGACTCGTTCATCCTGCGGCGGATCTCGATCCGCCATTCGGTCGCGACATAGGTGTAGTACATGAAGATCACGACGGTGATCAGGGTGACCAGCACGTAGCGCCAGTCGAACTGCCACAGCAGCACCGCCATCAGCAGCGCGACCTCAACCACGGTCGGCACCAGTTGCAGGATCACCATCCGCACGATGACTTCGATGCCGGAGCGGCCACGCTCCAGCACCCGCGTCAGTCCGCCGGTCTTGCGCTCCAGATGAAAGCGCAGCGACAGCTCGTGCATGTGGACGAAAGTGAGATAAGCGAGCTTGCGCACGGCATGCATCGCCACCCGCGCGAAAATTCCGTCGCGCCACTGGGTCAGCACCGCCATCAACACGCGCAGGCCGCCGTAGCTCGCGGTCATGATCAGGGGCGAGGCGATCAGCCACAGCATCCAGTTCGACGCCTGCACCGGCGCGGTATCGGCGCCGGTCAGCGCATCGATCGCCCATTTGAAGGTGAACGGCACCGCGAGCGTCGCGAGTTTGGCTGCCAGCAGCAGCACCATCGACCAGACCACGCGCGTCTTCAGGTCGGCGCGGTCGCCGGGCCAGATGTATGGCCACAGATGCGCCAGCGTCCCCATCAGGGAGGCCTGTTCGAGCGACTTGTCTGCGGGAGTTCCTTGAGAAGGCGGCGCGTCCGCGGCGCCGGGTTGCGAATCAGCGTGGGCCATCAAGCAAGACCTGAGGCAAAATGCTGCGCCGACCCGCTGTCGCGCCTGATTTTCGGTTCGTTGGCATGCTGCGTCATATAGAGCGTTTGCGTGCCGCGTGCACCCTCAAGGGCGGCAAATCTTTCGCAATTTCCCCCATTTACGGCACGATTCATCGTCTTTGTGATTCCGTCAGGGTTGACGCCCCTACGTTGCAGTGCCACATGGCAAATATGACCACGATCAAAACCGTTTGTGTCTATTGCGGCTCCGGCCCCGGCACAAACCCCCGCTTTGTCGAAGCCGCCCGCGCATTTGGAAAAGCCCTCGCCGAGGACGGCATCCGCCTCGTCTATGGCGGCGGCTCGATCGGCCTGATGGGCGCGGTGGCAAGGTCCGTGCTCGATCACGGCGGCGCGGTGACCGGCATCATTCCCGAGTTCCTGACCAACCGCGAAAACGCGCTCAAGCACGTGCAGGAATTGATCGTCACGCCCGATATGCACGAGCGCAAGCGGCTGATGTTCGAGCATTCGGACGCGTTCGTGGCGCTGCCCGGCGGCGTCGGCACGCTGGAGGAACTGGTGGAACAACTGACCTGGCAACAGCTCGGCCGCCACACCAAGCCGGTCCTGCTCGCCAACATCGAGGGTTTCTGGGAGCCTCTGCTGGCCCTACTCGCGCATATGCGCGAAACCGAATTCATCCGGCCGAATTTGCAGGTCGACATTCTCAAGGCCGAACGGGTCGAGGATATCCTGCCGCGCCTGCGCGCCGCCGCGGCGCGTGCGCCTGAGGGCACCGAGGAACTGACGCCTGAACTGGCGAGCAAGCTCTAAGGCCTATCCCGCATCGTCCCTTGGAAACGTCACCGCCTCGATGCGGTTGCCATCGGGATCGATAATGAAGGCGGCGTAGTATTTCACGCGGTCATGCGGGCGCAGACCGGAAGCGCCGTCGGAGCGGCCTCCGGCGCTGAGCGCTGCCGCATGAAACGCATCGACCTCGGCGGACGCCCTGGCGCGGAGGCAGATATGGACGCCGCTCTCCGGCGCGACCCGCGCCATGCCCGCGCGTAAATTGATCCAGAACTCGGGATAGGTCTTGCCGAAACCGACCGTCGCCGGCCGCGTCACCAGCCGCGACAGCCCGAGCGGCGCCAGGGTTGCTTCATAGAACCGCGCGGATCGTTCGAGGTCGCTGACGCCGACGGAGATGTGGTCGATCATGGATGGTCCCTGCTCTCTCAGCCGACTTTGCGAGGAGCGCTTGCGACGAAGCAATCCACTCTTTCTTTTCGCGGTAACATGGATTGCTTCGCTGCGCTCGCAATGACGGTGTTTGTTGGTCCCTCTTCGCCAGCCTCACACCGGCGCGCCTGATTTCACCAGCTTGTAGACCACCGAATCCATCAGCGCCTGGAACGAGGCGTCGATGATGTTGGGCGATACGCCGATCGTAGTCCAGCGTTCGCCCGCCTCGTCCTCGCTCTCGATCAGCACCCGCGTCACCGCCTCGGTGCCGCCATTGAGGATACGGACGCGGTAGTCAATCAGCTTCAGGCCTTCGATGTATTTCTGGTATTTGCCGAGATCCTTGCGCAGCGCCACGTCGAGCGCGTTGACCGGGCCGTTGCCCTCGGCGGCCGAGATCAGCCGCTCGCCGGCGACATCGACCTTCACCACGGCCAGCGCCACCGTGACGCGCTGGCCGTTGGCGTTGTAGCGCTGCTCCACATTGACGTCGAACTGCTCGACCCGGAAATATTCCGCCACCTTGCCGAGCGTGCGCCGCGCCAGCAGGTCGAACGACGCGTTGGCGGACTCGTAGGCATAGCCGGCGGCCTCGCGCTCCTTCAGTTCCTCGACCAGCCGCGCCAGTTTCGGGTCGCTCTTCTCGTAAGGAATGCCGGCGCGATCGAGCTCGGCGATCACGTTGGAGCGGCCGGCCTGGTCCGACACCAGCACCTTGCGGTGATTGCCGACCAGTTCAGGCAAGACATGCTCGTAGGTATGCGGATCCTTCAGCACGGCGGAAGCATGAATGCCGGTCTTCGTGACAAACGCGCTTTCGCCGACATAGGCCGCGTGGCGATTGGGTGCGCGGTTGAGCATGTCGTCCAGCGTCCGCGACACTTTCATCAGGGTGGCCATCCTGTCGGCGGACACGCCGATCTCGAAGGCGTCGGCAAATTCGGACTTCAGCCGCAGCGTCGGGATCAGCGAACACAGATTGGCGTTGCCGCAACGCTCGCCGAGCCCGTTCAGCGTGCCCTGGATCTGCCGTACCCCCGCCCGCACCGCGGCCAGCGAATTGGCTACCGCCTGCTCGGTGTCGTTATGGGCGTGAATGCCGAGGTGATCGCCGGGAATCTGTTTTGTTACTTCGGTGACGATGGTTTCGACCTCGTGCGGCATGGTGCCGCCATTGGTGTCGCACAGCACCACCCAGCGCGCGCCGGAATCGTAGGCGGCCTTGGCGCAGGCCAGCGCGAATTCGGCATTTTCCTTGTAGCCGTCGAAGAAATGCTCGCAGTCGAGCATGACCTCGCGGCCGGCCGACTTCGCCGCCTTCACGCTGTCGCGGATCGAGGCGAGATTCTCCTCGTTGGTGGTCTCCAGCGCCACCCGCACCTGGTAGGCCGACGCTTTCGCCACGAAGCAGATAGCGTCCGCTTTGGCCTCCAGCAGCGCCGCCAGACCGGGATCGTTCGAGGCCGAACGGCCGGGCCGCCGCGTCATGCCGAACGCGGTGAAGCTCGCATGTTCGAGCCTCGGCTTCTCGGCAAAGAATTCGGTGTCGGTCGGATTGGCGCCGGGGTAGCCGCCCTCGACATAGTCGATGCCGAGTTCGTCGAGCATGCCGGCGATCAGCTGCTTGTCATGCAGCGTGAAATCGACGCCGTTGGTCTGCGCGCCGTCGCGCAGCGTGGTGTCGAACAGATAGAGGCGTTCGCGGCTCATGGGGAGACTCCTGATGCAGCGCCATCGCCGAGCGTCTTCTGCATCGTGGTATTGGCCAGCCATTCGCCGCCCACCGTCACGGTGTTGCGCCGTGTCGGCTCGTAGCCGCGCTTGGCGAAGAATTCGACCGCGTTGTCACTGGCATCGACCGTAAGGCTCTTCGCGCCACGGCTGCCGGCGAGTTTTTCCAGCGCCTCGCACAGCATTTTGGCTACGCCCTGCCCGACCGCGCTCGGATGCACGAACAGCATGTCGATATGATCGGCGCCTTTCAGCGAGGCAAAGCCGACCGGCGAATTCTGGATCGTGGCGATCAGCGTGAGCTCGCCGGCCAAACGCTTGCCGAATTCCTCTTCGTCGTCGGCCGCGCTGGCCCACGCCTGCTGCTGCGCCTCGCTGTAGTCGTCGCCGGTCAATTCCTCGATGGC
>JAUXWH010000092.1 GCA_030681365.1 Bradyrhizobium sp.
GCCGATCGCCGATGCCGTGAACGGCTTTGAGAAAATCCTGTCGGGCACGTTTGCGGGATTGCCGCGCGACATCACCGAAGAGAATTTGCAGGCACGCACCCGCGGCACGCTGCTGATGGCGATCTCCAACAAGACCGGCGCCATGGTGGTCACCACCGGCAACAAGTCGGAAATGTCGGTCGGCTACGCCACGCTGTATGGCGACATGAACGGCGGCTTCAACCCGATCAAGGACATCTACAAGACCGAGGTGTTCCGGCTCTCGTCCCTGCGCAATTCATGGAAGCCCGACGGCGCGCTCGGTCCGTCCGGCGAAGTGATCCCGGTCAACATCATTACGCGGCCGCCGACCGCGGAGCTGCGCGAAAACCAGACCGACCAGGATTCGCTGCCGCCCTACGACATGCTCGACGGTATTCTGGAGCGGCTGGTCGAGCGCGAGCAGCCGCTGGCCGACATCATCGCCGCCGGTTTCGATGCCGCCGTGGTGACGCGGATCGACCGGCTGCTCAACATCGCCGAATACAAGCGGCGGCAGGCGGCCCCGGGCGTGAAAGTGACGCAGAAGAATTTCGGCCGCGATCGCCGCTATCCCATTACCAATAAATTCCGCGATACCGGGAAGTCACTGCCCGCGCCCGACGAGGCACTGGTGTCGCGCGCGGCCCGCGGATCTGCCGAAGCGTTCGAGGGGTAGATCAGGGCTCCCTCATGATGAGGAGCGCGTTCGGCAGAGCTCTCGCTCTGCCGGGCACGCGTCTTGAACCATCTGGCACATCGCCTGCCGCCATCCTTCGAGACGCCGCGCGAAGCGCGCGCGGCTCCTCAGGATGAGGTCTGAATTCACAGCACCGAGGATGAAACCGTTGAAGTGCAAGTCGCTTCAGCGCGCCGGTGGATTGCTGGGAATAAAAGTCGGGCCGACCGACCGGATCGGTTTGTCCTTGGCCGTGCCGGTTGAATCGGCGGGAGCCGCTGCAGGCGGTTCGGGGGCGGTGGCCGTCGTCGCCGCGGGCGCGGTGCCCTTCCTGGCAGAGGCCGGAGCGGGCTTCGGCCGCGCCATCTTCTTCGCGCTCTCCTCGGTGACGATGATGTCTCCCTGCTGTTCGGCGGCGGCCTTGTCGTCGATGGACTTCAGCGCGTCGGACCAGGTCTGCCCGACCGCCTTGCAGCCGCAGGACGGATTGAACTCGGTGCGGAACTTGAACGCATTGGGCAGGGCGGAATATGGCTGGCCGTCGATCGAGACCGCCTGGTTCATGTCCTCTCCGGGATTGCGGTAGGCGAACAGGGTGGCTTCCGCCGCCGGGCAAAGCGCCTTGCAGCTCCGTTCATCATCCGGAAACCGGGCCGGGACGGTGGCGAACGACACCGGGAAATAGGCGCCGTCGCAGCTCCGGACACAGACCGTCCGGTAGGTTCCGGATTGCGGACCGAGATCGGGGCCGGGCGCGTTGCCGTGGTTGCCGAACAGGTTTTCCAGGAAGTTGCCGCCGCCGCGCGCGGCATTGGCGTATTGCGGCCCGCAATTGTTCTGGGCCAGCGCCGCCAGCACCGAGCGGCGCTGGTTTTCGCGCTCGGCGCCGCCGAAGCCGCTGCGCAGCCGTTCCAGGCTGGTGATGATCTGGTCCAGATTGCCGCGCATCTGCTGGATCTGGTTGTTGACCGGACCGCATTGCGCCGACTGACCCGAGAACAGCGAGAAGAACCCGGAACTGTCGCAGCCCATCCGCTTGGCCTGCGAGGTGACGCGATCCAGTTCGCCCTGCTGCCTGGAAGCGGCTTCCTGGTAGCGGCGGATCTGATCTTCCTTGGCCGGATCCCCGCCACCGCGGTCGATGGTCGCCAGCTGCGATTCCAGCCGCGGGCACACCGGATTGACCGCCATGCTGCCCTGGGAGGGCGGCGGCCCCGGGTACGTCTGCGCGGAGGCGCCGGTGCTCAGCACCACCGCGCCGAGCAGCGCAGCGCAGGCCAGGATCCAGCGGGAGGAGAAGGGGGTAATCAACGTTTCAGCCATATCCAGCCATGATAGCAGGCCGAAAACCGCGGCCGACGCGGCCCCACATACCCGCTTCTCGGGGCAGCGTCACGTCGTTTCCGGGGCGCGGGTGTGGCGGAACTGCCGAAGACCTCAGCCTCGGCGGAACCGCGTCAGCGCTGGCAGGTGATGGCGACGTATTCGTTGCAGCCGGCGTGGTTGCAATTGCCGCCGGCATTCCTGGGAACGGAGCCTGTGATTTCATCGGGATCGACCCGCCGGTACGACACCGCCTGGGCGAAATCCCGCGACTGGCAGTAGGAGCGTGCGGCGTGGGCGCCGCATTTCTCGCCGTTGGCGAGGCACTGGTCGACGCCATAGCCATCGGCCTGGTTGGAAATGATGAAAACCCGGCTGTCGGCCGATGCGGCGGTCGCGGCGAGCAGGGACATACAGGTCAAAAGGGCTGACAGGAATCGCATGTTGGACCGATCAATGAGAGGGAGCGCCCGTAATTGTCCGGAGTGCAATAAACCCAAAAGGTTAAGAATGATTAACCATGCGGAGGGGGCCGTTTGGCCGCCGAATCGGACCTTTTGCAAGACCTTTGGTAAGCCCTTGACGCCGTCCCCCGGGCTGGCCCATGGTGGTTCCATGAACGGCCACCTCGCCACCTGCAGCATTTGCCGCGAGATTATGAGCTAGCGATTCGCTGGCTGAGGCCGTCTTTTCTCACACGAGATCACTGGACGCCCGGCCGCAACGGACGGGATATCCATGCAATTGCGACTCTACGATACGTTGACCAAGGAGAAGCGGCCGTTCACGCCGCTCGATCCCTCCAACGTGCGCATGTATGTGTGCGGGCCGACGGTCTACGACTTCGCCCATATCGGCAACGCGCGCCCGGTCATCGTGTTCGACGTGCTGTTCCGGCTGCTGCGGCACATCTATGGCGCCGACCACGTCACCTATGTCCGCAACATTACCGACGTCGACGACAAGATCAACGACCGCGCGGCGCGGGATTTTCCCGCACTGCCGCTGAACGAGGCGATCCGCAAGGTCACGGAACTGACCGAAAAGCAGTTCCATGACGACGTCGATGCGCTGGGCGCGCTGCGGCCGACGGTCGAGCCGCGCGCCACCGAGCACATCGCGGAAATGCGCTCCATCATAGAGAAACTGGTGCAGGGCGGCTTCGCTTACGTGGCCGAAGACCACGTGCTGTTCTCGCCGCAGGCGATGAATGCGGAAAATTCGATACTGCCGCGCTACGGCGCGCTCGCCAACCGCTCGCTGGACGAGATGATCGCCGGCGCCCGCGTCGATGTCGCGCCGTACAAGCGCGATTCTACCGACTTCGTGCTGTGGAAACCGGCCAAGCCGGGCGAACCGTCCTGGCCGTCGCCGTCGGGCATTTCGGTGCCGGGCCGGCCGGGCTGGCACATCGAGTGCTCGGCGATGGCGTGGAAGCATCTCGGAGAGCAGTTCGACATCCATGGCGGCGGCATCGATCTGGTGTTCCCGCATCACGAGAACGAACTGGCGCAAAGCGCCTGCGCGTTTCACAGCGACCGCATGGCCAATGTCTGGATGCACAACGGCTTCCTACAGGTCGAGAGCGAGAAGATGTCGAAGAGCCTCGGCAACTTCATCACCATCCGGGAATCGCTGGCGGATTGGCCGGGCGAAGTGCTGCGCCTCAACATGCTGAAGACACATTACCGCTCGCCGATCGACTGGACCGCGAAGGCCCTCGAAGAGAGCGCAAAGACGCTGGATGACTGGTACGAGATCGCCGCAGACGTCAAAGCCGACCGGCCGTCCGACGCCGTGATCGATGCGCTTTCCGACGACCTGAACACGCCGCAGATGATCGCGGCATTGCACGGCCTGCGCAATATCGCGGCTTCCGGAAGCGACCGGGATCGCGGCGAGTTCGCCGCCACGCTTCGGATGCTTGGCTTCCTTTCCGAAAGCGCCGCTGAATGGAAGGGCCGCAAACAGCAGGCGAGCGGCGTCGACGCGAAGCAGATCAATGATCTGATTTCGAACCGCACCGCCGCCCGCGCGCGAAAAGACTTCAAGGAATCCGATCGCATCCGCGATGAACTGGCGGCCATGGGCGTCGTCATCAAGGATTCCAAGGAAGGCACCACCTGGGAGTTCGCCCGATGAGCAAGCCCGACACGCCGTTTCCGAAACACTGGCTTTATTACATCGCGCTGAAGATTCTGCTGATTGCCGGCGCGGTGGCGCTGGTGCTGAAGCTCTACGGCATGTGGTGAACGTTACGATGGGACAGGCAATGCCCAAACCCGCGCTGCGGCCGTTCCTGGCGGCGGATACGCCCGTGCTGGCGGCGATCTTCGTCGCCGCTATCGAGGAATTGACCGGCGAATTCTGGATCGTGGCGATCAGCGTGAGCTCGCCGGCCAAACGCTTGCCGAATTCCTCTTCGTCGTCGGCCGCGCTGGCCCACGCCTGCTGCTGCGCCTCGCTGTAGTCGTCGCCGGTCAATTCCTCGATGGC
>JAUXWH010000107.1 GCA_030681365.1 Bradyrhizobium sp.
GAGCTTTGCCGCCGCCAGTGCGTCCCTGCCGATGCGGGCGTGGCTGTGCGCGGTGACGATCAGATCGGTATCGGCGGCGATTTCCCCGGCGACCACGAGCTTCGGATCAGCCTGCACCGTGACCTTGATTCCGGCGTCGCGGGCAGCTGTGGCAAGCCGGTCCTCGGCGTCGGCCACGACGACGCCGGCGATCTCGACGCCGTGCTGGCGCAGCATATTCAGTGTCGTCACGCCGAAATGGCGGGAGCCGACCAGGGTGATCCGCATGGTGTTTGATCCGTCCAGAGCAAGGCGTCCCGTCGATAACACGTAGCCGCGGTCTGTCACGCGGGCGGCATCGGCGCGAGGGGGTTATCAACAGGTCGGGCAGGGGCTTGCGATCGTGGCCTGAGATGATGTCGGGCCGCAAAAAGGCCACCGAAGGCAGCTTGCATGACGCAATGCCACGGGCTTACGCTGATTGCATTTCGGTCCGGGGAGCACAGGAGGTTTTCATGCCAAGACTTTCTTTCGCGCCAAGACTTTTTTTCGTGCCAGGACTTTCCTTGATTGCCGCGACGATGGCGCTGGCGGCCTTGCCGGCCAGCGTCGGGCTGGCCCAGACCGCGCCGAGCACAGGAGCAGCGCCGGCAGCAACCGCGCCCGCGGCCACGGCTCCGGCGGCCACCACGCCACCGACCGCCTCGAAAGAAGCGACCACGACCACGTCGGCGAAGCCGGCGAAAAAGAAGGCTGCGAAGAAAATGACCCGGCAGCAGGAGATCGACAGATCGATCGACAGCGGTACGGTGCCCGCGCGCTATCGCAGCTCGGTGCCGAAGCAGTATCACCATTTGATTCCGTTCGATAAGCGCTAGCGCGCACGTTCGGGCGAGCTTGCGGCGGCCTGCCATTTGGGAGTTGCCGGACGCAGTTGATGGGTCGCTGCACCCTGAAGTGAGGCTGTCCAATGCCGAAAAAGGGAATTACCGGCCACGACGAATGGGTGCTCACGGAAGCGCTCGCCACCGCGCTGGTCGCACTGGAGCAGCTGCCGCCAGCGAGCCAGCCACGCCCTCATATGGAGGATATCAAGAAGCTCCTGATCGCCGGCTGCCAGCAAGGCACCGTCACCGTGCATCTGGCGCAAGCCAAATGCCGACTGTTTCCCGACCGCGACCCGCTGGCGATTTATCGAGAGTATGGCCTGGAAGACGGGCAGGGCTGAAACGAGCCGCTTCGACTATCAGATCCAGGGCTTTCTCGGCGGCGCACTCATCGGGTTTACGCAAACCGGTGTCGCAAGCACGACGATCGACGGATTGGCAACGCTAACGGGACGGCTCGGTCTGGCACAGGACCGCTGGCTGGTTTACGTCAAGGGCGGCGCCGCCTGGGCGCATGAGCGGCATAACCCTGGCATTCAGCCTAAGCACGATCGGAGGTGCTCCGGTCACCCAAACCGCAAATGCAAACGAGGGGAATAAACCGACGCGAGCCGGGCTTCACTTCGCGCTGGTACCGCCCGGCAAAAAACCCTTCAACCGCTTCCATGCGGGTGCCACGACAAATCCAATAACCGGGATGCAGGTCGCGCCGATCAACAGGCCAAGCGCTCCCGATATGGCGGCATGAGCGATCCATTCGAGCAAACCGGCAGCCGCCGGGAGTGTGTGGGCCGCAGCCGCAGTGGCGGCGTGGACGGCGTGTCCGATCGAGGGCGGGCCGTACAGCTCCAGGCCATGCAGCACGATGCCGCCGCCGACCCAGATCATCGCGGCCGTACCGACGGCGCTGAGCAATATCAGGAAGCCGGGCATGGCGCGTACGAGGCCGCGGCCGAGCGCCCGGCCGATGCCGCCAAACGGCGAGGCGCCATCGTTGGCTGCCAGCGCCAGGCCGAAATCGTCGGCCTTCACGATCAGCGCCACCACGCCATACACCGCGACGGTGATCCCGATCCCGACCAGCGCCAGCACCAGCGACTGCGTCCAGATGCTCCCCGCGGGAAGTGCGGCCAGCGTAATCGCCATGATCTCCGCTGACAGGATGAAGTCGGTCTTGATGGCGCTTGCGACCTTCTCATCCTCCAGGGTCTGCGCGTTCAACGCGACCGTGCCGAGTTCGGCTTCGTGCTGATGGGCATGATGGGGCAGCACGGCTTCGAGCAGTTTTTCCACCCCTTCATAGCAGAGGTAGGCGCCGCCAAACATCAGCAGCGGCGTAATCACCGAAGGCAGGAAGTAGCTCAGGGCCAATGCCGCGGGAAGCAGGATCAGGAGCTTGTTGCGCAGCGATCCCAGCGCGATCTTGCCCACGATCGGCAGTTCGCGCTTGGCAGCAAACCCGATCACGTAGCCCGGCGTGACCGCGGTGTCGTCAATGACGACGCCCGCCGCCTTGGCCCCCGCCTTGACGGCCTGGCCGGCGATATCGTCCAGCGAAGCCGCCGCCACCTTCGCGATCGCCGCGATATCGTCGAGCAGGGCGATCAATCCGATGCTCATCAACAGTTCCCTTCATCGCTGGCCGGCCGATGCCGGCGCGCAAGAGGAGTGCGGACATCGTTGTTCGCCTCAGCTATAACCCGGCAACGAGCCGAAGACATCCATCGAGAGGCGAACCCGGCAAAAGATCATGAGTTTCTTCGAGCGACTGAAGGCGGCGGCATCCGCCGAGTGGCGGGCCTACACCGAACATCCCTTCACCAACGCGCTGGCGGATGGTTCGCTCGCCGAGGCGGCGTTCCGTCACTATCTCGTTCAGGACTATCTGTTCCTGATCGAGTTTGCCCGCGCCTATGCGCTCGCCGTCTACAAATCGCCCAGGCTCGCCGACATGCGCGAAGCGGCCGCCGGGCTGTCGGCCATCATTGACGTCGAGATGAACCTGCATGTGAAGCTCTGCGCGGAGTGGGGGCTGTCGCCTGATGATCTGGAGCGAGCCCCGCCGGCGGTGGAGATGCTGGCCTATACGCGCTACGTGCTCGACGCAGGCATGCGCGGCGATCTATTGGCGCTCAAGGTGGCGCTGGCGCCTTGCGTGATCGGCTATGCGGAGATCGCGACCCGGCTCGCCGCGCACCCCGGCGCGCTCGCCCCGACCAATCCATACAACGTCTGGATATCGGAATATGCCGGCGCGCCTTACCAGGAGGTCGCGGCGAACGCGCTGGCGCAGCTGGATGGTCTCGCCGATCTCTACGTCACGCCGGCGCGGGAGAATGACCTGATCGGAATCTTCAAGGAGGCCACCCGGCTCGAAGCCGACTTCTGGCAGATGGGCTGGCGCGCAGATCAACGTCACGGCGGTTCGGACGCCTAAGGCGGACCGGACTTCGCCGCGACGGCGAAGGAACCGAGATCAACCTGGGATGTTTCTCTCGCGGTACTGGCGTTCGGATGGCCAGTTCGAGAACAGCAGCGGTGCTGCGCAACAACGGGAGTTGCCCACATGCCCGAAGATGACAAGCCGCTCGAGCCGGAGGACTTTCCACTTCGCAGCAAGCGAAAGAAGATCCTCAAGAATGATGGCGAGACAATTGCCGAGGCGTGCAACGAGCCAACCGCGGAGGAGGTGGCGGAACGGCTGAACGCGGAAGAGCAGGTTCGGGAAGAGGATCGATGGTCGGCCTGACGTTCCGCCACTAATATACAACCACGGGAGGTTGAACCGGCTTTGGACCCCACGGGCTGGGTTCGATCGCCAGTTTAGGCTGAGTCGGGATTACCTTTGCGCCTGCGGATTCCGCCGCCGCCTTGGTGGCTGCCCTGTCTGCCTTGTCTATTGGCTCCCGCGCCGCCCGGTTCCCGGGACCGAACTCGACAATCAAGTAGGCCGCCGTACTGATGACGGCAACAGCAGCTGCGATGACCAGCTGCCGGCCGATATTTGTGTCACGCATTCTTCATCTCTGGATACTGGGTGTTTCACCAGAGCAACCCTGTGGGCATTGGCCAGGTTCCGACTGCGTCGCGCGGCGGAAGGCCGCATAACGGGCAGAGCTCCGCCCGCTTTGCCGCAAAAGAGAGACCGGCTTGGCGAGCGGCGGGATTATCTGCATGATGGCCCAATTGGCCGCAGAGGCTCCCTGCAATTTCCAGTGGGATTTCCGTGAAGAACGAGTTGATCGACCGAATCTACGAAAGTTCCTTCGTGCCGGAACTCTGGCCCGGCGTCCTCGATGAACTGGCCCGATTGACAGATTCACGTGGCGGCTTGCTGTTCTCGGCCCGCGACCGGGTTTTGAAATGGACCGCGTCGGCGAATTTGAATGATATTTTTCGTTCCTACGTCGAGGACGGATGGTTCAAGCGTTGTCCTCGCCGGATCTGCCTGTTTGGACGATCGATGCCTGAATTTTTCGTCGAGCACGATTTTTGGACGCCGGAACAACTGGACAATGATCCGATCTATCGTGATTTCTTCCGTCCGCACGGACTTGGCTGGTCCGCCGGAACCGGCCTGCAATTGCCGACCGGAGATCATGTCGTCTTCAGCATCGAGCGCGATCACAGTCGCGGGCCGATCGAGAAGGATCGAGTCGAGTTGCTGAACGAACTCCGTTCCCATCTGGGACGCAGCGCGTTTGTCGCGGCACGCCTGGGGCTGCAGCGCGCCAAGGGGGCCAACGAGGCGCTGGCGGCGATAGGGTTGCCTGCGCTACTGCTCAGCCGGGACGGCACGGTTATCGAAGCCAATCACTTGATCGAGGATTTACCCGATCATCTGCAATGGCGTGCGCAAAGCCGTATCGCGCTGACGGATGGCCGAGCCAATGAGCTGCTGCGGGCAGCTCTTGCAGCAATCGATACTGATCGCGAATCCCCGGTACGCTCGTTTCCGCTGCGGGACGCCGACGACAGAGCGGTCCGGGTGGTCCATCTCATTCCGATCCGGCGCACCGCCCACGACATCTTCGCCGGCAGTTACGCGCTTCTGGTGGTGACGCCGGTGTCGGCACCGGCGGGGCCACCGATTGAATTGATGCGGTCGCTGTTCGACCTCACCCCGTCGGAAGCCCGGGTGGCGCGGGGGCTCGCCGTCGGCGAGACGCTGGAAGAGATTGCCACGAGCGGCGGGGTAGCCATCTCCACCGTGCGCTCGCAGTTACGCCAGGTTCTGGAAAAGACCGGATGCACCCGCCAGGCCGAGGTGGTGTCGCTGCTGGCCAACGTCACGCTTGATCGCAGCACCGCGAGGAATTAGCCTCGGATTCGGTGCGTCGCTTCATCAATTTGGAGGATGACGCACCATTTGACCAACCTCATTATTGTGATGGCGTGATTTGCGCCTGAATCACTTGGAATGGAGATATTTCGTGAAATCCTACACCAAACCGACGCTCGTCAAGCTGGGCAGCCTCGCGCTGATCAAGTCCAATTCGACCGGACCGAGCACCGACGGCAAGAAGTATTCCGGCTTCTTCAAGTAAGAAGTTTGCGTCGAACGAAGTTAAGCGGCGAGCTCCTCGCGGGCGCGCCGCTTTTTCATGCCTCGATCGATCTGGCGGACATGAGCCCGGCGATCTCAGGTCCGCGGGTGGCGATGCAATGCCGGATGAAGGCCTGCCGCCAGCCGAGATAGCCCATCAAGGCCATCGCAGAGCGGGTGGAACTGGTCGCGATGCCGAATGAGAGCTGCTCCAGCGCGTAGCTCGCGGCCCGCGAGTCGATCCAGCCGTTTGGGGCTGTCTTCAGCAGGGAAGCAAAATAGTCCCGCGCCTTGTTCACATAGGTCAGCTGGAATGAATTGAAGACAAAGGTATCGTTCTGTCGGCCGCGCAATGATTCCGGTACGATTCCCTTCTGCGCCTCCCGCAGCAGTTCCTTGTAGCGGCTCTCGAAGTCATGAACGAGCAGGGCGCTGACGCCATCATAGACAAAATCCAGCAGCGGCAGATCACAGAAAGGCGAGGCGTCAGTCAGTCCCTTCGTGGCGAAATGGCTTTGCGTAACCGTCCGCGGCGCTGAAAAATAACCCCAGTCATCGCAGATGATCCCATCGCCGACCAATTCCCGTTCCCACGTTTCGCGCTCGGTCGAATAGGCGTGAAGACTTCTGCCGCAGCGCAGCCACGGGACCGAATCGGTCAGCATGCGGCGCATGTTGACGTCGCTGACATCAAATGGATTCCAGCTGCTCTCGCCAAACATCCGGTTCAGCTTTTGGTGGATGCCCTCGGGCACGAGAGATAACATGCTCTGCCAGCCGAGATTGGTACGGCCGCGCGACAGCAGCTCGCTGGCCGGCGGGAGTGCCTTCGCGAAATGCCGGTACTCACGGCGCTGCAGCAAATAGGGGAGAAAAGACGGCGAGCGCAGGAACAGCTGATCCGCGCCAAATCCGGAAAAAACCTGCGAACCGGGTGCTGCCACATCGGCGACCGCTCGTGAAAACCAGTCGCCGAACCAGAAGAAATCGCTCGGCTCGTCGGAATAGCCGGGCCTCTCGTCGACGGTGGCTGGAAGCTCTTCGGGGGGCATGACGACCAATTCGATCCCGTATCGGTCGGCGACCTGCCGTGCATAGCCTTCGCTGATCGCGTGCGAAGGCAGGCCGGGTTGCGAGAACATCACGCCTCGAATGCCCGAAGCCTGCTCGCCCAGCAGGCAGGCCACGAATGAGGAATCGAGGCCGCCGGAGATCTCGACGCAAATCCTGGCATCCGGGTAGGCCGCAAGGCGGCCTTTGATCTGATCTCGCAGGATCGCCAATATCCGGGGTGCAACGTCCTCGCGGCGCTGCGAGGCATCCAGCCGATAGCCGTAACTTCTCCGAATGAGCTGCCGGCGCATCACGGGTCGGCCGAGGCAAATCAGCTCGCCGGGAAGGACCCTGCTGACATCGTCAAGAGGCGTCTCCCTGCTCAGGAACTGGTAGCCGGGGACGAGAAGAACGTGCCTGGCAAAGTAATGCTCGTTCCAGTGGCAACTGGAGGCATCGAAGAAATAGCCCAGGCGGTTGGCGATCGCGCCATCCCGCTCCCGATAGTAGACCTGATACTGGGAGGTGAAGCTCTTGAACGCATAGGTGTCCCGATCCGTCACGATGATCGCGACGAAGTCGCCTTCGGCCTTGGCTATGGCCGACGGGCCATCGCGATCAATCAGCGCAGCCAGATGATCCAACGCACGACGCCCGATCTGACTTTCGACCCGGAAGATGGCTCCCTCGATGAGAATTGTCCCCAGGTTACAACCAAGCGTGGTGCTGGTTCGATCGGTGCTCCAGCGGCCTTCGACAAAAGGGTTTGCGTTCATTGTAGGGTCCGATATTTATCGGTTATTACTTCTGATGAAGCCTTCTTACGGAAATCGCAGCATTCATGAGCGCATCTATTTTGTGTTTGTCCCATTTTTCCACGAAGCTTTTCGGAATCGATCGCACCATTACTTTCTTCCGCTGGCTGGGACGCGCGCGCGGCCGTAGCCGTTCGGCAGACGCAACAGCGGAGGATCTCGCCGGTCGCGCGATACGGGGCATGCAACTATTGCCCCTCCGGATCGAGTGTCTCGATCAGGCGGTTGCCACCTGGTACGTCTTGAACCGTCATGGCCATCCGGCCTCCCTCAGGATCGGCATGCGGCTATCGCCGCTATCGGGCCACGCCTGGGTGATGTGCAACGAGCAAGCGTTCATCAAGACCCCCGGCATGGAAGATTTCACGGTCGTGGCTTCCTACCCGCCCTGGGCGGAGATCACCTGAACGAACTTCAGTTTAACGAGCTCGTGGACGAGTTCTTCAAAATCGTCCCGAATTTCCTTGCGCCCGACGCCGTACTCCGACGCCAGCCGATCCACGGCTTCGTCGAGACTCATTTCGAGTCCGAGTCTGAGCATCCGCGCCGCCGTTTCATTGAGGCCGTAGGAATCACCTGACTTCACCGAGAACAGGACATCTTTTCCTTCGACGCTGGTGAGGGTCGTGCCGGTAGCCAATCGCGTATGCATTTTCCAACCGCTTTGAAATGAGGGGGCTTCAGGGAGAAACGTGGAACTCAGGGAGATTTGAGCGGAGCGAACGACGAGTGTTCGCCGCCGGGGAGGCGTCCGCCTGTCTGGTGTTTCCAGAGCGACGCGTAAAGTCCGCCGCGGACAATCAGCTGTTCGTGCGAGCCTTCTTCGAGAATGCGGCCCTCATCCAGCACCACAATCCTGTCCATGCGGGTTAGTGTTGAAAGTCGATGCGCAATGGTGATCACTGTCTTTCCCACCATGAGCGTGTCCAGTTGTTCCTGGATCGCGTGCTCCGCCTCGGAGTCGAGCGCCGCGGTGGCTTCGTCCAGAATCAGGATCGGAGCGTTCTTGAGCAACGTCCGCGCCAGAATGATGCGCTGGCGTTGCCCGCCCGACAATCTCGCACCGCGCTCGCCGGCGCTCGAATCGAGCCCCGTCCTGCCGTTTTCGTCGCGAAGGTCAGCTACGAATTGCGCGACGCGGGACTGGTTCAGCGCACACTCCAGTTCGGCCTCCGTGGCATCAGGCCTACCACACATGATGTTGTCGCGAAGCGATCGGTGCAGCAGGGCGGTGTCCTGCGTGACGACCCCAATGCAGGATCGCAAGCTATCCATCGAGACTTCCTGAATGCTTTGTCCATCGATACGGATCGATCCGTCCTGGATATCGTACAGCCGCAACAGAAGGCTGACGAGGGTCGACTTGCCCGCGCCTGATCGCCCGACGAGGCCGACCCGCTCGCCCGGTGCCAGGGTCAATGTAAATTGCTCGAACAGGCGGTGCTCGCCGGAATATCCAAAGCCGATTTGCCTGAATTCGATCGCGCCGGCCTTGATCTCAAGGGTCTTTGCACCGGGTTTATCCACCATCGTGTTGGGTGCCGCGATTGAATTCATCCCTTGCTGCACGTCGGCGAAGTTCTGGAATATGCCGGATATTTCCCAGGCAACCCAGCCGCCCGTGTTTGCCAACTGCCATACCAGAGGCAGCGCCATCGCGACGGCCTCGGCTGGAATAGCCTCGTTCAGCCACAGGCTGACGCCGATAACTCCGGTACCTGTCAGCAGCGCTGTATTGAGCAGCGTGAGGCTCGTCATGAAGCCGGTAATGGCCCGCATGTGGCGTAGCTGGGCATCGTTGTGCGACAGCAGCGCCCGGCGAACGTGATCGTTGTCGGCCGCAGCGTACGAAAACAGTTTGATGGTCAGAATGTTGCTGTAGCAGTCGACGACCCTGGCCATCAGGTCCGAATAGGCTTCCGAACTGCCTTCAGCTCTCATCCGCAGGCGAGGAACATAATAACGCAGCAACAGGCCGTAGCCGACGAACCAGCCTGCAATGGGAAACGCCAGACGCCAATCGGCGCCGGCAAGCAGGACCGCGCTCGCCCCGCCATACATCGCGAGATACCAAACCGCTCGAATGGCGGCCTCGGCGGTTTCGCGCAGGGCCCCCGCGGTATGCATCACCCGGTGGGCGAGGCGGCCTGGAAAATCGTTCTGAAAGAATTGCCAGCTCTGGTTCACCACGAGCCAATGGCTGATCCAGCGCATCCGCGAAGTGACGCCGGGGACCAAAAAGCTGTTCCGCAGGTGCAGATCGAGATAGATCAGGGCAGGGCGGACAAGTCCGATCGCCACCAGTAACGCTGCGAGCGTCGGCCAGCGGTCCAGCCATGCTGTCCACCGGTCAGGCTGACCGACGAACGCCACCACCTTGCCGACGAAGACGGATACCATCGCGTCAGCGCAAGCGACCCCGAAGCCGCAGATGAACAGCCAAACGAAGATCTGCTTATGCTCGGCCAGAAAGTACCGGTAAAACGCAAATATTGAAGAATTGGGCACGTCAGGCGGAGGGGCGGCGGCAATATCGATTTGATTCATAACCACGTCGCTGGTTTGGTGAGACGATGAGGTGCTTGATTGCCCAGCCGGCTCATATTGGATTCGATAATTCGCTCTCCTACCATGGTCACGAGCGTCCTTGGGCCGGGAATCGGCTCGGCGCACGGCGATATATTTGGCAGGCCTTCATCTATTTGGGGGATGCGGCTCAAACAGCCCGATCTGACTGTCGACGTGACAATACTTGTCACCAGTCTCCGGCGAACCGGGGCTGACGTTCCGACATCAGGAGAATTTCATGATTCGTTTTTCAGTACTGGTCGCCGCTGCGTTTGCGCTCGCGGTTTTCGTCGGCGGATCGCTGGCGCAAGCCCAGACCGCCTCGGATCCGAAGAGCCAGCCGGGTAGCCAGTGCCGCCTGTCCAACGGGCAACGCTGTTAATTCGGAACTGCAGCCCGCGGAAACGTCGCTGGCAGATAAGGGGTGCGGGACTTCGGTCCCGCAGTTCCCCGGCAGACCGTTCCGCTGCGGCAGGCGGTCACCCAATGACTTTGTACTTCAGATCGTAAATGGCCCCGGCGCCGCGGAATTGCTGCGTCAGTTCTCCACGGTTGTGTTCGTCGGCCCTGATGAACACCGATCCGAGGTTCTGATGCTGTTGGGTTTCCCGGTCCACTTCCGTCAGAATGATTTCAACTTGCTGATTGAGCGGCAACAGCCTGTCGCCGCCGAAATCGAATTCGTCATTTCGGCGCATTGAGATCCGCTCAAATATGACTCCACCGCCTCTGCTCATGACAAGCTCGTCCGTTCCGTCTGCATCCTGAGTCTGGCGCGCGGTCAGGGTGATCAGTTTGGCAAGAAGTCCCATGATATCCTCCCATTTGGCCTCAGTTGCGGGGTGATGATCAAACAACCACCGCGCACCAATAACCCGCCCCGCCGTCGGCGTATGTGAACCAGCTCACCTCGCTCAAATAAACCGATCGTCGCCGACAGCGCAGTGTCGCTGGCCGCCGTCGCATCGGCGGCGTGGTCGAATTGATCAACACCATTGCCGGACAGGCCAACCTGCTGGCGTTGAACGCGACCATCGAGGCGGCGCCGGCGAGGCCAACCACGGCATTGCCCTGGTGGCGTCGGGCCGCCTGACCCGCGCTCGGGGTCTCAGACCGTAACCTCGACCAGTTCCCCAACCGACTGGGCGCTCTGGGCGTTCGGGTCGTGCAGCGAAAAGGCCGGACCATCGTAGAGAAACGAGCATTGGTGAATGACGATGTTTCCGTCGTCCACGCTCACCAGGGAATAGTCCGGCGCCTCATGCGTCCCCGGAATATGGCCCTCGGTTTCGAAATCGAACGCCACCTGATGGGTCAGCGCGCGCTGGATATGGAACGGTATGCCGCGCCAGGTTCCGGCGATCGGCCGGTGCAGATGGCCCATGAACATGTAATCGGGTTTTCGTGTACGGGCGATAACATCCCACTCGGCCTCGCCATTGGCGAGCTTGATGGTGTCCATGTAGCGCAGACCGCTGTCGAACGGCGGGTGATGCTGGAACAACAACAGCGGCCGGTCGGCCGGCGCGGCGGCGAGCGCTTCGGCGAGAAAATGCAGCCGCGCTTCGCACAGGATGCCGGCATGGTCGGGCGTCTCTTCGTTCAGCGTATCCAGCGTGACGATGGTCGCGGCGTCGAAGGTGTGGACGCCTTGAACGAAGCCGTCGGCATCCCGATCGGCGCCGGCAAATTCACTCCGGAACGGCGCGCGCTGGTCGTGGTTGCCCATCATCAGGATGGTGGGCGCGTCGAGTCCGGCCAGCACGCCGGCAAGACTGGCATAGGCGGCTTGCTCGCCCCAATGGGCGAGATCGCCTGACAGGATGACGAAGGAGATGTCCCTGTGCGCCGCGTTGATCTTCTCGACGGCGACCGCGAGGCGCTCCGCCGGATCGAGCCCGTACAGCTTTCGGCCGTGCGGCACGAAATGGGTGTCGGTGAGAATGACGAATTTCATCGCTGCATGGTCTCCCGGTCCCACATGGAAAAATCCGGCGAGCCCTCGGTTCGGATCGCGCCCTGATAGCCGAACTCCACCATGTGCACGGTGACGTAATCCTGCCCGACGAAAGCGACGCCGTAGGATTCCGGCAAATCGGATGCGCTCAGCATCAGCTTCTCCGAAAACAACGGGTAGCTGGCGTGGTTGGTGCCGCGCAGCGAGGTCGCGGGTATTCCGGCAACCGAGCCGCCCAGCGGCAGATGGCAATGCCCGAAGAAGATATGGCGGACCTTGTCGCGATGCCGGCCGACGATCTGGCGGAATGCGGAATCGTCCAGCAGCCGGATCTGGTCCATCGGGCCGAGATGGGTCGGCATCGGATTGTGATGCATGAAGAGCAAAAACGGACCGTCATGATCGAACAGCTGTTGCTCCAGCCAGTCCTGCCGTGGCGCGCAATAGCGGCCGGCATGGGTCCGGGGCTCGGTGGTGTCGAGAAACAGACAGCGGCCGGCTGCGGTGTCGTGGAAACCCTGCGCGAAGCCGTCGGGCTCGGCGTATTCGGGGAATACGGCGAGGAACGCTGCGCGATTGTCGTGGTTGCCGATGCAGAGACGAACCGGAAGCGGAAAGCTGCCCAGCCGCTCGCGCAGCCATTCGTAGTCCGCCCGGTCGCCCCAATCGGAAAGATCGCCTGTGATCACCATCAGTTCGGCGTCGCTGTGGTCCGCAAGGACGTGGCCGAGCGCCCGCTCGAAATTATGCCGTGGATCGCGCCCGCCGATGGTGTTTCCGGGCGCGGTCAGATGGATGTCGCTCATATGGATGAGTTTCATGGGAACCTCGTTGCGGTGGATGGCGGGGCGCCGTGGCGCCCCGCCATGGGGTAGGACGGGCAGGGTGCCCGGGCGCTCCGAGGTCAGCGCGCCGCGCCGACCGACTTCGGCAGCAGCTTCTGCACATCGGTGGTCATATCGGCCAGAACGGCATCCGGCTCCTTGGTGCGCGTTCCCGAGATGATCGTGTTGAGATGGTCCTTGATGACGTCGGTGATCTTCAGGCCGTTGTCGCCGGGAAACGCGTACCACTTGGTCAACAGCGGCAGCTGCTTGACCGCCGTGTAGTTGTTCGGGTTCTTGACGTAGAAGTCCTTGAGGTAGACTTCGTTGGTGACCTTGTTGGGGGGCATGTAGCCGGTGGTTTCGGCCATGATCGCCGCACCCTTCGGACCGGTCCAGAACTTCACGACTTCCCAGGAGGCGTCGCGCTTGGCCTTGTCCTTGGCGAGGATCATCACGACGTTGCCGCCGGCGGGCAGCCGACCCTTGGTGGCCACCACATCCGGAAAGGTGTGGGTCTTCAGCTTGAACTTGTCGCCGACCATCTGCGTCACCTTGTTCAGGTCCGAGGTGGAGGTGATGTGGATTCCGGTTTTGCCGGCGGCGAACGCCGCGCGCATCGCGGGCTGATCGAGGTTGGGCATGCCGGCCTCGGTGACGAGACGGGCCAGCGTGCGGATGGCGAACTGGCCTTCCGGTCCGTCGAACGCCACCTTGGTCTCGTCGGCGTTCAGCATCGAGCCGCCGCGGGCGAACACCGGAGCCTGCCAGAGCCAGTTGCCGGTGATGTCCCAGGCGTAAGTGATGCCGTTGGCGTCGGGCGTGCTGGCCTTGATCTTTTTGGCGAGATCAATGATGCCGTCCCAGTTCGTCGGCAGCTTCTCCGGATCGGCGCCGGCCTTCTTGGCGAGATCGAGGTTGACATAGACGATCGGCAGCGAGATCGCGAACGGCAGCGCGTAGACCTTGCCGCTGGAGGTGCCGATATCGAACATCGCCTGGTGGAAACCCTGCTTGTCGAAATCCTTTTCCGCGGCGATGTAGCCATCGAGCGGCGCCGGGATGTTCTTGTCGACCAGGACGCGGATGCGGTTGAGGCCCTGGAAGCTGACATCGGGCATCTGGCTGGTGACGGCTTCGCGCAGCACGCGCTGGGTGCCGTCCTCGTAGGACTCGTAGGGCGCGCGCATCGAGACCTTGATGTCCGGCCGGATCCTGGCGAACTCTTCGGCGATCTTCTTGTGAGTTTCGGTGAACAGTTCCGGGTAGGGATACTGCAGCACCACTTCGGTCTGGCTCTGGGCGTGGGCGCCGGCGGCGCCGGCAAGCACGGCCAGTGCGGCGACAGTCAGTCCTTTCAACATCGATAGCTCCTTCGTTACGATTGCACCTGAGGTCTATTTAATTCCGGTCAGCGTGATGCCTTCGATGAACCGGCGTTGGGCAAGCAGGAACGCGACGACGAGCGGCGCGATGATGACGATGGCGGCCGCCATCAACGGGCCGTAATTGGTGCCGGCTTCCTCGTTGCGGAAGCTGGCGACGCCGAGCGGCGGGGTACGCAGATGCTCGCTGTTCAGTACGATCAGCGGCCAGAAATAGTCGTTCCAGTGCGCCACCACCGAGAAGATGCCGAAGGCGGTGAGCGCCGGAATAGCGGTCGGCAGCATCACGCGCCAGACGATGCCGAACTCGGAAATGCCGTCCATGCGCGCGGCCTCGATCAGGTCGTCCGGCACGGTCTTGAAGAACTGCCGCATCAGGAAAATGCCGAACGCCGAGATCGTGAACGGCACGATCAGCGCGGCATAGCTGTCGAGGATGCCGAGCTGGTGAAACAGCAGGAACACCGGGATCGCGGTCGCCTGCGGCGGGATCAGGATGCAGAACAGCACCAGCGCGAACAGCACCTCGCGGCCGGCGAATCGCAGCTTGGCCAGCGCGTAGGCGGCAGGTAGCGCGATCAGCACCTGCAGCACGAAGATCGACGCGGTGACCACGACGCCGTTGACCAGGAATCGCCACAGACTGGCCTTGCCGAAGGCGGTCGCAAAATTGTCCCACAGCGCGAAGGTCTGCGGAATGAAGTGAATGCTCTTGGTGAAGATCTCGGTCTGCGGTTTCGACGCCGTCGAGATCATCCAGACAAACGGCAGCAGAATGAACACGGCGCCGCACAAGAGCAGCAAATGCCGGGTAGCGGACCAGACGAGGGAGCGATGGCGCGGCGTCATGCGTAATGCACTCCGCGGTTCGCCAACGCCGACTTGACCAGCGTCAGCAACAGCACGAATGCCAGGAACACCACCGTCAGGGCGGCGCCGTAGCCGGAGCGGAAAAATTCAAAGCTCTCGATATACATGGTGTGGATCAGCACTTCGGAGGACTTCGAGGGACCGCCCTTGGTCAGGACGTGGACGGTGTCGAACACCTGGAACGAGCGGATCCCGGTGATGACGACCACGAACACGGTGGTCGGTCCCAGCATCGGCCAGGTCACCAGCCGGAACCGGGCCCAGGCGCTGTGGGCGCCGTCG
Source organism: Bradyrhizobium sp. (assembly GCA_030681365.1). Lineage (GTDB taxonomy): Bacteria > Pseudomonadota > Alphaproteobacteria > Rhizobiales > Xanthobacteraceae > Bradyrhizobium. The sequence goes on from JAUXWH010000107.1 coordinate 15,167, forward strand.
ATCTCGGCGGCGTCGTAGAGCTGCCGGGGGATTGAAACGAGGCCGGCGAGAAACAGCACCATGTTGAAGCCGAGCGCCTGCCAGATACCGATCACGCAGAGCGCGTAAAGCGCGGTGCGGCGGTCCTGCAGCCAGCTGAAACCCTCGAGCCCGATGCCGTGCAGCAGCCCGTTGATCAGGCCGAACTGCGGATGCAGCATGAATTCCCAGACGATCGACATCGCGATCAACGTCGCCATGACAGGCAGGAAGTAGATGGTGCGGTACCAGGTCCGCAAGGAACCGCCGCTTTCGATCAGAAGCGCCACGGCGAGCCCCAGGGCCACCGCCGCCGGCACCACGATCGCGACATAGGTCAGCGTGTTCCGCAGCGAGAGCCAGAACACCCGGTCGCCGAACATGTCCTGATAGTTCGAAAGGCCGATCCAGGAGAACGAGGGACTTCCGAGCTGGTAGTCGGTGAACGACAGCGCAATGACGCCAAGCAGCGGCCCGAGCAAGAGAAGAAACATCAGGATGAAAGCCGGCGCCACCATGGCCAACGCAGGTCGCGGACGGTTGTGGCCTTGCGACCGTGCCGGCATGGTTACGGCCGCACGGCGTCCGGCTGGCATCGCCCTTGCGGTGAGGGTGTCAGCCAAGGGCTTTCTCCCGGACGCGCTCGCTGCGAGCCGGCACCGCGACATCGATGCGTTTGCCGGCGGCGTCGAATGCCCTGACGGCGTTGTCGGAAAAGCCGAGGTGGATGGCGCTGCCGATCTCCGGCAACTGCTGGTCGGGGCTGACCCGCGCGAGCAAGGGCAGGTCGATGCGATCGACCTTGACGTGAATGAAGGCCTCGGCGCCGAGGTGCTCGAGATGCGTCACGATGCCGGCAATGGTGCCCGGGCCGGGACCGATCTCCATGCGCTCCGGACGCACACAGACCGTGCAGCGGCCCGCCGCGGCCGCCGTGCCGAGGCGAAGCTGCCGTCCCAGCACCTCCAGGCCGCGGTCCTCGCGGATGACACCCGGCATGGCGTTGATCTTGGGACTGCCGACGAATTCCGCGACGCGGATGTCCCGGGGGTTCTCATAGACTTCGGCAGGGGTGCCGATCTGGACGACGTTGCCCTCGATCATGACGGCGATACGGCTCGACATCGTCATCGCCTCGGCCTGGTCGTGGGTGACGTAAACAAAAGTGGCCTTCAGCTGGCGATGCAGCTGGGCCAGTTCCGCGCGCATATGCACCCGCAGCTTGGCGTCGAGATTTGACAGCGGTTCGTCGAACAGGAAGCCCAGGGGTTGGCGCACGATGGCGCGGCCGACCGCGACGCGCTGGCGCTGGCCACCGGATAATTGTCCCGGTTTGCGCTTGAGCAGGGCGGCGAGTTCGAGCTGGGCGGCAACGCGCTCGACATCCTCACGGATGCCGCGCTCCGTCCGACCGCGTTCGGGATGAAGCCTGCCGATCAGGGGCATGCGGGCCAGTGCCGAATGGCGCCGCATCCGCAGTGGCACCGCGATATTGTCGAACACGGACAGATGCGGGTACAGCGCGTAGGATTGAAACACCATCGCGAGGTTGCGGGCGCTGGGCCTGATGCCGTCGACCTGGACGCCGTCGATACGCACCTCACCGGAACTCTGGGGCTCCAGACCCGCAATGATGCGCAGCAATGTCGACTTGCCGCAGCCCGAAGGACCGATCAGCGCGATGAACTCGCCATCTTCGATCGCTAGATCAATTCCCTTGAGAATTGCCGTCTGGTCGAAGGTCTTGCGGATCCCGTTTAGTTCGATCTTCGCCATGTCGCCGGTGCCCCCACTGCAGTGCAGCAATGGATGTTGATGTAGGGGCCGCGCTTGACAGTCACATAACAGTCAAAGGAATTGCCTATCTTCAACACAGGATTTTCTTCTGCAGCAATTCCGGGCGTTCGGGGTGTGCTCGGCGCTGAAGGCTTGAATCGAGATGGCTTTGACATCTTCGCGCGTGCGCGCGGTAAACGCGGTGTTTGAAGCCGGTAATTTTTCCGCTGCGGCAAGACGTCTCGGCGTCTCGCAGCCTTCGATCGCCCAGCTGGTTCGGGAGCTGGAGTCCGAGTTCAATGTCAGCCTGTTCGAGCGGCACGGCCACAATCTGGTGGCTACTTCGCTATGCCGCCAGCTCTACGCCGCGACCAACCGAATCCAGGCGATGGAAGCCGACGCGGTGGCCATTCTCGAGCAACGCGAGGAACTGGCGGGGGGCGAGTTGCGCGTGGGGCTGGGCAACTCGATGCCCGGCATGGCGCTGATTTCCGCGTTCAAGGCGCTCTATCCGAAAATCCAGATCAGCGTGGAAATCGGCAACTGGTCGGACATCATGGCTGCCGTCATCGATCGGCGCGTCGACGTTGCCGTGCTTCCCGAGGTGCCACAGGATCGCCGGTTTCGATGCGAGGTTTGTCTCAAGCAGCGTGTCGTGGCGATTTGTCATCCCGGACATCCCCTCAATCGGCCGGGCCAGGTGGCGGTCGCCGAGCTGACGCGATACCCGCTGGTTTTTCGCAGCCGCAATTCCTCCACCCAGCGCGTCGTGGACAAGGCGTTCCGCGCGGCCGGACTGCGGATCGAGCCGGCCATCATCGTCAACACCCGCGAAGGCATGCTGGAAGCCGTAGCCAACCAGCTCGGCATCGGATTCATCTGGGAGCATGGCTCCAGCCGGGTCGACCGGATTGCGAAGGTGGTCGTGTCGGAGATGGACGTCGAGGTCCCCGAGTATATTTTCTCGCTGTTTGGCGCCAGGGGAAAACTTGTCGAGCTGTTCTTTCATTCGCGCAATCTGCTGCCGCAAGGCTCGAACTAGCTAGACGATCATCGTTGCAGCTTCCAGTGGTCGACGATGCGGAATCGGGAAGCAGCGGTTTCTTGTCGAAAAAGCGCGATTCTGTCGATCAGCAGAGTATCGAGACCAAGTACCGCAAAGCGGTCCGCCAGCATCGCCAACAGGCTTTCGCGGCGACCGTCGCCGAGCCGGCCCGTCAGCGTCATGTGAAAACGGAAACCGTCCATCACATAGGGATATCCCCAGCGCTCCAGATGCCCGCGCTGCGCCGCCGTCAATTGCGCAGGCTTTCGCCGCGCACGATCCTGCTCGGTGAGCGGCGCGCGGAACGAATCGAATTCGCTGACGCAATCGGCCGCGAGCCGGATCAGTTCCGGCAGCGGCTCGGCCGGGACCAGCGCGATAAAGCCCTCGATCGAGCCGACAACAGGTCGAATCACCGGAATGGGCCGGGGCGTCGCGGCGAACGCGGCGCAAGCGGCGAGAAGCTCGACCTCGGTCTTGCCGGGCGCCAGCGACATCGGCGCCTTCAGGGTGGCATGGAAGCCGTATTTGCGGGGATCGCCGGTTTGCTCGCGCCAATCCGTCGCCGCCTGCAGGATACCGTCCGGAAAGGGCAGGTCCTCGCCGCTGAAGGCGTCATAACCGATCAGGTGCGCGCCGAAGCGATGCAGGCCGCTGTCGGGTGCCGGGACGTAGTAGATCGCGTAGCGCGGATAGTCGGCCATATCAGCACCATAGAGCCGCTTCACGCCGCCGCAACAGCCCTGCGCGGCGCGGCTGGGGACCGGATCAGGCGGTCGGCGTCGGCAAGATGAACCAGGCGTCCCGCAGCGATGACGCCGGCAATTCGCGGTCGAAGCGGCACGGCGTCATCGAGCAGGATGATGTCGGCGCGCCGGCCCGCGGCGAGGACGCCGCGATCGGTGAGCCCCGCGGCCATGGCCGGCGCCGACGAGATCAGGTGCCAGGCTTGCGCCAGCGGCAGCACGCCGTCGGCGGCGAGGCGGAAGGCCGCCAGCAATGGCGCGGGATAGTAGTAATCGGACGCCAGGATGGAGCACAGCCCTTTGGCGATCATATCGGCCGCCTTGGTCCACCCGGTATGGCTGCCGCCGCGCACGACATTGGGCGCGCCGAACACGATGAAATCGCCTGATGCGGCGGCTTCGCACGCGGTCTCCTCGTTGACGGGGAATTCGGCGATTCCGACGCCCTGATCCCGAAATGCCCGGCGCATCGCCGGGCTTTCATCGTCATGCGACAGCATGCGGATGCCGGCCGCTCGCGCCATCCCGGCCAGCCGTGCGACCGATGCCGGGACGTCGTGACCGCGGGACACCACGCGCGCCACCAGAGCGTCGAATGCCTCGCTGGAAAGACCGGTGCGTTCGACCATGCGACTGCGCTTTTGCGGCTTGGTCAGGCTCGCGACGGTGGAATCCATGTGGTCGTTGAACGCGAACAGATCAATCCGCCCGTCGGACAGCCATTGGCCGATTTCCGCTTCGGCATCGAGGTTGTAGGTCTCGTGGCGCAGGTGGAAACGGGTGTCCGCCGCCAATTGCGGCCGCAGCGCCTCGACGGCCTCGAGCAGTTTTCGCGCATTATCCGCGCTCCGCAGGCCAGGCTCCCACGACCAGGTCGTGGCGTGAAATACCGTGGTGATGCCATTGGCGATCGCCTGCCGGTCGCTGTCGATCAGGGCCACATCAACGGGAAAATCGACGCCGGCGCGCGGCATCATCTGCCGCTCGAACGCGTCGCCGTGCAGATCGACGATGCCCGGCAGCACCATCAGGCCGCTTGCATCGATGCCGATCGAACCATGCCCGCGATCCGAATCCATGGCGCTGATTTCACGCCCGGCGATTCGCAACGAGGTTTCGTGAAACTCGTTGCCGAGAAGAGCCCGGCCGCCGTCAATCGACAGGTTCGTCATGACGCGGCACGCATGGCGTGCGAACGCCCAGGGGTGGCCGTAACCTCATGCTTTTCAAGAAATTCCTCGATCGTCAATTTGCGGAAATCGGGCAGGGCGCGGCGTAGCGTCTCGTGGTCCCAGTTCCACCACGCCAGCGCGGCGAGCCGATTGGCGATGTCTTCCGGGAACCGCCGCTTGATGATCCGCGCCGGATTTCCCGCGACGATGGTGTAGGCCGGGACATCCTTGGTCACGATGGCGCCCGCGGCGATCACCGCGCCGGTGCCGATGTTGCGGCCGGGCAGCACAACGGCGCCGTGCCCGATCCAGACGTCGTGGCCGATATGAACGTGGTGTTCGCGCCGCCATGCGGAAAACTCCGCCTCGTCGGCTTCTCCCGGGAAATACGCGCTGGCGCGATAGGTGAAGTGGGCCTGCGACGCCCGCTGCATCGGGTGATTGCCCGGATTGATTCGCGTCATGGCCGCGATCGAGCAGAACTTCCCGATCGTGCTGTAGGTGATCTGCGCGTCGTTCACGACGTAGGAATAGTCGTCCATCGTCACCTCATGCAGGATCGTGCGCGCGCCGATCTCGCAATAGGCGCCGAGTCGCGTGTCGTGCAATTGCGCGGATAGGTCGATGGTCGGGTCGATCGAGAGCATTTTGCCGGTCATGCGAGCTTCCACGGGCGATGAATCCTGCTGCTGGTCATCGATTGGCTTGATGACGACATCATGACGGATGAATGACAACCAACGGCGGCAGGAGGTCGATCCTGTTCGCCGCAGCAAGCGTTGGAAAACCACCCTGCCATTCATCTGACTGTCACAGGCCGTTGTTAGCGATCGAACCGCCAGACACATCAGGAGGGTACCGCTTTGACATCGCACGCCATGATCGATGCCAGGGATATCTCGAAATCCTACCAGCGTGGCGTGCCGGTGCTGGACGGCGTCACGCTGTCGTTGCGGCGCGGCGAAATGGTCGCGCTGATCGGCGCGTCCGGCTCGGGCAAGTCGACCTTGATCCGTGCGATTGCCGGGCTGACGCCGATCGACGGCGGCCGCAACGGCGGCGCCGGCCGAATCTCGGTCATGGGCGAGGCGATCCAGCGGGACGGCCGCCTCAACAAGAACCGCGGCCTGCGCGCCCGCATCGGCGTGATCTTCCAGCAATTCAATCTGGTGCCGCGGCTTTCGGTGCTGACCAACGTCTGCTTCGGACTACTGGGGCGATTGCCGATCCTGCGCGGAACGCTCGGGCAGTTCAGCGAGGCCGACAAGCGCGAGGCCATGCAGGCGCTGGCTCGTGTCGGCATCGCGGAACATGCGCTCAAGCGCGCCAGCGAACTGTCCGGCGGCCAGCAGCAGCGCGCGGCCATCGCGCGTTCGCTGGTGCAGGGGGCCGAACTGTTGATCGCGGACGAACCGATCGCCTCGCTCGATCCGGCCTCGGCCCGTCGCGTCATGGATCTGCTTGCCGATATGAACCGCAATGACGGGCTTACCGTGTTCATCTCGCTGCATCAGGTCGAATACGCCCTGAAGTACTGCGCGCGCACGGTCGCGCTCAAGTCCGGCAAGGTCGCCTATGACGGCCCTTCCAGCGCACTGACGCCGGCCTTCCTCAATCAGATCTACGGCGCCGAGTCCGAGGAGCTTTTTCTGCCCTCGTTCGAGGCGCAGGCGCGGGGCGCGCAAGAGAGCCGCGACAGCGATGAACTGTCGGTAGCGCGCATGCCGGCGAAGCCCGCCGCTTTTGAGATCGAGCGGCTGTCCGCCTGAAGTGCGACCTCGCGTTTCACGCACCCGAAAATGCAACGAATTCAAACAGGAGAAGCGACATGCGTAAGCTAGTTCTGATCGCCGCGGCGCTGGCCATGGCGGCGGGCGTTTCGGTCAAGGTTGCCCGCGCCGAGACCACCGAACTCAATTTCGGCATCATTGCCACCGAAGCGAGCACCAATCTCAAGACGGTCTGGGATCCGTTCCTCCAGGCGATGGCCAAGGGGACCGGCTTCAAGGTCAACGCCTTCTACGCTTCCGACTATGCCGGCGTGATCGAAGCCATGCGCTTCAAGAAGGTTCAGGTGGCATGGTTTGGCAACAAGTCGGCGATGGAGGCCGCCAACCGTTCGAACGGGGAGATTTTTGCGAAGTCCGTGGATTCGGACGGCAATCCCGGTTACTGGTCGCACCTCCTCGTCCACAAGGACTCGCCGATCAAGAACCTCGACGACGTGCTCAAATGCGACAAGTCGATCAACTTCGGCATCGGCGATCCGAACTCCACCTCCGGCTTCCTGGTCCCGACCAGCTATATTTTTGCGGCCAAGAACATCGATCCGAAGGCCTGCTTCAAGACCGTGCGCAATGCGTCGCATGAGGCGAACGGCATGGCGGTGGCCAACAAGCAGCTCGATGTCGCGACCAACAACAGCGAAAACCTGCGCCGCCTGGAAATAACCGCTCCCGAAGCCCGCAAGAATATCCGGGTGATCTGGACTTCGCCGCTGATTCCGAGCGATCCGCTGGTCTGGCGCAAGGATCTGGACGTGGACGTCAAGACCAAGCTCTATACCTGGGTCATGAGCTATGGTCGCATCGGAACGCCTGAAGAAATCGCTTCCGCGAAGAAGATCATGGCCGGCCTGCAATGGGCGCCGTTCATTCCGTCGTCGAACGACCAGTTGCTCCCGATCCGCGTTCTCGAAGCCAACAAGTCGATCATGAAGATCAAGGGCGACGCCAAGCTGTCGGCGGAAGAAAAGGCCGCCCAGGTCGCGCCGCTCGAGGCCGACATCAAAAAGTACGACGAAGCGGCTGCCAAGGCCGAGCATGGCGCGTTCACGAAGCAGGTCGCGCCGTTCTTCGGGGCAGACAAGGCCAACGATCAGGCCAAGCTCAAGAAGCTGATCGGCGACCTGGCGGCTAATGCCGCGACAACGCCGACCCACTAATGCTGACGAGGGCGCCGGCCGCAGCGGTCCGGCGCCCTTCGGCATTTTGGTACTCGGGCATTTGAGGCCATGACAGAACAGGCCATGACAGACATCGTCGCTCCCCTCGACAACCAGCCATCGCGGCAGGCCCAGAATCCTGCAGTCCCGGTTTATCCATTCGCCCGACGGGTGCGCGGCTGGCTGGGCTGGGCGCTCGTTTTCGCCTTGCTGGCCTGGAGTTGGGCTCCGGCCGAAATGTTCCGTGTGTCGGCGCTGTTCACCGACTGGCGCAACATGGCCGAGTTCGGCAGCGCCTTTCTCCATCCGAATTTTCACGAATGGCGGCAGTACATCGCCGACATGGTGGTGACCATCCAGATTGCGATCTGGGGTACCGCCCTGGCCGTCGTGTTCGGTATTCCGTTTTCAATTCTGTGCTCCGCCAATATCTGTCCGGCGTGGATTGTGCAGCCGGTTCGCCGGTTGATGGATTCCTGCCGCGCCATCAACGAGATCGTGTTCGCGCTGCTGTTCGTCGTGGCGGTGGGCCTGGGCCCGTTCGCCGGCGTGATGGCGCTGTTCATTCATAATCTCGGCGTGTTCGCCAAGCTGTTTTCCGAGGCGGTTGAAGCGGTCGACCCGCGGCCCGTGGAAGGCATTCGCGTCACCGGCGCGGTGCGCGTGCAGGAAGTGATCTTCGGCGTCATCCCGCAGGTGATGCCGCTGTGGAGTTCGTTCACGCTCTACCGGCTCGAGACCAACGTGCGCTCGGCGACGACGCTCGGCATCGTCGGAGCCGGCGGCATCGGCCAGACCCTGTATGAGAGCATTCGGAGTTTTCAGTACGCCGATACGGCCGCGCAGATCATCATCGTGGTCGTCACCGTGATGGTGCTCGATCTTATCAGCGCCCGGATCCGTCAGGCGCTGGTATGATCGTGCGCTCGATCCGCCCAGCCGTCGCGGTGGCCTGAGGCGCGGCTAGCCGTTCTCGACCAGAAATTCGATGCGCTCGGCGGCGAAGCGCGCGCGTGTGGTCAGCAGCGGCTCGCCGTCGGCATGGACGTCCGTGCTGTCGACCACCAGAACCGGGCGCCCGAGCGCGAGGTCGAGCTTAATCGCGTCCGCGGCGTCGACAATGGCGGCAGAGACGCGGGTGGAGGCCCGGCGATAGTCACGGATGCCGTAATGTGCCAGCAATTTGGTAGTCGATCGCACCCGCTCATAGATCCGCCCGGCGTCGGGGAAGCGCGCTGCCGCGAGCCAGGTGGTGCCGACGCAAATCGGCGTGCGGTCGGCCAGCCGCAGCGCATCGATCCTGACCAGCGGCGTTCCGGTCTTCAGGCCAAGTTGCTTCGCCAGTTCCCGGGTTGCCGGCTCTTCGGAAGCGTCGATCAGTTGGCCGCGCGGCTCGCGGCCGCCGGCGCCGACGATCTCGGAGAACCGCGTGCGCGAACGCAAGGGGTAGGCGATACGCGGCGCTTCCACGTAGGTGCCGCTGCCGCGCTCGGCGCGCACCAGGCCGCGCTCCGCCAGCGCCGCCAGCGCCCGGCGCACGGTGTGGCGGTTGACGCGGTAGGTCTCGGCGATTTCGGTCTCGCCCGGCAGCCGCTCGCCGGCGGCGAAGCGGCCGTCGGCGATGCCGCGCTCGATGCCGTCGGCGACCTGCCGCCACAACGCCACGCCGGAAACTGCGTCCTGCAGGCTCATGGCGCGAAAAATCCGGGCAGGGGCATTGGAAAAATCATCCTGATGTCACGAAATAGTCATGGCGCTTCGTTATCAAGTTGTCTACTAACATAGACAACTTGATTCCAGCAAGACTGATCTGAAGGTTGACATGACCGTCGCGGGCGACAACGGCAAACAGGCGCAGCGCAAGGCCGCGATGGCGGTGCTGGCGCATGCCGATGCGGCAGAGATTGCCCGTCGTCTCGACCCGATCGCGTTGCCGCCTTTCGAAAACCTGCGCGAGCCTGAGAACGGGCTGGTGATGCTGCGCGGCCGCATCGGCGGTGACGGCGCGCCGTTCAATCTCGGCGAGGCCACGGTTTCGCGCGCCGCGGTGCGGCTTGCGACCGGTGAGGTCGGCTTCGGCTATGTACTCGGCCGTGACAGGCAAAAGGCGCAGATGATCGCACTATGCGACGCATTGGTGCAGTCGAATGAATTTTCGCAGGCGGTTGAGGAAAGCGTGCTGACGCCGCTTCGTACCGTGCTGGTCGCCGAACGCGACCGCAGGGCCGCGGAGACCGCAGCGACGCGGGTCGATTTTTACACGATGGTGCGCGGTGAGGGCTGAGCGATGACGACGGTTGCCGAACTGCCTGCCGGTTTTGCGGACAAGGTTCTTTCAGCGCAGGCGACCTTCCGTTCGGTAATGGATGCGATGGCCCGCCCGGGCAGCGTTCAGCGCGTCACGGCCGGATCCGGCGTCCCTGGCGCCATGATGCGCGGCGCCGCCGCCATCGCCCTTACATTGTTCGACCATGATACGCCGGTCTGGCTCGATCCGCTGATGTCGGGGACGCCGGACGTCGGCAAATGGCTCAAGTTTCATACCGGCGCGCCTGTCATCGCGGATTCGTCGATCTGCAGTTTTGCTCTCGTTGGCGATGCGCGGGCGCTCCCGGCACTCGACCGTTTTGCCCTCGGCAGCAACGAATATCCCGATCGTTCGACGACGGTGATCCTGCAGGTCGAGAGCCTGACCCAGGGCACCGCTTTCGAATTGCGCGGTCCCGGCATCGACGGCACCGCGGTGTTGCGGGCCACGCTCCAACCCGCGGACCTGTTCGATCGGCTTGCCGTCAACGCCTCGCTGTTTCCGCGCGGCATCGACCTCGTGCTGGTGGCCGACGATGCCGTTGTCGCGATACCCAGAACCACGCGGCTTGCCGCGAAGGGAGACTGAAGCATGTATGTCGCCGTCAAGGGAGGCGAGCGCGCCATCGAGAACGCCCATCGCCTGCTGGCGCATGAACGGCGCGGCGATTGCGACGTTCCCGAACTCTCGCTCGCCCAGATCTCCGGGCAACTCAGCCTCGGCGTCGATCGCATCATGACCGAGGGTTCGCTCTATGACCGCGAGCTTGCAGCGCTGGCGCTGAAGCAGGCGCGCGGCGACATGATCGAGGCGATCTTTCTGATCCGCGCCTTCCGCGCCACCTTGCCGCGTTTCGGCGCCACCGAACCGGTCGATACCGGCCAGATGCGGGTGCGCCGCCGCATCTCATCGACCTTCAAGGACATTCCGGGCGGCCAGATCCTCGGACCGACCTTCGATTACACCCACCGCCTGCTCGATCCGCGACTGGCGGAAGGTTCAGAGCCCGAGGCGCCCGCGACCGCGGAAGCATCGGCCGCGACCATGCCGCGCGTCACCGACATTCTCGGCCGCGACGGCCTGATCGAGCCTTCGCCGCAAGTGGACGCGGATTCGGCTGTGGGCGATCTCACTCGCGAGCCGCTGAGCTTTCCCGCCGATCGCGATCTGCGGCTGCAGAATCTGGCGCGCGCCGATGAGGGTTTTCTGCTGGCGCTCGGCTATTCGACGCAGCGCGGGTACGGCCGCAGCCACCCGTTCGCCGGCGAAATCCGGCTCGGCGAGGTCGAGGTGGAGTTCATGGCCGAGGACGTCGGTTTCGCGGTGCCGCTCGGCGCGGTCACACTGACCGAATGCCAGATGGTCAACCAGTTCAAGGGCTCGGCGACGGAAGCCCCGTGTTTTACGCGGGGCTACGGCTTAGCCTTCGGGCAGTCGGAGCGCAAGACCATGTCGATGGCGCTGGTCGACCGCAGCCTGCGGGCCCGCGAACTCGGCGAGGAGATCATCGCGCCGGCCCAGGACGAAGAGTTCGTGATGTCGCATTCCGACAATGTGCAGGCGACCGGCTTCGTCGAGCATCTCAAGCTGCCGCATTATGTCGACTTCCAGTCCGAACTCGGCCTGTTGCGCAAGTTGCGCAAGGAGTTTTCGGAAGCGGCGACAGACACCGCAGCGCCGATGCAGGAGGCCGCGGAATGAACGCGCCGGTCTACAATTTTGCCTATCTGGACGAGCAGACAAAACGGATGATCCGCCGCGCCATCCTGAAGGCGATCGCCATCCCCGGCTACCAGGTGCCGTTCGCCAGCCGCGAAATGCCGATGCCTTACGGCTGGGGCACCGGCGGCGTGCAGGTGACCGCGGCGATCCTCGGGCCGGCCGATGTGCTGAAGGTGATCGATCAGGGTTCCGACGACACCACCAACGCGATTTCGATCCGAAAGTTCTTCGCCAGGACCGCCGGTGTTGCCACCACGACCGCCACGGCGGACGCCACCGTGATCCAGACCAGGCACCGCATTCCGGAAGCGCCGCTGCATGGCGGGCAGGTGCTGGTCTATCAGGTCCCGATCCCGGAGCCGCTGCGCTTCCTCGAGCCGCGTGAGACCGAGACCCGGCGCATGCATGCGCTCGGCGAATATGGCCTGATGCACGTCAAGCTCTACGAGGACATCGCCCGCTTCGGGCATATCGCCACGTCCTATGCCTATCCGGTGAAGGTCAACGCACGCTACGTGATGGACCCGTCGCCGACGCCCAAATTCGACAATCCGAAGATGGACAATTGTCCGGCGCTGCAGCTGTTCGGCGCCGGCCGCGAAAAGCGCATCTACGCAATCCCGCCTTACACCTCGGTGGTGTCGCTCGATTTCGAGGATCATCCGTTCACGCGCTACCGCTTCGACGCGCCCTGTGCGCTGTGCGGCGCCGATGATTCCTATCTCGACGAAATCGTCACCGACGACCAGGGCAGCCGGATGTTCGTCTGCTCCGACACCGACTATTGCGAGAACCGCCAGGCGCAGGGTCATCGCGGCAGCGAAAGTGCTGCCCCGCACAAGGAGCGGCCGCATGGCTGACAGCAAAATCGCCGTGCAGGACAACGACCAGCCGCTGCTGCTGGCCGATGGCCTCGGCAAGAGCTATGGCCGGCTCAGCGCCTGCCGCGACGTGTCCTTTGCGCTTTACCCCGGCGAAGTGCTGGCGATCGTCGGCGAATCCGGATCGGGCAAATCGACCTTGCTGCAGCTGTTGTCGGCACAGCTGTCCCCGAGCGCCGGCAAGGTATCGTACCGGATGCGCGACGGGGTGATGCGGGATCTGGCGGCACTTGGCGAAGCCGAGCGCCGCTTCCTGCTTCGCACCGACTGGGGCTATGTGCATCAGGACCCCGTGCTGGGACTGCGGATGGCAGTGTCGGCCGGCGCCAATGTCGGCGAACGGCTGATGGCGGTGGGCTGGAACCACTACGGCCGCATCCGCGACACCGCAACATCGTGGTTGGAACGCGTCGAGATCGACGTCGGGCGCATCGACGATGCGCCACGGACCTATTCCGGCGGCATGCGGCAGCGGCTGCAGATCGCGCGCAACCTGGTCACCGAGCCGCGGCTGGTGTTCATGGATGAGCCGACCGGCGGGCTCGACGTCTCGGTGCAGGCGCGGCTGCTCGATCTGATGCGCAATCTTGTCAGCGAGCTCGGCCTTGCCGCCATCGTCGTCACCCATGATCTCGCGGTGGCGCGGCTGTTGTCGCACCGGGTGATGGTGATGAAGGGCGGCCGGGTCATCGAGACCGGGCTGACCGACCAGGTGCTGGACGATCCCCGTGAGCCCTATACCCAGCTGCTCGTTTCCTCGATCCTGCCAGCGTGAGCCCAAACCTATGACTGCCATGCCGATGACCGCGATGATCGATATCAGCCGTGCGGAAAAAACCTTCACCATGCATTTGCAGGGCGGGATCGAGCTGCCGGTCGTGAGTGGCGTCACCTTTCAGGTCCAGCCTGGCGAGTGCGTAGTGCTGTCGGGCCCGTCCGGTGCGGGCAAATCCTCGATCCTGAAGATGATCTTCGGCAATTACCGCTGCGATGGCGGCCGCATCGGCATCCGCCACCAGGGCGTGGTGGTCGATCTCGCCGGCGCCGAGCCGCGACAGATCCTCAGCGTGCGCCGCGCCACGATAGGCTATGTCAGCCAGTTCCTGCGGGCGGTGCCGCGGGTGGCCACCATCGATGTGGTGGCCGAGCCGCTGATATCGAACGGAACGGCGCGTTCCGAGGCGCAGGAGCGGGCAGGGCAGCTGCTGCGCCGGCTCAACATTCCGGAGCGGCTGTGGGCGCTACCGCCCTCGACCTTTTCGGGTGGCGAGCAGCAGCGCGTCAACATCGCGCGCGGCTTCATCTCCGATCTGCCGATCCTGCTGCTGGACGAGCCGACCGCCTCGCTCGATGCCGCCAACCGCGCGGTCGTGGTCGAACTGATCGAGCAGAAGAAACGTGCCGACGTCGCCATGGTCGCCATCGTCCATGACGACGAAATCCGCCATCTGATCGCCGACCGCATCGTCGACGTGACGTCGTTTGCATCAGCCGCTTGAAGAGAGAACATTGACATGACTTCGACCGGGTCCGAAACCGTTATCGGCAACGCCAGGATTGTTCTGGCGGACCGCGTGATCGAGCGCGGCTGGATCGCCGTTTCGGATGGCCGTATCGCCGGATTTGGCGAGGGGAACGCCCCCGCCGGCAGCGAGGACGCCGCGGGCGATCTGGTCATGCCCGGCCTGATCGAACTGCACACCGATCATCTCGAAGCGCATTACGTGCCGCGCCCAAAAGTGTTCTGGGATCCTATCGCGTCCGTCGTCTCCTATGACGCGCAGCTGGCGACGTCGGGCATCACCACGGTGCTGGATTCGTTGCGGGTCTGGCGCGAGGACGGCGCCGAGGATGTCGACGGCAGGGCAGGCGTGCTGGCCGAGGCGATCTCAGCGGCGCGTGATGCCAACCTGCTCCGCGCAGATCATTTCCTGCATCTGCGCTGCGAAATTCCGATGCCAAGCGTGGTCGAGGAGGCCAAGGAGCTGATCGGGCGGCCGGACATTCGCCTGATGTCGTTGATGGACCATACGCCGGGACAACGCCAGTTTCGCGACGAAGGCAAGCTGCGCGATTACTACCGCGGCAAGGGCGCCGGCATGACCGATGCCGAACTCGACACGCTGTTCGCACGGCGGTTTGCCTATCAGAAAGCCTATGCCGCGACCAACATGCGCGAGATCGTGGCGCTGGCGCACCAATACAATATCCCGTTGGCCAGCCATGACGACACCACCGACGAGAACGTTGCCGACGCCATCAAGGATCGCATTTCGGTGGCGGAGTTTCCGACCACGATGGAAGCCGCACATGGATTGCACCAGGCCGGCATCGGCATCCTGATGGGCGCGCCCAATGTGGTGCGCAACGGCTCGCATTCCGGCAACATCGCCGCGGTCGATCTCGCCCGCGAGGGGCTATTGGACATCCTGTCGTCCGACTACATTCCCTCCAGCCTCCTGATGGCCGCGCTGCAATTGCCGCAGCGTGTCCCGGCCATCGACCTCGCCTCCGCGGTCCGCACCGTCACCAGGACGCCAGCCGAAGCCGTCGGGCTTGCCGATCGCGGCGAGATCGCGGTGGGCAAGCGCGCCGACCTGATCCGCGTCCATGTCGCTCGCGACATTCCGGTGGTGCGCAGCGTATGGCGTGAAGGACATCGCGTGGCGTGACGGAACAGCCGACGATATCTAGCCATCGGACCGCCACTGGGATCGGGCCCGGCCGGCTGGTGCTGGTCGTCGGGCCGAGCGGCGCCGGCAAGGACACGTTGATCGGGTTGGCCCGGGCCGCCAGCGCCGATGACGGCACTATCGTTTTTCCGCGCCGTGTGGTCACGCGGGAGCCTTCATCCTTCGAAGACAATGAGCAGGTGAGCCTGGAAGCCTTTGCGCAGGCCCGGGCGCAAGGTGAATTTGCGGTTCATTGGCAAGCGCATGGCCATTGCTATGCGTTGCGGCGCGCGATTGACGACCAGATCGGCGCCGGGCGCGCGGTCGTCGCCAACGTATCGCGCACGGTCGTCGAGGCAATGCGCCGCGCCTATGCCGACGTCGTCGTGGTCTCGATCACGGCGCCATCCGAAATTCTCAGCCAGCGTCTTGCCGCGCGGGCGCGCGGCAGCGACGGACGGATCGCGAACAGGCTGTACCGCGCCGTCGATGATGCGGCGGCCAGACCGGATTTTACCATCATGAATGTCGGCAGTGCCGAGGATCATGCGCGGGAATTTCTGCGGGTCATCAGGAATGTCTAGGAATCGCGGTGCCGCGCGAACCGCTGTCATCCAACCTTCAAATCCATCGTTCAAGGATTGACGCTCAGAAGCAACCCGCACCGCTGAACACGGTCTGTCTGCAGTTGGAGTTGTCCATGACCGAAAAGCCCATCCATGACCGCATTCACAGTGAATTCATGGACAGCTTCGATGAAGAGCTGGAACTCGAGATCGATGACGACCGGCTCGATGCCCTGACCAACGAGTTCTCGACGCATACCGCGAGTGAGACCGTCGACCGGCGGGTCTATTTCAAGGAGCTGTTCCGGCTGCAGGGCGAACTGGTGAAATTGCAGAGCTGGGTGCAGCACCACAAGCTCAAGGTGGTGGTAATTTTCGAGGGGCGCGATTCGGCCGGCAAGGGCGGCGTCATCAAGCGCATCACCCAGCGACTCAATCCGCGGATCTGCCGCGTCGCTGCACTGCCCGCGCCGAGCGAGCGTGAGCGCACGCAATGGTATTTCCAGCGCTACGTCTCGCACCAGCCGGCCGGTGGCGAGATCGTGCTGTTCGACCGCAGCTGGTATAACCGCGCCGGCGTCGAGCGCGTGATGGGATTCTGCACCGAGGACGATGTCGAGGAATTCTTCCGATCGGTGCCGGAGTTCGAGCGTATGCTGGTGCGCTCCGGCATCGTTCTGATCAAGTACTGGTTCTCGATTACCGACGAGGAGCAGCATCTGCGTTTCACCATGCGAATTCACGATCCGCTCAAGCAGTGGAAGCTCAGTCCGATGGATGTGGAATCGCGCAGCCGATGGGAACAGTACACCAAGGCCAAGGAGGCGATGCTGGAGCGGACCCACATCGCGGAAGCGCCGTGGTATGTGGTGCAGGCGGTTGACAAGAAGAAGGCGCGGTTGAACTGCATCGCACATTTGCTCGAACAGATTCCATACGCCGAAATCGGGCATGAGCCCGTGGTTCTGCCGCCGCGAATTTACAACCCGGATTACAGTCGCGGTCCGATTCCGCCCGATATGTACGTGCCGGAGCGCTACTGAGAGATCGTGCCGGGTGCCACCGACCTGCCGTCGTGACACATTCCTGTAACAAAAATGTCATTCTATGGGGCCGTTTTCGGGAGTTGGCCGGGCCGGAGTGGCTTGCCCGGGAATCGTCGCGTCTTGCAGGTTTGCTTCGCGATGTCCTGCTCCGGCCGGAATCTGCGGTGTCCAATGCGAGCTAAAGCGCCAGTCTCCGACATTGCCGGCGATGCCGGGGTGCGGTCGTCGGGGGCGACCGCGCCTATTCCGGGTCTGGTCACCGCCTTCCGCATCCATGCGGATGGAAGTCCGGAAAGTCTCCCGGTCGATCAGCCGATCGCGCTTTCCCATGACGGGCTGCTCTGGCTGCACTTCAATCTGGCGGACGTGCGGGCGCTGCAATGGCTGACTTCCGCGAACCTCCAGGTGCCGCCCCAGGCAGGGAGTCTCCTGCTGTCGAAGGACACCTATCAGCACGTCCACACCCTTGACCGATGTGTGTATGGCGTGATCTCGGACCTGCGGCGCGAGATCGGCGAGGCGACGGAGGATACCGGACATCTTCGCTTCATCATGACAGAGCAGCTTCTGGTGAGCGGCCGGCATCATGCGCTTTGCGCGGTCGATGCCACGCGCCGCGCGCTTGAAGGCGGCCAACGCATCGAAAGCGTGGCGGCGCTGTTTGAGACCATCGTCGAGAATGTCGCCGACACGATGGATCAAGTCGCCGATCGCGTGGCGCACAACCTCGACGAACTCGAGGAGCAGGTACTGGCCGACACCGCGACCGATTTGCGCCAGAGTCTGGGCCGTTTGCGCCGCACCTGCGTGCGCCTGCATCGCCAGCTTTCGGGATTGCGGATCATCTTCCACCGGCTCGAACAAAGGAGTCCCGGCAATCTCAAGCCCGCATTGCAGTTTCGTGCCGGCAAGCTGGCCCAGCGGCTCGATGACCTCGACCACACCATCGTGGAGATGCGCGAACGCAGCCGGTTGTTGCAGGAAGAACTGCATTTGAAGATCGAGGAACAGGGCAACAATAACATCAGAGTGCTTTCGATCATGACAGCGCTGCTGTTGCCGCCGACGCTTGTCACCGGCGTCTTCGGCATGAACATCAAGGGCCTGCCGTTTACCGATTTCGAGGCGGCGTTCCTGGGCACGGCGCTGCTGATGGCTCTGGCGTCGCTCGTCGCCTATTTCCTCATGAAACGCATTGGCGTCATTCGGTAGCAGCCGATTCCATGATGCCTCCGTGGGGCGCGTAACGTGGCTGTCACATCAACATGCCAATGGGAGATGTCGACCACCCGAATCAACCGGCGCAATAGACGGTGTTGCCGCCTGGATGGATGCACCCCTGAAGGCCATTGTGCTGCAAAAGACACCCCGCAGCCACGCCCGCCTGAAGGGCCTGGGTGTGGTCGTCAGCCTTGCCATCGCGGCGGCGGCCATCTTCGCGCTGATGCATGCGCTCAAGAACGTCAACTACGACGAGGTCTTCGCGGTGGTCCGGCAGACCAGCCCCGGCGTGATCGTCGTGTCGTTAATTCTGGTGGCGGTCTCCTACGCCAGCCTGACCCTCTACGACCTGCTGGCGCTGCGCACGATCGGGCGTGCCGACGTTCCCTACCGGATCGCCGCGCTTGCCAGTTTCACCAGCTACCCGATTGCCCATGGTGTCGGAGCGGTGGCACTGATCGCGCCGGTGATCCGCTATCGGGTCTATTCGCGCCACGGCCTCGGCGTTTTCGACGTGGCGAACATCAGCTTCCTGACCGGGTTGACGTTCTGGCTCGGCAACCTGACGGCGCTGGCGCTCAGCCTGTTTTGCGCGCCCGACGCCATCAGCCTGATCAATTACCTGCCGCCGGCTGCCAATCGCTGGCTGGCGGCGGCGCTGCTGGCAGGCGTGCTTGCCTTTCTGCTCTGGACCTGGCTCGCGCCGCGAAGTTTCGGGACCCGGCGGTGGCCGGTGCGGCTTCCCTCCGGCCCCGTGGTCCTGCTGCAGATCGTGATCGGGATTTTCGATCTCGGCGCCGCGGCGCTGGCGATGTATGTGCTGCTGCCCGCCGGGATGGACATCGACGTGTTTCGCGTGATCGCGGTGTTCATCGCCGCGACGTTGCTGGGCTTTGCCAGCCACACGCCGGCGGGCATTGGCGTATTCGATGCCGCGATCCTGATCGGGCTGGCCGGCGATCAGAAGGAACCGGTGATCGCGGCGCTGCTCATGTTCCGCTTCCTCTATCACTTCCTGCCGTTCGTGCTCGCGCTCGGCCTGTTCGCGGGCCTGGAAGGCTGGCGGAGTTTTCGCGCCAAAAGCGTTCCATGAAGCCAATAGCCGGTCACACCGGCGAGTTGAGCTTGAGTCCCACCATCCCCGCCACGATCAGCGTGAGGCACAGCACCCGGACCGGGTCGGCGGGTTCGCTGTAGATCACCATTCCCAAAATAATGCTGCCGGTGGCGCCGATGCCGGTCCAGACCGCATAGGCGGTGCCGAACGGCAGTGACTTCAACGCGACCGCCATCAGTCCGAAGCTGAGCGCGATCGCCACCAGCGTCGCAACGGTCGGCCAGAACCGGGTGAGGCCGTCGGAATATTTCAGGCCGAACGCCCAGGCGATCTCGAGCAGCCCCGCGGCCAGCAATGCCAGCCAGCCGGTCACGCGGAATTCGGCCGCGGCAGAAGGGTCAGTACGGCATATTGCGCATAGCCCCGGAACGGCCGTTCGAATGTCAGGCCGGCATTCGACGTCCTGGCCATGACAGTCAGTTCGCGCTCGAGATCCTCGCGCGGCGTGACGTCGAACAATGCCAGCCACCGCCTGAGCAGGGTCCGGGCCATTCCTGGCAGCCGCTCCTGATTGCCGAAATCGACAATGTGCAGACGGCCGCCGGGCTTGAGGCGGCTGGCGGCCGCCTGCAGCACGTGGCGCCAGTCCGGGATCATCGACAGGCTGTAGGAAATCATCACGTGGTCGAACTGCGGGATGCCGAACAGGACCTGCGGATTGAAGGACGTTCCGTCGCCATGCGCGACGCGAATGCGCTTCGTGAGGTCGCGGCGCGAAATGGCCGATATCGCCGACGTCAGCATTTCCGTGGAAACGTCGATGCCGAAGAAGCGGCTGTTCGGGTAGAGCAGGGCGGCCTGCACCAGGTTCCTGCCGGTTCCGCAGCCGATCTCCAGCACGTCAGCTCCGACGCTGGCACCGAGATTGGCGATCAGCTGGTCGCGGCCCAGCAGGTAATATCGCCTTGTGCCGTCGTAGATGTGGCGCTGCCGGCGGTACATCCGGTTCATGCGGCGCGTGGCCTCGACCGGCCACGATGGTTGGCACTGATCTCCTCGGAATAGATGGACATCCAATCACCTCGTATCGCCTGTGATCGCCTGATCCTTGCGATGTTCGCGCGACACGGATGTGACAGCGCACCTTCGCAGATCCGGTTCCATCGCTGCCTCTGTCGCAAAACTGCAGCCTGCTCGCGATAGCCTTGTGAGATTGTTGATTCGAGGGATGGATGAATACGCAACTCATCGCAGACGCGGTCCGCAACTCCAGGGGCAAAGCCGAGGAAACCGTTTGGGACCGGCTATTCGCCTTCTGGTTCCGCCGGCTGGTCTACACCCAGATATGGGAAGACCCCGAGGCCGATCTCGCCGCGCTTCGCCTGCCAGTTGGATCGACCATCGTCACCATTTCCTCCGGCGGCTGCAACGCGTTGTCCTATCTCACGGCGCGGCCGGCGCAGGTCTACGCCGTCGATCTCAACGAGGCGCACCTGTCGCTGCTCCAACTCAAGCTCGCCGGGCTTCGTGCGTTCTCCGGCTATGCCGAATTCTGGCAGTTCTTCGGCGAGGCGGCCTCGGTCGACAACTCGGCGCTTTATCGCGACAAACTGCGCCCGGTGCTGGACGCGGAGACGCGCGCCTATTGGGACAGGCTCAACATCATCGGCCGCCCGCGCCATGCCTATTTCACCGACGGGTTCTATCGCCACGGCATGCTCGGCCGCTTCCTCGGCCTTGCCCATGTGCTGGCGAAACTGGCGCGGATCGATCTCGCCGCGCTGCTGAACGGCAAGGTGGATTCCCCCGAACGTATTCGGGCGCTGGATCGCCTGCATCGGCTGTTTCATTCGCCGCTGGCGCGCCTGATCACCGCGACGCCCGCGTTGCTGTTCAGCCTCGGTATTCCGCCGCAGCAGCGGGCGCTGCTCGGCGCCGACGCGCCGCTCAATGAAGTGCTCCATGAACGCCTGCTGCGGCTGGTCAACGGTCATCCCAACGAGACCAACTACTTTGCGTGGCAGGCGCTGCAGCGCGCTTACCGTGGTCCCGGCGATGCCTGCCTGCCGCCCTATCTGCAGCGCGGCCAGTTCGAACGCATGCGCGACGGCGCCGGACTGATCATTCCGGTGCACGCCAATCTCAGGCAGTTTCTCGAAGGCCTGCCGGCCCGCGAGGTCGATGCCGTGGTGCTGCTGGACTCGCAGGACTGGATGGCCTCCGAAGAGATCGGCGCGCTCTGGAACGCGATCGATCGCAGCGGAAGCGACGACGTCCGCGTGATCTTCCGCACCGCTGGCAAGGAGTCGCCGCTGGAGAATGACGAACTGGCGCCACTGCGCCAGATCTGGCGTCGAGACGAGGCGCGCAGCGCCGAGGGCTTTGCGCGCGACCGCTCGGGGATCTACGGCGGGTTTCACTGCTATGAGCGGCATAGCTAGGGAGTTGGAAGCCAATCCAACTCGCAATCCACTCGCCCATGGTTGGGACAGTTTTTCTTCGCCGTCATTGATCGCGCGCCAGCTTGCGGCGTCCCCAATGCGTGGCCTTGCGAACTTGAATCGAATTCCCGCACGCGGTGACGTCAGGGCTTGCAAGGTCGCGATGCGGACGAACTCGACAGAACCGGGTTTCAAGCACGGCGGGGTGGATTCATTCCGGTTCAACCAACGGCAGGCGGTCGCTCAATCAATCAAGGACTTGATGCCCTGCGTTTGTGATCATCGGAACATCATCTCTCATCTCTACCAACCCTAGCTCTATCAACTCTCGCAGATGATCTTGGTCTGGCGGCAGAAGCCGTGTCCGCTTCGCTTTGATGTCTCGGAGCGTCCAAACGAGGTCTATAGACCGAAGTGGGTCTACCCCAGGTATTTCGCCCATACTCATTGAAGTCCTGTTCTGAAAAAATCGGCCCCAGCGACGGGATGAAGGACTGTGGCCGCGTTTGCTGCCGGGCATTTGGGATAGGCTGCGCGACTTAAACGCTGATCATTGCCACTTGTTCCTGGTGTTCTTGTTCTTGCTTGCAGATGTGCGGCTTGTGTCACCGGCCTGATCAATCCCTCGTCCATGCGCTTCGCGAATTTGCGTTGCGGCGAGAACCGAGGGCGCGCAGCCTTCGAGACGCTAGCTTTCCCATTTGGCATGGGAACAAATGGCAATGCTGGAATGTTTCTTCTTCTCCGATATGTAACTGGAGGAACCCCAAGATGAAGAAATTTGCTTTGAGCGCGCTTATCGCTTTTGCAGCCACGTCCGCCTATGCGCAAACGACAGTAGCCACCGAATACTACGTCGTCCGCGATGAGGCGACCAAGAAGTGCACGATCGTCGATAAGAAACCCACGACTACAACGACCATCGTTGACAATGGCGTGTTCAAGACCAGAACAGAGGCTGAGACCGGCATGAAGACCATGAAGGTCTGCACCACGAACTGAGTCCCCCCGCAGACCCTTGATGGGCCACCAGGCGAAGGCCTGCCGCCCGTCATCTTTTCTGCGTGATCCCTGCCGGCGCCCCCGGCAGGGATTTTCTTTTGTGCGGGACGCACTCGGCTTCGAAATGGTCGATCCCGGAACAAGTGGCAATTGTCAGCGTTTAATTTTCGTGCAGGGCGAAAGAGGAGATGCACATGCCAGTACTGATCTTGTGGGCCGTCCCGGCCGTAATTGCGATCGGCGGCGTTGGATATTTCTTGGTCAGCGCGGTGCGTTGAGTGGGAGAGGAGAAAGCCCGAGCCGGGCGACCGGCCGGGCGTTTCTTCCGAACCATTTCTGTGTCGCGGAATAGTACCCGTCAGTTGAACAGCGGAGGGCGGCATGGAAGAAGTTGAGCAACTGGCCACGGCAATGATGGTCGTCTTGTTCGCCGCGGTGATGATAGTGGTCGGGCACTTGTACATGGAAGATCAGGCGCGCATGCCGCCCATCCCGAGGGCACAGATGGCGGCGATGCAGACGCTGCCACTCTGAACCACCTTCGGTCGGGGGGAGCACATGTTGCACCCTGTTGATCCGGCCGGGACTACGGCAAATTACCTTGCCGGCACGATCACCGGGAACAAGTGGCAAGTTCATGCATTGTGATTTCGTCTGGATGAGACGGACAAATGCTAACGGCCTCAGCGCGGTGCCTACCCCGAAAGCGCTGGGGCCGCTTCTTCCTGCCCCTCGCAGATGCAAAATAGCAAACTGCCTTACTCTTTCACGCCCGGCGCGTTCATGGCCTGCTCAATCTCTTGCGCCAGCCTGCGGTGATGTTCTGCCAACCTGGCGAACAAGTCGCGCTTCAAAGGGAGCGTCGCAAGGTCGCTAATCATCTGGCACTCCGAGGCCTCGGAGCGGAGCTTTTCCAGATGGGTTTTCATGTCCTGCATCGGTAGTGCCGCAGTGAGAACCTATATTTCACGAAATCAGCAGGGCGCTAACAATCCCTTAGTTCTACTAACAAATCAAATTGGCCACTGCGTATTTCAACTTCGGCCGCTGTGATGTTGGAAACAGGCCATTGCGCGCCGCCCGGGCGACACGCCGATCTGGAAGCTGGAAGCGTCGTTCAAGTGTCGGTCATGCCGCACAGGGCCGATACGCGCCGCCAGTTCACCTGATCAAACTCACCGCGATGTATTAGGCCCTGCGTCTGGTACAACCCGGACGAGGAGGGGTAGCCGCAGTTCTGCTATCCCGCTTGATACCCGGAGCGACCATCCAGCGAAAATAGGGTGAGGCCGGTAATGCAACAGCATACTGAATTTATCATATTGTCATGGTGAGCGCGGAGGGACTCGAACCCTCGACCCCATGATTAAAAGTCACGTGCTCTACCACCTGAGCTACGCGCTCACTTGCCGCGCTGTGTAGGGGGCGGCCGGGTGCGGGTCAATAGCGCGGCGGCGCACCGGGGCCGGCTTGGGGACGGCGCGGATTTCCGAGCCGATACGGGCCTTTATCGGTAAATCCTCACCTAGGCCCAGGCTGTGGAAAGGCCGTTTTTTTGGTCAGCTGGCCTCGCGGCGGACCTCGGAGGCCACCGGCTGCTGGCTGGCGACCACCGTCGGCATCGTCACCGGGCGCAGACCGATCAATTCCGCGCTGCGGATGCCGGTATTGCGCCAGAAGGTGAACGAGTTGATCCGCGAGCTCTCGAGGATCGCGATCGCCACGGCCGACAGGAACGGCAGGCTTTGCAGCACCAGCACGCCTGCGAAAATGTAGATCTCGCGGACTTCCTTCTGGCTGTTGGTGACCACCAGCACGGCGGCGCCGACCAGCAGCAGCACGCCGATAACGGCTTCCCAGAACGCCTGGAACTCGATCGACATCCGGCTGAGGCCGCCCTTGGACGTCCGGGCGAATGGCAGATGTTCCGTGATCAGGCCATTGGCGACCGCGCGGGAAACAGTCCACTGCACCGACATCGCGGCGATCATGGCGCCCAGCATCTGGCCCCATTTGATGTGCACCCGCAGCCGGTACAGCACGATGAAATGCGCCAGCGAGACCACGAAGGCGGCGATGATCGGCAGCGTCAGGATCTTGTCGGGAACCGCGATGCCGGCAAAGGCCACGATCGGCACCCAGATCAGATTGAGGATCGCGACCAGCACGCCGAGGCTTTCGGCGCCGAGCCAGTTCAGCCAGCCCAGCGCGAATTCGCGGCGCTGGTCCGGCGACATCCGGCTGGCGCCGGGCAGGAAGCGGCGCCAGTGCTTCTTGACGATCTGGAAGCCGCCATAGGCCCAGCGGTGGCGCTGCTTCTTGAAGGCTTCGTAGGTGTCCGGCAGCAGGCCGTGGCCGTAGCGGTGGTTGGTGTAATGCGTCAGCCAGCCATGCTCGATGATCCCGAGGCCGAGATCGGTGTCCTCGCAAATGGTGTCGCCGGCCCAGCCGCCGGCCATGTCCATCGCCGCGCGCCGGATCAGGCACATGGTGCCGTGAACGATGATGGCGTTGGCCTCGTTGCGCTGGACCATGCCGATGTCGAAGAAGCCGGCATATTCGCCGTTCATGATGTAGTGCATCAGCGAGGTGTCGCCGTCGCGATGGTCCTGCGGCGCCTGCACCAGCCCGACCCGGGGATCAGCGAACACCGGCACCAGGTCCTTCAGCCAGTCCGGCTGCACGACATAGTCGGCGTCGATGATGCCGATGATCTCGGCATCAACAGCGGTGCGCTCCATGGCGATGCGCAGCGCACCGGCCTTGAAGCCCTCGACCTTCTCGGCGTTGATGAATACGAAACGCTCGCCCAGCGCGCGGCAGTGATCCTGAATCGGCTGCCAGAATTCCGGATCGGGCGTGTTGTTGATGATGACGACGCATTCGAAATTCGGATAGTCCAGCTTGGCCACCGCATCGAGCGTCTGCTTGAGCATGTCGACCGGCTCGAAATAGGCGGGGATATGGA
>JAUXWH010000118.1 GCA_030681365.1 Bradyrhizobium sp.
CCGCATCTTCTCGACCGGGATCTTGAGCACGTTCTGGCACAGGATATCGCGCAGCCGGTGGCTGCCCTGGCTGCCGATCGTCAGCGTCAGATGGTCCCGCTTGGCGTCGTATTCGCAGACCACGGCGCGGGTTTCCATGAAGTTGGTGATGACGCGCGGATTGACGATCGATATTTCGGCCACCGCATGCGCCTTGGCGAAGGCGGCCTCGGTCGCCTTCCTGTCGCCGATCGGGACGTCGAACAGCACATTGCCCGGATGCTCGGGCCAGACTTGCGGCGCCCCCTTCTTGACCGCATTGGCAAGGCCGATCACGGCCGGCAGCGGCGTCCAGTTGACCTCGATGGCCTCGATGGCGTCGCGGGCCTGATCGACGGTGTCCGCGACCACGAAGGCTATGGCGTCGCCGACATGGCGCACCACGCCGTCGGCCAGAATGGCATAGGGCGGAGCGGTGAATGGATCCACTTCCAGATTGAACAGGCAGGGCAGACCGCCGAGATCCTTGACGTCTTCCGCCGTCAGAACCGCCCCGACGCCGGGCAGGCTTTTGGCGCGGGTGGCGTTGATGGTGAACCTGGCGTGGGCGTGAGGTGAGCGCAGCACCAGCGCGTGCATCGAGGCCTGCGGCGCGTGATCGTCGGTATAGCGGCCCTTGCCGCGAATCAGCGCGTCGTCTTCCTTGCGAAGGACGCTTTGACCGACGCCGAACTTGATGGGAGCAGCCATCTGATCTCCGGTTCCAGATTATAACCGTTCCATATTGCAGTGGTTCGGCTGCCAGCGCAAACCGCTTTCGGTGGGGAATTGGCAGCGGTGACCTGGGGAAAACGTCCGGTTGCACTGCAATCGCCCACAAAAAAGCCCCGGACGATGCCGGGGCTTTGATGGTCGAAAGCAGCTTTCGCCGAGATCAATACTTCGCGACCACCGGGCCGCCGAAGTGGTAGTTCACGCCGGCCCGCAGCACGACGTCGGTGATGTCCGAGTTGTAGTCGAACCGCAGCGGCGGAGCGCTTGTGAGCAGCGTGGCGCTGCCCGAGACGTTGCCGTAATCCATGTAGAGACCCTCGATCTTGCCGGTCCAGTTGCCGCCCAGACGCGCTTCGAGACCCGCCCCGATCACCCAGCCGAACTTGGTCTCGTCGTGGCTCCAGGCCGCGGAGGTGGGCACGCCCGCAGGAGTAAAGGCACTGATCACGCCGTCGGTGTTGATTCCGGCGACCGCGAGGCCGCCCGTGACGTAAAGCAGCGCGGACGGCGTGACGAGCATGCCAACCCGCGGACGCAGGGTTACGAACCATTCGATGTGCTGGTTGAAGGTCGACGTTGGAGCGACACCGAAGCCGGGTCCGAAGGTAACGTTGTTGCAGGCGACGCCCGTAGCGCAGGTGAAGCCGCGACCGCCCTTCTCGTCGGTCCATTGGCCGTCGGCTTCGAGACCCACGACCCAGTTTCCGAACTGCCAGTTCTTGCCGACCTGGCCGCCGAACAGCCAGCCGTCGAGATTGATGGTCCCGCTCTCGGTGGGACTGATCTGCAATCCATTCAAGTTGTTGTAGAACGTGCCTGAGGTGTCCGACCGGCCCCAGCTATAGCCGCCGTTGATGCCGACATAGAATTTGTCCCAGGTCCAGACTTCGACGATCGGCGGCGGCGCCTTGGTGTAGCGCGGCGCCATATCCGCCGCGGACGCGACCGAACTTGCAGCCATCGCGGCGAACGCCGCGGTCGCGATTGCCTTGATTGTTGAAGCGCGCATGGGAGCCCCTCTTCATAAGATCAAATCAAAACCTGACCTGATCCTAGCGGGGATTCCCGGTTGAGGGGACGCCCAGTTGCACCGGGCCGGCATTTTGCACGCGGATGTTGCAAAAATGCGCCACTGCGGCGATGCGAAGGTCGTCTTGACCGACTCCGACTTGATACCGGCGGCGCCGCGGAATCCCCCAACAAAAAGCCCCGGACGATGCCGGGGCTTTTGATGACGAGAGCAGCGCTGGCGCCGGGATCAATACTTGGCGACCACAGGGCCGCCGAAGTGGTAGTTCACGCCGGCCCGCAGCACGACGTCGGTGATGTCCGAGTTGTAGTCGAATCGCAGCGGCGGATTGCTGGTGAGCAGCGTGGCGCTGCCCGAAACGTTGCCGTAATCCATGTAGAGACCCTCGATCTTGCCGGTCCAGTTGCCGCCCAGACGCGCTTCGAGGCCCGCTCCGATCACCCAACCGAACTTGGTGCTTTCGTGGCTCCAGGCCGCGGAGGTCGGCAGCTGTGCGGGAGTAAAGCCGCTGATCACGCCATCAGTCTGGATTCCAGCGACCGCGAGGCCGCCCGTGACGTAGAGCAGCGCGGACGGCGTGACGAGCATGCCAACCCGCGGGCGGAAGGTCGCAAACCATTCAATATGCTGGTTGAAAGTCGACGTCGGCGGAACCCCGAGACCGGGTCCGGCTGTAATGAAGTTACACGCACCGGGCACCCCGCCGGTGACGCAGGTGAAGCCGCGACCGCCCTTTTCGTCGGTCCATTGGCCGTCGGCTTCGAGGCCCACGACCCAGTTTCCGAACTGCCAGTTCTTGCCGACCTGACCGCCGAACAGCCATCCGTCGAGATTGATGGTTCCGCTCTCGGTGGGGCTGAGCTGAACTCCGGTCAGGTTGTTGTAGAACGTACCTGACGTATCCGACCGGCCCCAGCTATAGCCGCCGTTGAGGCCAATATAGAATTTGTCCCAGGTCCAGACTTCGACGATCGGCGGCGGCGCCTTGGTGTAGCGCGGCGCCATATCCGCCGCGGACGCGACTGAACTTGCAGCCATCGCGGCGAACGCCGCGGTCGCGATTGCCTTGATTGTTGAAGCGCGCATGGGAGCCCCTCTATCGCAGGATCAAATCAAAACCTGACCTGATCCTAACGAAGATTCCCGGCCGAGGGCATGCCCGGTTGTATCGCTTTGCCATTTTGCTCGTAGATGTTGCAAAAAGGCGTCAGTGCGTTCGGAGACGGTTTTTGGTCGTAAGCTGTTGAAATATCAGTAAATCAGGACGATCGTACCAGCGCCAGCAGCCATCGGCGGCCAAACAGCAGCAGGATCGAGCCGGCATAGACCACCGCGCCGGTGACGATCAGGAGCAGCAGCGCCGCTTCGTCGCGCAACGTGTCCCACTGCGCCAGTTGCCGATTTGCGAACCAGGCGGCAGACCACAGCGCGGCCGCCAGCACGACGCCGCACCCGGCAAACTTCGCCAGCGACCGCATCAGCGCGCGATCGAGTTCGAGGTACCCTGCCCGCACCGCGAAGGCGATCACCAGCAGCAGGTTGATCCAGGCACCGACCGCGGTCGCGAGCGCGAGCCCGACCTGAGCCAGCGAGCCGACCAGCGCGACCTTCAGCGCGACATTGACGGCGATTCCGGTCAGCGCCGCCTTGACCGGCGTCGCGGTGTCCTGGCGGGCATAGAAGGTTGCGACCGCGCTGCGGATCAGCACGAACGGAATCAATCCGATCGCGTAGGCGGCGAGCGTGGCGCCCGCCGCCGCGGCATCGGCTTTCGAGAAGGCGCCGCGCGCGAACATCGCGCGCATGATGAAGTCCGGCACGGTCAGGAACGCGGCGACGAACGGCACCGAGAACAGCAGCGTAAAGTCGAAGGCCCGCCGCTGCGACGCCATCGCGCCGGCCTGATCGTTCGCCGTCAGCCGCCGCGACATCTCCGGCAGCAGCACGGTGCCGATGGCGATGCCGATCACGCCGATCGGAAGCTGGTTGAGCCGGTCGGCATAATACAGCGCCGAGAGCGCTCCTGCCGGCAGGAACGTCGCGATGATGGTGTCGGCAAACAGCGCGAGCTGCGTGCCCATCGAGCCGAGCGTCGCCGGCCCCAACGCACGGAAGAAGGCGCGGACATCTTCGTCGAGCTTGAGCGGGGCGAACTTCGGCAGGATGCCGCTCCTCGCCGCGTCCCCCGCCAGCAGAAGGAATTCGAGGAAGCCCGCGATCAGGACGCCCCATGCGGCGGCGTGGCCGACGCCGGGAAAGAACGCTGCCAGCGCCAGCGTCGCCATCATCGACAGATTGAGGAAGATCGGCGCCGCCGCATAGCTGGCGAAGCGGTGCATGACGTTGAGCATGCCGCCGTACAGCGTCACCAGCGTAATCAGCAGCAGGTAGGGAAACGTGATCCGCGTCAGTTCGACGGCGAGTTCGCCGCGCACCGGATCCGCGGAAAATCCCGGCGCCAGAACGGCGATCACCTGCGGCATGAACAGCCATGCGACCGCCAGCAACGCCAGCTGCGTCAGAAACAGCAGGGTAAAGATGCGGTTCGCGAACAGGCTGGCGGACGCCGCCCCGCGCTCGCCGTGGACATGGGTGTAAGCCGGCACGAACGCCGCATTGAAGGCGCCCTCGGCGAAAATCGCCCGGAAGTGGTTGGGCAGCCGCAACGCCACGAAGAACGCGTCGGCCACCGGACCCGCGCCGAGGATCGCCGCAAGCATGATGTCGCGCGCAAAACCGGTCAGCCGCGAAAGGAGCGTAAAGCCGCCGACGGTGAAGATACGTCCGAGCATCAGCCGCTTCTACAGCATGCGGCGGTGCTGCAAAATGACGAAATCAGCCTTCCCGTCATTCCGGGGCGATGCGAAGCACCGAACCCGCAATCTCGAGATTCCCGGTGCGCCATTGCGCACCTGGGGTTCGCGCCTTCGACGCGCCCCGGAATGACGGCGTGCAGATTGTTTCGCTCCGCGCAATGACGCGGTGGTTCGGGGATTGCTTTTTGGAAGGTCACGCGCCAAGCGCGCCGCGCACGGCCCGGATGACCCGCTCCTGCGTCGGTTCATCGAGATAGGCATGCATCGGCAGGCTGATGACATCGTCGGAAAGCCGTTCGCTCGCCGGCAGGCCGCCGTCGGCGACCGGGAAATCCCGATAGGCGGTCTGCTGATGCATCGACTTCACGTAATAGATCGCGGTCGGAATGCCCTGCGCCTTGAGCGCCGTGGCGAACCCGTCGCGGTCGCAGCCCTCGGGCAGCCGGATGGTATACTGCGCCCATATCGATGTGCAGCCGCTGGCGAGGCGCGGCACCGACACCAGATTGCCGAGGCCGCGGGCATAGCGCTCCGCGACCTGGTTGCGCGCGGCGATCTCGTCCTCGAAAATCTTCAGTTTCTCGAGCAGGATCGCCGCCTGCATGGTGTCGAGCCGCCCGGTGAGCCCGAGGCGGATATTGTCGTACTTGTCGGAGCCCTGGCCATGGACCCGGATGCTGCGCAGGGTTTCGGCCAATGTGGCGTCATCGGTGAAGATCGCACCGCCGTCGCCGTAGCAGCCGAGCGGCTTGGCGGGAAAAAAGCTGGTCGCCGTGGCAAGGCCCATGGTGCCGAGGCGCCGGCCCTTGTAGCTCGCCCCGAATGCCTGTGCCGCGTCGTCGAGCACGAACAGGCCCTCGGCCTCCGCCACGGCAGCGATGGCATCATGGTCGGCACTCTGCCCGAACAGGTCGACGGGCATCACCGCCTTCGGCGCAAGGCCGCGCTTGCGCGCGGTCGCGATGCCCCGCTTCAGCGAATTCACGTCCATGTTGAAGGTCGCTTCGTCGACATCGACGAAAACAGGCACGGCGCCGGTCAGCGCCACCGCCTCGCCGGTCGCGCAAAACGTGAACGACGGACAGAACACCGCATCGCCGCGGCCGACGCCTTTGGCCATCAGCACCATCAGCAGCGCGTCGGTACCGCTGGCGCAGGTCACGACGTATTTTGCGCCGCTGTATTCGGCGAGCGCGGCCTCCAGCGCGGTCACTTCCGGACCATTGATGAACTGACAATGCGTGAGCACGCGGGTCACCGCCTCATCGATCGCCGGGCCGAGGCGGCGGCGCTGCGCCGCGATGTCGATGAACGGTACGGGTTCTGGACGCAGATGCTGGTTCATGGAGCCTTGCGAAGATTCTTGCGAGGATTGGGACTGGGACATTCAGGGATCGCTAGCCGACGACGCGGCGTGGCCCCTTGCGGGCGGAGGACGCGGCGGGCCTGGTGGGCGTTTCCAGGCAGCGGATGGCGATTTCGAGGCCGCCGGCGCCGGCCCAAGGTCGGGCACGGCCTTCAGCCGCGCCACGGACAAGATTTACGACTGCAACATCCAAAAGATCGACGCGACCCGGCAGAAGCTCCGGCCCTATGACGGCCTTCCG
>JAUXWH010000135.1 GCA_030681365.1 Bradyrhizobium sp.
AAGTGTCCCATCCCGCATCGAACTTTCCCTTGTATTTCGCGATGTCTTCGTCATGGGCGTGCAGCGGCCAATGCGGCGCGGTGTAAGCGACGTATTGGAAGAACGGCGTCTCGGGATTGTCCCGCTTGTGCTGGTGAACATAGGCGACCGCCTGGTCGCTGATCGCATCGGTATAGAAGAAGGCAGGATCGTTCTCCGCTTCATGCTCGATATTGTCGTTGCCGCGTGTCAGCGTGTTCGGATGGTAGAAGCTGCCGGCGCCGATGATGGTACCGAAGAAATAATCGAAGCCGCGTTGCAGCGGCCAGGAATCGGTGGGCTCGGTCAGGTTGGAGGACACATGCCACTTGCCGCTCAGATAGGTTTTGTAGTTCTTCGCCTTGAGCACTTCGGCGACAGTAACGCAGCTCTTGTTCAGATTTCCGGCATAACCCTCGGGCCCGTTGTTGTAGGTGAGGATGCCGACTCCGGTCTGGTGCGGATGCAGGCCCGTCAGCAGCGAGGCGCGCGATGGACTGCAGCGGGCGGTGTTGTAGAACTGCGAGTAACGCAGCCCGTTGGCCGCCAGCCGGTCCAGGTTCGGCGTTTCGATCTCGCCGCCGTAACAGCCGATGTCGGAAAACCCCATGTCATCGTTGAGGATGATCATGATGTTGGGACTGTTTGCCTTGCCACCATTTGCCATGGTTGTGGTCCTTCTTGATCCTAGGGTCTGGAATCACAAATCGGTATTGCTGCCCATCCTTCGAGACGGCCACTTCGTGGCTTCCTCAGGATGAGGTTAAACCTGTTGAAACATCGCGACCTCATGCCCGGATGAACGCTTCGCGTTCACTCGGGAGGAGCGAGCAACGCGAGCGTCTCGAAGCATGGGCAGCAAGCGACTCATCTTTCTCACGCAGTTGGTATTGGTATGTGCGGCATCAGGGATGACGCCGCGTCAGGTTGATGCTGAGCTGGAAATATCCGGGCAGGTAGACCGAGCGCAGCAACTCCAGCGGCCTTCCGTCGGTATTCACCGTGAGGCGCTCGATCGACAGCAGCGGGCTGCCGGCCTTGACGCCCAGCAGCTTGGCGCTGGTGGCGTCGGCCAGCGAAGCGCTGATGGTCTGCGTCGCTTCCTTGATCTCGAATCCGAGCTCGCTTTCGAACACGCGATACATCACGATCGAGGTCAGATCGCGTTTCTCCAGCTCCAGCCCGATGTCGGGCGGATAGAACGCGTGCTCGATGGCAATCGGAATCTCGTCGGCGAGACGAACGCGCTTGAGCTGCCAGACCGCGCGCTCGCGCAACTGCTTGCGGACCGCGGCGTCATGCCTGTTGGTCATGCCCTGCAGCAGCACCTTGGCGCCGGGCTGATAGCCGGCGTCCTTGATGGTTTCTGAAAAGCCCATCAGCCGCCCGACCCAGTTTTCCGGCTGGTTGGTGCGCAGGAAGGTCCCGCGGCCGCGCTCGCGCTCGAACATGCCTTCATCGACCAGCGGCTTGATGGCGTTGCGGATGGTGATGCGGCTCACGCCAAAATGCTTGCCGAGTTCGGCCTCCGTCATTAGCCGGCCGGTCTTGTCGATGAGTTCGCCGACCTTGACCTGGCGGCGGATGGTTTCGCGCACCTGAATGTGCAGCGGCATGGAATTGGCGTCTTCCGGCTCTCCAGGGTTGCTCATATTGTCGGTCATGCCTTTTCGGTAAAGCGCTCAGCTACGGCCATCATAGCCGCCTGCGGGTGGTCGCGTCGAACAGATGGATATCGGGCGCGCGGGCCGTGATCGACAGCGACGTTCCCTCGCGCGGCACGTCGCCGTCGCTGACCCGTGCCCGGATGGAAATTCCGGAGCAATCGAGATCGAGGATCGCGGTGTCGCCGAGATCCTCGACCAGTTCGACCACGGCCGGAATGCCGCCGGCCGCGATCCGGACCGCGCCCGGTCGGATGCCCACCACGACGTCGCGCTCGCCACTTTCCTTCAGGCTGGTCTCGAGGCGGTGGCCCGCAATCTCGATCCCGCCGTCCTTGTAGCGCGCCGGGATCAGGTTCATCGGCGGGCTTCCGATGAAGGCCGCGACGTCGATCGAGTTTGGCCTGGCGAACACGTCGGCGGGCCGGCCCACTTGCTGGATCTCGCCGGCCATGAACACCGCCATGCGGTCGGCCAGCGTCATCGCCTCTTCCTGGTCGTGGGTGACATAAACTGCGGTAACGCCGAGCGAGCGCTGCAGCTTCTTCAACTCGGTGCGGGTTTCCAGCCGCAGCTTGGCGTCGAGATTGGACAGGGGCTCGTCGAGCAGGAACAGCCGCGCCTTGCGCACGATGGCGCGGGCCAGCGCGCAGCGCTGCTGCTGGCCGCCGGACAGTTGCCCGGGCTTGCGTTGCAGCAGATGCTCGATCGCGACTTTTCGCGCGGCTTCCTGCACGGCCGGAACGATCTCGGCTTTCGACATTCTGGCCATTTCCAGCGGGAAGGCGATGTTTTCATAGACCGTCATGTGCGGATAGAGCGCGTAGCTCTGGAACACCATGGCGATGTCGCGATCGCGCGCATCCGCCGTCGTGATGTCCTGACCGTCGATGTAGACCCGGCCGGCGCTCGGTGCGTCCAGGCCGGCGAGGATGCGCAAGGTGGTGCTCTTGCCGGAGCCGGATGGGCCGAGCAGCGCAAAGAACTCGCCGGGCTCGATCTCGAACGTCACGCCCTTCAGGGCTGCGAATTCGCCGTGCATCTTGACGATATCTTCGAAACGTACCTGACCGCGACCGCTCATCGTCGCCCTCCGCCCTTGACCGCGCCGACGGTGAGGCCTTTGACGATATTCTTCTGCGCGACGATGCCGAGGATGACGACCGGCAGCATCGCCAGCACCGAGACCGCCGCGAGCTTGGCCCACAGCGTCTGCTCGACGGAGACGAAATTGAACATCGCCACCGTCACCGGCCGCACCGTGTTGCCGCTGAGCACGACCGCGAACAGGAACTCGTTCCAGGCGTTGAGGAACACGAACACGATCGTCACCGCGATGCCGCCGCGCACCTGCGGGATGATGATGCGCCACAGCGTCTTCATCCGGCTGGCGCCGTCGAGATAGGCGGCTTCCTCCATCTCGAACGGAATGTCCTCGAAATAGGACACCAGCAGCCAGATCGCGAACGGCAGCGAGAACGATAGATAGATCAGGATGATACCCTGATAGGTATCGATCCAGCCGATGTTCCGCAGGATCAGGAAGTAGGGAATGATAATGCCGACCGGCGGCAGCATCTGCGTCGCCAGCACATAGAATCCTGCGAATTTCTTGCCGCGAAACCGCAGTCGCGCCAGCGCATAGGCCGCGGGAACGGCCATCAGCATGGTGATGATGGTGGTTCCGATCGAGATGACGAAACTGGAGACGAGGTTGGGCAGGATCGAGGCCGAGCCGAACAGTACGTCGCGATAGGGCTCCAGCGTCGGACTGAAGAACAGCTTCGGCGGATAGGCAAGCACGTCGGAATCGGTCTTCAGCGAATTCAGCACGCTCCAGAGAATCGGGAACACCCACGCCAGCAGGAATAGCAGCGTGATCGCGAGTACGGCGACGAGGCGAATGCGTTTGGCGATCATTTCGCCCTCCGCATCGCGAACAGAACGCCCGAGATCAGGATGGTCACCACCAGCAGCGCCACTGCCAGGGCCGAGCCGTAGCCGATCGACAGTTCCGTGAAGGATTTTCGGTAGGCGTACAGATTGAGAATTTCGGTCGCGGTGCCCGGGCCGCCGCCGGTGACGGTGAAGATCGCGGCGAATGCCGTCAACGCCACCATGGTGCGCATGATCACCACCATGACGATGGCGGGCCGCAGCAAGGGCAGGGTGATGCGCTTGAACCTTTGCCAGGCGCTGGCGCGATCGAGCCGGGCGGCTTCGTAGATGTCTTCCGGCAGCGAGGCGAGGCTCGCGAGCAGCACCATGAAGGCGAAGGGCGTCCACTGCCAGGTGTGGATGATGACGACCGACACCATCGCCAGCGTGGGATCGCCGAGCCAGTTCTGGCTGCCGAGGCCGGCATTGATCGCGAGGTAATCGACGATGCCGAATTCCGGCGCCAGCATGAAGGTGCGCCAGATCATGCCGACGACGGCGGGCGACAGCACCACCGGCAGGATCGCAACGACGCGGAACCAGCCCTGGCCGCGCTTCATGTCCATCACCAGCAGGGCCAGCGCCAGACCCAATGCGACCTGCAGTACGACGGTGGAAGCGGTGTAGATCAGGCTGACCAGCAGCGACGACCAGAACCGGTCGTCGGCCAGCAGCGTGCGGTAGTTCTCGAGGCCGACAAAGCCGTCCGCAAACGGCATTGCCAGATCCATCCGGAACGTGCTGGTGCCGATCAGGAACAGCAGCGGGAAGGTGGTGGTTGCCAGCAGCGCCACGAACGCCGGTGCCAGCAAGGCAGCCGCGAACCGGCGCTCGCGCTGCGCCAGCACGCGGCCGAGATCCCCAGCAGGGGGTGTCGCGGCCGCGTGCGGCATCGCTATCGTCGCCGGCTTCGCCAACTCAGCCGCGCATCATCGGTTCGACGCGGCGCTGGGCATCGTCGAGCGCGGCCTTGATGGTGGCCTGGCCCGACAGCGCCGACTGGATCGCGGTCGCCATGGTGTCGCCGATCGCGGGCCATTGCGGCACGCGGGGACGCCAATCGACGTCGGTGTCGCCCTGCAGTGTCGCCATAGTGGCCTCGACGAAATTGTCACCAAAGCCGTTCATCAGCTTGACGTAATCCGGATCTTTCCAGATCGACGTCCGGTTGACGCCCGAGCGCTTGGTGGGGCCGGCGAAACGATGCGCGGTACGGGCCTGGGTTTCGGCGCTGGCGGCCCACTGGATGAACAGCCAGGTCGCCTTCTTCTTTTTCTCGCTTTGTGCCGCGTTGATCGGAAAGCCCCAGTTCCAGATCGAACTCACGCGCTTGCCCGTGGGCCCCTTGGGCCAGCGTGCATAGCCGACCTTGCCTATGATCTTGGATTTCTCGGGATTGTTGATCACCGATGCCGACGAATGCGCATCGATATAGGAAGCGACGGTGCCTTGCGAAAACGCATCCGCGATGTCGGGCCAGTTCCAGTTGGCCGCCGCGGTCGGCGCGTATTTCTTCATCACGTCGACATACCAGGCCAGCGCGGCTTCGGCCTCCGGGCCGTTGACGGTGAGCTTGCCGCCCTTGAACCATTCGCCGCCGAATTCGCGGAATATCGAGGGATAGATGTACATGTTCTGGCCGGCCCCGGCGACGCCGCGCAGCGCGGTGCCCCAGATGCGATCGTTCGGCGAATTCAGCGCCGCGGCATTCTTGACGAAGGTTTCGAGATCGTCGGCCGGCTTCAGGCCCTTGGCGTCGAACAGGTCCTTCCGGTACACCTGAATAGTGACTTCGCCGTCATAGGGCACGCCATACAGCTTGCCGTCGACGCTGTCGGCGGCGCGCCAGGCCGGGATGATGTCGTCGAACTTGAACCAGCCGGCATCGGTCAGCGTTTTGTCGGCGAGGTAGCTGTCGAGCGGCTCGACCCATTTGTTGGCGTCGTACAGCGAATAATACATCGGATCGGCGGCGTGGGTGGCGTAGGTGCCGGTCTTCGAGGTGAGGTCGATCACGCTCTTCTGCCGGATCTGGGCCGGCGGAATTTTCTCGAACCGGACGTCGATTCCGGTCAGCGCCTTGAACTGCGGCGCCAGTGAAATCAGGTTTTCGAAATAGCTCGCCGGAATGACGGCGACCGTTATGGTTTCGCCCGAGGTCTGTTGCCAATCGATCTTGGCGGACTTGTACGGTGCGAGATCGGCGTCCTGGGCGGCGGCCTGCCGCAGCACCGATGGTCCGAGACCGATCAGGGCCGCCGTGGCCGTGCCGGCTTTAAGGAATGTGCGTCGCGTCGGCGCAAATGGCTTCATTTCCTTGTCCTCCCTGTAATCCGGCTTTTTACCGGTTAAGTTAGGACATTACGCAAATGTTATAACATGTCAAATCCGATGTTGATGGCGCCCGTGGCTCGTCATGCCGCCAAGTCCCACAGCTGCGGCGAACCGCGCAGCAGCACGCTGCGTCCTTTCGCGGTGATGACGGTGCCATCGCCGGTCATGGCCGCGAGCTCGAGCGCGATCAGGCTCGCAGTCAATCGATCCCTGATGCGGCGTTCGGCTGTCGGCAGGCGAAGCGCCTTCAGCGCTTCCCATTGATCCCGTGTCAGGTCGTAGTCGAATTCCGCGTTCATGGCTGCCTCGATGCGTTGCTTGCGGGCGTTTCTTACGGAGCCAGCGTGAACGGGAT
The DNA here is from genome assembly GCA_030681365.1 of Bradyrhizobium sp. Classification (GTDB taxonomy): domain Bacteria; phylum Pseudomonadota; class Alphaproteobacteria; order Rhizobiales; family Xanthobacteraceae; genus Bradyrhizobium. The sequence goes on from JAUXWH010000135.1 coordinate 6,310, forward strand.
GCGACCACAATGAGTCGGGATTTCGATTGAGCCGGTTTTTATATTTCCGTGGGTTGGAATCGGTCGAAACGGTTGTCACGACAATTTGTAAAACGATTGCGGCCATGCGAATCGATGTCTGCAGTTCTTCATTCACGGCCGCACCGCCGGCGCCTCGATCGCCATGCCGCGGGCGCGCGACATCAGATAGAGTTCGAGTTCGACCAGTTCCGGGGCGCCGTATTCATAAGGCTGGGCGCGGATGCCGGTCAGGCAGGCGCGCAGGCGGCGCTGCAGCGAGCCAAGCGATTGCCACTCCAGCCGGTACAGCGGATAGCCGTTCGGATGTCCTTGCGTGACCGCGGCGCCGGCAAGGCGCTTGTCCCAGTTGTCGTCATGGCAATTGGTGCAGGCGAGATTGAGCTGTCCCTGCCGCTGCATGTAGAGATCGCGGCCCTTGCCGACGAACGGCGCGAGTTGCGGGTCGGCGCCGGTCTCGATCGGCATGCCGCGCGACTGGCGCGCGATCAAGGCGGTCAGCGCCAGCAGGTCGCGGCCTTCATGTGCCAGCGGCGTGGCTTGCTGCTGCCGGACCCGGCACAGATTGATGCGTTGTTCGAGATTGACGGGGCGCGCCAGCGTCGTGTCGAAGGCGGGATAGCGCGCCGCGACGCCCTTCATGCTGGCGCGCGCATCCTGGTGGCAATCGGCGCAGGACTTCCCGGCCGCGCCGGCCTTGCTGTTCCATAATTTCTCGCCGTCGAGCACCCACAGCATGCCGGGATTCGTGGTGTCGTCGTTCTGCATCGCCTGGCTGTCCGGCGCCATGAAACTATAGCCCGACCGGCGCTCTGCCGGCGGGATGTCGGCGGCGCCGGCAGGGCAGGCCGCGGTCGTCAGCGCCGCAACGACCATGGCATCGACAAGCTTCATTCGACCGTGATCGCGGCCGACGCAGTCGCCGCAAAACCCTTGTCGCCGGTCCATTCGAATTCGAATTTGCCGCTCTCGGTGGCGGTGGTGAAGAAGGCGATGAACGGGTTGGCCGAACTCGCCGGGAACAGCTCGGCGCGGAAAATCTCCTTGCCGTTGTAGCGGCAACTGAAGTTCGTGATGATGTCGCGCGGAACCACCGCGCCATCGGCGGTATGGCGATAGCCGGTCTCCATGATGTGCGACATCAGCGTCTTGATCTCGATGATCTCGCCGCGCCTGGCCTTGGCCGGAACGTTGATCAGGGCGGACGCCATCAGATCACCTCGTCGGTGCAGGCCGCCAGCGTCACCACGACGTCTGCTGTGGCGGACCAGAACGAGCCGTCCGAAAGCCGCGCGACGGCGACGATCTTCTGGCTGTCGGCGAGGCGGATGCGGGTCGACACCTGGGCGCGGCCGGCATGCGGGCCGAGATAGAAATTGCCCATGTTCGGCTGCGGGTTCTTCTCGTTGAAAACGTGGATGCTGACGACGTGCTCGGCCGCGGTCATCGGGCTGGTGACGCTCACCGTCATCGGCACGGTGTTGCCGTTCTCGACCAGCGGCGGCACATCGAGTGTTACCTTGCCGGTCCGCATCACGGCTTCACCCACGACAGCTCTGATGGCGGCGGTCATGGTCGCGGGTGTCGCCTCGGCCGGGCGCAGTGAGACGAGCGGCGCCGCACCAAGTACGGCCGCGCTGGCGGCGAGGCCGAAAAATTGACGTCGTGTGGATTCGTCCTTCATCCAGCTTGCTTCCTATTCACGCAGCGTTGCGAGATACGCCACCATATCCTCGATCTGTTCCGCAGAGAGGATCGGCTTGCCGCGCCACGCGGCGCCGACGCGCGCCAGTCCCTCGATGCGATAATAGGACGGCATGATCGTTGCGGGATTGAGGCTGGAGGCGTCAACCAGCCGGAGCCGGAGTTGTCCTTCGGACCAGCGGCTGCCGGAACCGGTCAGACTCGGCGCCAGGTCGCCCTGGAACCTCTGTTCCGGAAACGGTCCGCTGTGGCAGAGGATGCAGGTGCTGGTGCGATCGAGCACCAGCGAACGACCGCGCGCGGGATCGCCGGGCGCTCCGGTCAGCGACACCGGAATGGCATCGCCTGTTACGGCATAGTTGCGCAGCTCTTGCGCGGCAGCGAAGCCGGGCAGAGCGAGCAATGCACCGGCAAGGATTGGAACTGACATGCGGTGCTTGCCTTTAGCCAAAGACTTGCGCCGTCGTCGTCGCGAACCAGGATTGCGCATAGTCGGCCTCGCGCGCGCGGAAATCGGCTGGTGCATCCGCCGGACTGACGCCGCCGGCGCCTTCGACGTCGGCGAACACTCCGTTCTTCGGCACATAGACGCCGGCGACCGAGATGCCATAGCCGGGAGCGGCCAGACTGTAACAGGTATTGATCAGTTTCGGCGCGGCAGGGGACCGTCCTGCGATCAGCGCGGCAACCGCGCTCGCGCATGCCTTGGCCTGCGAATTCGCCGAGAACGCGGATTTCGGCATGGCGCCGGCGAGACAGGCGTCGCCGATGATGTGGATATTCGGCGCCGATCTGGATTCGAAGGTGACGGGATCGATCGCACACCAGCCGGTATTGTCGGTCGCGCCTGCGATTGCGGCGATGCGGCCAGCCCGCTGCGGCGGGATGACGTTGGCCACCTGCGCGGTGTGGTTGCCGAAATCGGTGATCAGCGTGTTGGTCGCGGGGTCGACGGCGTTCACCTTGCCGCCCTGCGACAGCGAGATCCATTCGATCATATCGGGATAAAGCTCCTTCCAGGCGTTCTGGAACAGGCGCTGCTTGGAGAAGGTGTCCTTGGCGTCGAGGATGATCAGCTTCGAACGCGGCTTCTTCGTCTTCAAATAGTGCGCAATCAGACAGGCGCGTTCGTAGGGGCCCGGCGGACAGCGAAACGGATTGGCCGGCGCCGCGATCACCACCAGCCCGCCGTCGTCCATGGCTTCCAGTTGCTTGCGCAGCAGCAGCGTCTGCTCGCCAGCCTTCCAGGCATGCGGCATCTTCAGTGCGGCGGCTTCGTCGTAGCCTTGCAGCGCGTCGAACCGCAGATCGACGCCGGGAGACAGCACCAGCCGGTCGTAGCCGAGCGACGTGCCGTCGGCGAGCCCGACGGTCCGGGCCTTTCCATCGACGGCCGTTGCCGCCTGCGCCACCAGGGTGACGCCGTCGGCGGCGATCCCGTCATAGCCGAATTGCTGTTGCTCGATCGATCGCAGTCCGGCGATAACGTTGTTGCTGAACGGGCAGGCGGTGAACGTCCTGTTCTGCTCGACCAGCGTGACCTGAAGTTTCGGGTCGATCTGTTTCAACGCCCGCGCACAACTCGCGCCGCCGAAGCCGCCGCCGATCACGACGACACGCGCCGCGCCTTGTGCGAACGCCGGCGGCGGAAACGCCAGCGCCGTCACGGTGGCCGCGCCGGCGCCGAGGAACCGCCGGCGATTGATGCGATGGCTGATGCCCATGCCGGCGGCCCCTTACTTCTGTGCCGCGAGCCACGCCGCGATCGCGCGCGACTCGTCGTCGGAGAAGCCCTTGGCGATGCGGGCCATGACCGTGGCGGGAAGCGAACCGTCGCGAAATCCCGCCATCGCGGTCGCGATAGCGCCGGCGTCGCGACCGTATAGCCGCACAACGGGTGAAGCCGCCGTTGCCTCGGGGGAGTGGCAGCCGGAGCAGGACGCCGCACCCGGCGGCGGTTCGGAAGCCGCCAGCACCTGATGGCTCCAGGCCACGACCGCTGCGATTCCGGCGGCGACGCATAACAAATTCATCGATTGATATCCGGATGAGGATGGCGGCGGCCGCCGCCTGCTCTGTCAGGCAAAGCTGATGTCCTGATCCTTCAGCGGCACCGAGCGGATGCGTTTTCCGGTCGCCGCGAAGTAGGCATTGAGCACCGCGGGCGCCGCGACGCAGATCGTCGGCTCGCCGACGCCGCCCCAGAAGCCGCCGCTCGGGACCATGACCGCCTCCACCTTCGGCATCTCCGCGATCCGCATCGAATTATAGGTATCGAAGTTGGACTCCTCTATGCGGCCGTCCTTGACGGTGCAGTTGCCATAGAACAGCGCCGACAGCCCATAGACGAACGAGCCCGCGATCTGCCGCTCGACCTGCGCCGGATTGACGACGTAGCCCGGATCGGTGGAGGCGACGATGCGGTGCACCTTGATCTTGTTGCCGTCGGTCACCGAGATTTCGGCAGCACCCGCGACGTAACTGCCATAGCCCATGTGCTGGCAAATGCCGCGGAACACGCCCTTTGGCGCCGGCGTGTCCCAGCCGATTTTCTCGGCCACGGCATCGAGCACGGCGAGATGCTTGGGATGTTTCGCCATGAACTTGCGCCGGAACTCGACCGGGTCCTGGCCGACCGAATGCGCCAGTTCGTCCATGAAGCATTCGAGATAGATCGCGTTCTGATTGACATTGACGCCGCGCCAGAATCCCGGCGGAACGTGGGGATTGCGCATGGCGTGTTCGACCAGCAGATTCGGAAAACCATATCCGATCGCCCAGTCGCCGGTGGGAGCGAGGCCCTGGAAGGCGGCGGGGTCCATGCCGTTGACCAGTGCCGCCGGGCGCACCGTGTAGAGGATGGACTGGCCGGAGATCCGGACGTGCAGGGCGGTCAGATTGTCGTCCTTGTCGAAGGCGCCGGTCAGTTTGCACTGGGTGACCGGGTGATAGGTGCCCTGTTGCATGTCCTCTTCGCGCGACCACAACAGTTTGATCGGCGTACCCGGCATTTGTTTGGCGATGGCGACGGCCTGCCGGACATAGTCGGTCATGCCGCGACGGCCGAAGCCGCCGCCGAGGATCAGCTTGTGAACTTCGCACTTGTCGGCGGGCAGGCCGGAGGTCTCCAATACCGCAGCGAATGCGGCCTCGCCGTTTTGTGTTCCGGTCCAGACCTCGCACTTGTCCGGTGTGTATAGCGCCGTGGCGTTCAGCGGCTCCATCGCGGCGTGATTCTGGTAGGGATAGTTGTAGACCGCCTCGACCTTCCTGACGGCGCCTGCAATGGCGGCCTTGGCGTCGCCGTTCTGGTTGCCGACGAAAGCCGGTTGGGCGTTGTCGAGCCCCTCGGCCAGCCACCTGGCGATCGATTCGCTGGAGACCTTGGCGTTCTCGCCTTCGTCCCAGACGATCGGCAGCGCGTCGAGCGCGGTCTTGGCGTGCCACCAGGTGTCGGCGACGACGGCGACGGCGCGGTCGTTGACCCGCACCACCTTCCTGACGCCCTTCATGTCCATGATCTTGGCTTCGTCATAGCTCTTCAGCTTGCCGCCGAAGACCGGGCAAGCCTTGATCGCCGCGTTCAGCATTCCCGGCAGCTTGACGTCGGCGCCGTAGATCATCTTGCCGGTGGTCTTGTCGACGGTGTCGAGCCGCTTGACGCTCTTGCCGATGATCTTCCAGTCCTTCGGATCCTTGAGCTTGACCTCGGTCTCGGTGGGTGGCGACAGTTTGGCCGCGGCTTCCACCACCTTGCCGTAGGTCGTGGTCTTGCCCGACGGCGTGTGGGTGATGACGCTGTTGGCGGCGGTGCATTCCGAAGCCGGCACCTTCCATTCGTTCGCCGCTGCCTGGACCAGCATCATGCGCGCGGTGGCGCCGCCCTTGCGGACATAATCCTGGCTGCTGCGGATTCCGCGGCTGCCGCCGGTGGAGAAATCGCCCCATGGGCGTTTGCGCGCCACGCTCTGGCCCGGTGTCGGATATTCGGTCGTGACTTTCGACCAGTCGCATTCGAGTTCCTCGGCGACCAACTGGGCAAGGCCGGTGAGGGTGCCCTGGCCCATTTCCGAGCGGGCGATGCGAATCACGACGGTATCGTCGGGCCGGATCACCACCCAGACATTGACCTCGGGCGAACCGTCGGCGGCGCGCACCACGGTGGGCCCGCCGAAGGGGAGATCGAGACCGAGTGCGAGGCCGGCGCCGGCCGTGGCGGTGCCGATGACGAAGGCGCGGCGGTTCAGTTGGGGCATCTTGGGCATATGGTTCATGGCTGCCTCCTCACGCGTTCGCGGCGGCGTGGATTGCCTCGCGCACCTGCTGGAAGGTGCCGCAGCGGCAGATATTGGTGATGGCCTCGTCGATGTCCTGGTCGGTCGGCTTGGCTTTTTCCTCGAGCAAGGCCGCTACCGCCATGATCATGCCGGTCTGGCAATAGCCGCATTGCGGCACGTCGTTGGCCACCCAGGCCTCCTGCACCTTGTGCAGCGTGCCATTGGCCGCCGCCAGTCCCTCGATCGTGGTGATCCGCTTGCCGACGGCCTCGCTGACCGGAAGGGTGCAGGAGCGCATCGCGACCCCGTCGATGTGGACGGTGCAGGCGCCGCATTGTGCTATGCCGCAACCATATTTAGTGCCGGTCAGGCCGGCATTCTCGCGGATCGCCCATAGCAGGGGCGTATCCGGTTCGACGTCGAGATCAAATGCCTTGCCGTTGATCGTGAGATTTGCCATCGCGCTTCCCCTGGTCGATTCACCCATCGGTTGAACCCTGCACGGAATGTTGGACCGGAATCTGGAATCGCTCAAATCAAGTTTCTGCGTTGCGGAATCGTCGAGAATTGATTTGCCGCTGTTGCGGCGGAGCGCGGCCATGATGCCTCGCGAAAAGTTGAGCGAGGTGGGCAAGCGGGTGGATGATGAGGGAGCGTGCCCACGCCTCCGGGGCACTGAAACAGATGGGTAAAGCTCAGACCTATCAACGTCTTTGCGAGCGAAGCGAAGCAATCCAGCTTTCTTGAAAACGCAATAGAAAACGAAATAAAAGGAAGAAAGCTGGATTGCTTCGTCGCAAGTGCTCCTCGCAATGACTCGGTGGGAATTCGATTCGATTTTCAACACTGCGTGTTATTAAACGCACGTTCGCGATCTCGCGGCGCGATTCGCCCGAGGTTTGCTATTAACTTTCCTTGCCCTCCAGTCAGAGGGCGCGGGGAGGCCGGGCGCCCGATGCGCCCGATAGCCGTGTGTGCTTTGGCAGAGTGGTAGAAGCGCACACACGTTAGTCAGGTCACACCGGAATCACCCGGCACTCCCCGCGCAATGGTTTACGGCTTATACGTGGTCTCCCCGGTGAGCCATGCACTTTTGCCACCGTCGCCCGCGCGCCTTAGGCTTGCGAACTTGACACCAGCATAGGGGTGTCAGGACCATACGATTTCGCCGTCCGCTTCAGGCACTCTGGTCAGGAGCGCCATCCGCGTCCACCGCATCCCCGTCCCGCATTGGTGACCTTGCGCAACGCCCCTCTGGATGGGACGGGATGCAAAAAGATATAGCCTGATTTTTATTTCCGAAAAACAGAAATATTTTTGATTCCGGGGCTTGACTTGTAATTCTGATAAACAGAAGTGATTTGCCCGTCGGACATCGGCGGAAGCCCCGGCCTCCCAACGATCAACTTTCCGCCACTTCCAGCCGGCTTCGCCTTCGAGTAGGCTTGCATTCACAAAGTTTCAAGGAGGCCGCGCGCGGGAACTCTCGCAATTGGAGCCGGACAAGTCGAAAGCCGCGGCATGCCGCCGAAATGTTTCAGTATGCATCCGTTCAACAGGAGGCAGTACGATGACAATCAGGCCCGACCCGACCTTCCACGCATCGCCGAAGCTTGCGATGGAAGCACCGCCCGAAAATTTTGCCTATACCTTGCTGCTCAGCCCGGACTTCTCGAAACCAGATGCACTCGCGGTCATCGACGTCAAGCCGGGATCATCGACCTACAGCCAGATCGTCCATACCGTCACGATGCCGAACAAGGGCGACGAGTTTCACCACTTCGGATGGAATGCCTGCTCGTCGTCGCTGTCGCCGCTCTCCGGGCACGCGTTCCTGGAGCGGCGCTATCTCATCATCCCCGGCATCCGGTCGTCGCGGATCTATATCGTCGATACCAAGCCTGATCCGACCCAGGCGAAGATTCACAAGATCATCGAGCCCGAGGAAATCTTCAGGAAAACCGGCTATTCGCGGCCGCACACGATTCACTGCGGTCCTGACGGCATCTATGTCAGCACGCTCGGTGGCGGCGGCAAGGATGGCACCGACGGGCCGCCCGGCGTCTTCATCATGGACTGCGAGAGCTTCGAGGTGCTCGGAAGATGGGAGATCGACCGCGGTCCCCAGACGATGCATTATGATTTCTGGTGGAACCTGCCGCGCGATTACATGGTGACGAGCGAGTGGGCGTTGCCGCCGCAGTTCGAGAACGGGATCGTGCCGGAGGATCTGCTTTCCAACAAGTATGGCCACCGGGTCCATTTCTGGGATCTGCGGGCCCGAAAAAACGTCCAGACCATCGATCTCGGCGCCAATCATCAGATGGCGCTGGAGGTGCGGCCCGCGCACGATCCGGCTCGTGAGCATGGCTTCCTGGGCGTCGTGGTCGACACCACCAACCTCGAAGGTTCGATCTGGACCTGGTGGCGAGAGGGCGGCCGATTCCACATCGAGAAGACGGCGACGATTCCGCCGGAAGCAGCCAGCAAGGAGCAGCTGCCGCCGCTCCTGCAGGGGTTCGGCGCGGTGCCGCCGCTGGTCACCGACATCGATCTGTCGATGGATGACAGGTTTCTCTACGTCTCCTGCTGGGGCACCGGCGAGATGCGCCAATACGACGTCAGCGATCCCCGGAAGCCGAAGCTGGCCGGCTCCGTGCACATCGGCGGCATCGTTCGCCGCACGCCGCATCCGAACGGACAGAAATATGCGGGCGGTCCCCAGATGGTGGAGATCAGCCGCGACGGCAAGCGGGTGTACTGGACCAACTCGCTCTACTCGACGTGGGACGACCAGTTCTATCCCGCGGGAATGCCGGGCGCCGAGGTCATGGCCAACGCCGGCCCCGATGGGGGCCTCGAACTGGCAAGGGATTATTGGGTTGGTTTCCCCGACGGATACCGGGCGCATCAGATCCGGCTCGATGGCGGCGACTGCTCGACCGATTCGTTCTGCTACCCCTCGGCCTGAAGGTGAACGCAGCCGACTGGACCGTTGCCGGCCTCTGGCTGGCGGTCATCGCGAGCGGTCTTTATCACGGGGTCAACCCCGGGATGGGGTGGCCGCTCGCGGTTTCGGCGGGACTGATGGAAAAGAGTTCGCGCGCGCTGTTGATGGCGCTGTGGCCGCTGTGGGCAGGCCACCTGCTGGCGCTGCTCCTGGTCATGCTTCCCTTTGCGCTGCTCGTCTCCCTGGTCGAGTGGCAGCGTCAGATCCAGGTCGCGGCCAGTCTTCTGGTCATCGGATTCGGTGTCTTCCGCCTGCTCAATCAACGCCATCCACGGGTGCTCGCCCGTATCCGGCCGACGCAATTGGGGCTGTGGTCCTTCGCGGTGGCGATCGCGCATGGCGCCGGATTGATGCTGGTGCCGATCTATCTCGGACTCTGCCAGGCCGCCGACCTCGACGCAGGCCATGTCGCGGCGGCCAGGCTCATCAACACCAATCTCGGCATGGCCGTGCTGGTATCCGTGGCGCACTCCGCCGCGATGATCGCGGCGGGCGGACTGGCGGCGTGGCTGGTGTACCGCTATCTCGGTCTGAAATTCGTGTCCCGCAGCTGGTTCAATCTGGATGCGGTATGGGCCGCCAGCCTCATTGCGGTCGGGATCATCGCGCTGGTGATCAGCCTCGCGGACGGAAGCCACGGACAAGCAGGAGCATAAGGGCGATCAGCCCAATCAGCTGCCTTCGCTTCCGGTTACGGCCGCGAAGGGGTCGAATGAAAGTGCCGACGCGCGTTATGCGCCGACCCGTTCCTTCAACTCATCGAACTGGCCGGGGCGATAGATGGTTCCGTCGGGCGTTGCTATCGCAACGTCCCAGCAACCGTCGGATATCAATTCCCCGGCTTTTTTCAGTGCGGCCGGGACTGACTCCCGGTTGAGCGTGATGCTTCCCGCGGTATCCTGCGCAGTAATCAAAAACCTCATAGGCTCGGCTCCCGGCGCAACATGCCGGCCATTCTGGCCTAGCACGCGGCTGCGTCAAGAGCGCAACTGCTGCAAGCGAGTTCCATCCGGCAAACGGTGCCGTAAAACCCGCCCCAGCGAGGTCCGATAACCGCGCGAAGCTACTCCTCGGGCGGGCCGGGAAGGGCCTGACGAAGTCGTTGAACTTCGCGCCACGTCTCGAGCACGTCCTTGCCAAGGCGAGCGAGCTTGTTGGCCGCCTGCACGATGATGAGGGTGATCATCGCTACCGGCCCTCCTTCAAAATGCGCTCGATCTGACGCTCTGCGTCATCCGTCTGCTTAAACCCGTGGACGGAAAGGTAGTGCGCAACCGCGCGTTCGGCTCCCCGCTGACGAGCTTCGATGTGAGCGCGCAACAATCGTACGAAAAATGAAGGTTTTTTGGTCGGGGCAGAAAGCCAGGCCCCAGTGGATAGTGCGTTCGCCATAAGATGGCTCCTTTGCGGAGTTGTCCCTGAGCGAATTTCCTTCCCTGTTCACAGATAGGTACAGGAACCCGTTAACGCGAGGTCAAATAGCGCGCATCGTGCATCAATTTTGGATCCCAGCCATGCGAAAGATTCACGTTGCCGTGATTCGCACGCGCCCCGATCGTTCAGGCAGTCACGCGCGGCGATCTCGGGCGCGCGCGTTGGCGCGTCGCAACGGATAGCCCCGGTTCCTCACCCCATCATTTACAGGCAGCCATTCTGCAAGGCAGCCATTGCAGTCGGCCTTTGATGGCCCATACACTGAACCGACGATCACAACCTGTGCGAGAGGACCTCCGATGACCGATGTCCCTGTCAACGCCTCATCTCCATCAAGCGGCGTCGAGCCAAGCCTTCACAGGGTCATGGGCCCCTGGTTGCTGTTGCTGTTCATCGTCGGCGATATCCTCGGCACCGGAATTTATGCGCTGACTGGCCAGGTTGCCAAGCAGGTGGGAGGGATCGTTTGGCTGCCGTTCCTGGTTGCCTTCGTGGTCGCGCTCATCACGGCGTTCAGCTACCTCGAACTCGTGACGAAATACCCGAAAGCCGCCGGCGCCGCGCTCTATACGCACAAGGCGTTCGGCATCCATTTCATCACCTTCATCGTGGCGTTCGCGGTGATGTGCTCGGGCATCACCTCGGCGTCAACGGCCTCCCGGGCGTTCGCCGCCAACATGTCGAGCGCGATGGGACTCGGTCTCACGGGCTGGGGCATTACCCTCACCGGCCTCGTGTTCATGGCGATCGTCGCCGCGGTCAATTTTCGCGGCGTCGGCGAAAGCGTGAAGGCCAATGTGGTGCTGACCTGCGTCGAGCTGACGGGACTGCTGATCGTCATCATCATCGGGCTTTGGGCGATCGGAATGGGCCAGGGCGATGTTTCGCGCGTCGTGCAGTTTCGTGCGACGCCTGACGGCGGCATGTTCTGGCCGGTGATCGCGGCGACCACGCTCGCCTTCTTTGCGATGGTGGGCTTCGAGGACTCGGTCAACATGGCCGAGGAATGCAAGGATCCAACCCGTCACTTCCCGAAGGTGCTGCTCGCGGGTCTCGGCATTACCGGCGCCATCTATGTGCTCGTCTCGATTTCGGCGATCACGCTGGTGTCGCCGGAAAAGCTGGCTGAGGGCGAGACGCCGCTTCTGCAAGTGGTCCAGCAGGGCGCGCCGGACTTCCCGCTCTGGATCTTCGGCTTCATCACCATGTTCGCGGTGGCGAACAGCGCGCTCATCAACATGCTGATGGCCAGCCGCCTGGTCTATGGCATGAGCCGCGAGCATGTGCTGCCGCCCATCCTCGGAAAGGTGCATCAGACGCGGCGCACGCCTTACGTTGCCATCGGCTTCACCACGCTGCTGGCATTCGCCCTGATCACCTTTGTCGGCGGGGTGCCGGCGCTTGGAGGCACCACGGCGCTGCTGCTGCTGTGCGTGTTCACGGTGGTGAATGTCGCGGTGCTGGTGCTTCGGCGCGATACCGTGGAGTACCAGCATTTTCGCACGCCGACGTTTCTGCCGATCCTCGGCGCCGCGTTCTGCGCCTTTCTGACCGGTCCCTGGACCGGCCGCGACACGGTTCAGTACCGCGTCGCCGGCGTGCTGCTTGCGATCGGTGTCGCCCTCTGGTTCGTCACGGTCATGGTCAACCGCGCAACCGGGGTGAAGCCCGTGGATCCCGATATGGAAACCTTCGGTCGCCGCGGGCCGCACAACTAGATCTTCTCCCCTCCCCACCGCTTCGCGGGAGGAGGGGAGAAGAAGGGATCACCTCAGTCGTTGGCGCCGTGGATGGAATCGATGACGGCGGCGGTGACTTCCGTAGTCCGGGCCTTGCCGCCGAGATCCGGCGTGTGAAAGCGCGGGTCGGCGGTGACGCGCTCGATCGCCTGCATCAGCCGCGTCGCTGCGGCCGGCTCGCCGAGATGCTCCAGCATCATCACGGAAGACCAGAATGTGCCGACCGGATTGGCGATGCCCTTGCCGATGATGTCGAAGGCCGAGCCGTGAATCGGTTCGAACATCGACGGATACGTCCGTTCCGGATTGAGGTTCGCCGTCGGCGCGATGCCGAGCGAGCCGGCAAGGGCGGCGGCGAGATCCGACAGCACATCGGCATGCAGATTGGTCGCCACGACGGTATCGATGGTTTCCGGCTTCATCACCATCCGCATGGTCATGGCGTCGACCAGCATCCTGTCCCAGGTCACGTCTTTGAACTCTGCCGCGATCTCGACCGCGATCTCATCCCACATCACCATGGCATGGCGCTGGGCGTTGGACTTGGTCACGACGGTCAACAACTTGCGCGGCCGGGACTGCGCCAGCCTGAACGCAAAGCGCATGATGCGCTCGACGCCGGCGCGCGTCAGGATCGAGACGTCGGTCGCGACCTCGAGCGGCAGTCCCTTGTGAACGCGGCCGCCGACGCCGGCATATTCGCCTTCCGAGTTTTCGCGGACGATGACCCAGTCGAGCTCCTTGCCGTACACGTTGCGCAGCGGGCTGGTGATGCCGGGCAGGATGCGGGTCGGCCGCACATTGGCGTATTGATCGAACGGCTGGCAGATCGCAAGCCGCAGGCCCCACAGCGTGATGTGGTCGGGCACGTCGGGCGCGCCGGCCGAGCCGAACAGGATGGCGTCGTGCCCCTTGATCTGGTCGCGGCCATTCTCGGGCATCATGATGCCGTGCTTCTTGTAGTACTCCGAACCCCAGTCGAAATGATCGACCTTGAAGGTGAAACTGCCGTCGCGCCGGGCCAGGGCGTGCAGGACCTCGACGCCGGCGGCAATGACTTCGGTGCCGATCCCGTCGCCCGGGATCGCTGCGATGGCGTAGGTCTTCATCAAGAATCTCCGGGCCGCGAAGGGCTGCATGTCGTTGTGGGTGATTGGTCGCCTGTGGCGGAAAGCTCAGTTCGCTTTCGCCCCAGCGGCCTTGATGACGGCGCCCCAGCGCGGCACTTCGGCCGACAGATGCGACTTGAGGGCCGCCGGCGTCGCCAGCTCCGCCTTGACCGGCTCGGTGCCGAGGCTGGCAAAGCGCTCGATCACCTTGGGATCTTTCAGCGCGGCCTGAAGTGCGGCGACAAGCTTGTCGGAAGCCTCCTTCGGCAATCCCTTCGGCGCCCACATCGCGTGCCAGGCCGATACTTCAAAACCCTTGACGGCGCCGGCATCGAGCGGCGGCAGGTCGGGCAGGGACGAGACCTTGGTTTTGGTCGTGACCGCAAAGCCCTTGATCCTGTTTTCCTTGATCTGGTTGGTGGTGTTGGTGGTCTGGTCGCACATTACGTCGAACTGGCCGCCGAGCAGGTCGTTCATGGCCGGGCCGGTGCCGCGATAGGGAATTCCGTTGATCTGCACGCCGAGCTCCTTCATCAGCATCAGCATGCACAAATGCGAGGCGGAGCCGACGCCGGCGTGTCCATAGGTGGCCTTGTCCTTGTTGGCGCGGATCCACGCCAGCAGCTCGGTGACGTTGGTGGGCGGCAATGCCGGCTTCGACACCAGGGTCATGGGCACGTCGGTGATGCGGCCGAGGTGATCGAAATCCTCGACGACGTCGTATTTGAGGGAGTCGTAAAGCGCGGGCGCGGTGGCGTGGGCGATGTGCCAGACCGCGACGGTGTAGCCGTCGGCCGTCGACTTCGACACCCGCGCCATGCCGAGCGTGCCGCCGGCGCCGCCGACGTTTTCGACCACCACCGTCTGGCCGAGGGTGCGGCCCATCGATTCCGCGATGAGGCGGGCCACCGTGTCGGTCGGCCCACCCGATGCCGCGGGAACAATCAGCGTGATCGGCTTGGTCGGAAAGGCGGTCTGCGCTGAGGCGTGCGCGGCGAAGGTGGAGATGGCGGCGATGACACTGGTCAGGATCGTGCGACGATTGAACCGCATTGGTCACTCCCATGAAGGTTATCGGCTGATTTCTCAAGGCGATCAGCGCTTCCGCGCAGGCTACGCCGTGATGTCACACGCCTTCAACCGGCATATTATTATACAAATATTTGATATAATCTGCCGCAGGGAGGATGGCGATGGAATTGCACCAGCTTCGCTGTTTCGTGGCCGCGGCCGAGGAGCTTCATTTCGGCCGCGCGGCGCAACGGCTGGAAATGCTGCCTTCGGCACTTGGGCGCCACATCCGGCTGCTCGAAGAGGATCTCGGCACCAGGCTGATGACGCGCACCACCCGCAGCGTCACGCTGACCGATGACGGCGCCGTCCTGCTCAAGGATGCCCGCCATTTGCTGGCGCAGGCGGACAGTCTCGCGGTCAAGTTCCACGCCCGCGGCCGCAAACAGGCCGCGACCATCCGCCTCGGCGCGATCGATAGCGCTGCCGCCGGACTCGTTCCAGTGCTGCTGCATGATTTTCGCAAGCGCAGGCCGGACGTCACGGTGAAACTGACCGAGGACAAGACGATCCGCCTGCTGCCGCGGCTGGTCTCCGGCCGGCTCGACATGGCGCTGGTGCGGCCTCCCGTCAATCCGGACAAACGGCTCGAATTTCTGTTTCTGTTGCATGAAACCGCCGTGGTCGCGGTGTCCGATCGCCATCCCCTCGCATCGAGAAAACGCGTCGAGATCACCGATCTCGCCGGGCAGCCGTTGATCGTGCCCGAGCGCCGTTCGCGCCCGCACAGCCATGATCTCACCATGAAGCTGTTCGCCGAGGCGGGGTTGCAGGCGCGCGTGGTCCAGCTGGCCGATGAGAAGCAGACCATCGTCAATCTCGTCGCGGCCGAACTCGGCGTCGCCATCGTGCCGCGATGGACATCGCGAATGGCGGCGCGCGGCGTCCGCTACATCCCGCTGCAGGCGTCCGACATGAACCGGTTGCCGCTGGCGGCGGCCTGGGTTCGCGGCACGCGCGATTCCGTCCGGGACGAAATGCTGGAGATGCTCAAGGCTTCGTTGGCGCGCTATGCGAAGGAGGCTTGAAGGAGGGGCGGCGCTTTGCGCCGACCCTTGGCTGGTTTCCTTCGTTTTGTTCAAAACAGACGGGGCAGCAGCATCGCCACCCGTTCACGATAGCGCCGGTATTCATTGCCGAACAGCGACACCAGATCGCGCTCTTCGAGATAGATTCCGACGAAAATGTAGGCCGTCGTCACCGAAGCGAACAGCAGATGCCCCAAGGTCATCGTCGGCGTAGACCAGAAGGCGATGATGAAGCCGAGATAGATCGGATGCCGGATCAGGCGATACAGGCCCGGCGTCTTGAACTTGACCGGCTCAGCCATACGGCCGGCGAAATGCGCGACTACTTGCGTCAATCCGAACAACTCGAAATGGCTGATCAGGAACGTGCTGTAGAGAACGATCAGCCAGCCCAGGAAGCCACCGGCGGTCGCGACGCCGGCGAGGACGGGGTTCTCGATATTCCAGACCACCACCGGCATCGGTTGCCATTGCCAAAACAGCAATATCAGCGTCAGACTCGCCAGCAGCACATAGGTGCTGCGTTCGATCGCCGGCGAAGCGAAGCGCGCGAACAGCTTCTTGAACCCCTTTCGCGCCATGCCGCTGTGCTGCACGGCGAATATCGACATCAGCACCAGGTTGATCAGCAAGGCCGTCGGCAGCGCGGACGTCGGACCGGTATTGACAGTCTTGGGTACGATATATTGCGAGACAAAGCCGACGGCGTAGAGGAACGTGCCGAGAAAAATGAGATAGGCGAGGCCACCATAGCAGAGGGTGAGCGCCCTCATTGCAAAGGAGGTGACGGCCGGGGGGTTCGCGGGACCATTCGATCCGGTTTGCATGGCAATCGACATTTTTACCTCCTGATTGATGTTACTGATGTCTGAAAACTGTTTCGTTCAGGGTTGCTTGAGGCCGCGGCGTTTGCGGAGTTTCGATATCCTATCGACAACGTCATCGATCGGACCGCGGTAGAGGCGCGTGTTATCCAGTCCACCGCCGTCGAGTTGGCGCACCGCGAACGACGAGGCCTGACGTTCGCGATGTGCGATGGTGGCGGCGACCCAGCCGTTCAGGGCGCGCCTCAGCCGCGCGAGCAAGACAACGGCGCGCCTCTGCATGGTCAGTATCGTCGCCGGCTGAATGTTGATGAATATGGTCATTGGTATTTCCTCAAGGTGCGGGCCGAGGCAGCGCCAAGTTCGCTTCGTGCAACGTGCGGGAGCACAGGCCAATAATGTTGGCCAATCCAGCACGGGCGCTTGCGCGTTTCGGCGAGGAGCCTGGCGGGGCGATTGGTTGCATCCGGCAAGGTGCCGGTCATGGGTCATCTCCGGTTGAACGATGATTGACCCGTCTGTAAATTGAGCAACCGGTCGAAGCTTGGTGGAGTTCTTCAGAAAGGCTTTGTTTTTCCTCAGGAACCGCTTGGTTTCTTGGTTGTCTGCCCCGTATCGCAGGAAGGCCAATAGAAGTGGTAGCTCAATACCGGTTCGCGGACTTCGAAGTCGACCTCAGCCAGCATGAGCTGCGCCGGCTTGGCGAGTCCGTTCGTATTGAGCCTCAGGTATTCGATCTCATCGTCCATCTGGTGCGCAACCGTGACCGCATTGTCAGCAAGGATGAGCTGATAGAGACGATCTGGAATGGCCGGATCATCTCCGAGGCCGCGCTGAGCAGCCGCATCAATGGCGCCCGACGCGTGCTTGGCGACAACGGAAACGACCAGATTTTCATTCGGACCTTGCACAAGCGCGGCTTCCGATTTGTCGGGGATGTTCAGGCAGTCGACGTGCCGGCAGCAGGTGCGGAGGCGGCTCGTCTTGTTCCTGACAACGCTGTCGGGTCGAACGACGTTGCTGTCAGCCCCTCTGCTTCTGCCGAAGTGTCCGGCCTCGATGATGTTGTCTCGGAATCCGTAAGGGCAGAGGCGATCACGCGATCATCCATCGCCGTGATGCCGTTTGGGAACATGTCGGATGACCCGGAGAACGACTATTTCAGCTATGGGTTGACCGAGGACATTATTCGTCTCCTCGCCCGTAACCGGTGGCTTACGGTCATCTCGCGGCACTCGACCGTTGCGTTCCAGGGACGAACGGTGGACGCACGCGAGGTGGGCGAAAAGCTGGGCGTAAGATATGTGATGTTCGGCAATGTTCGCAAGAATCGCGAAATCGTACGGATAACGGCGGAGCTCATCCGGGCAGCGGATGGAAAGCAATTGTGGTCCGACAGTTACGACCTGCAGCTTGAATATATCTTCGATATCCAGGAGGAAATGGCACGACAGATCGCCGCAACGATCGAGCCTGAGCTGTCGAAAGTCGAGCAGCAGCTCGCCGCCCGAAAGGCGCCGGAAAGCCTGGATGCGTGGGATTGCTACCAGCGCGGTTTATGGAATTTATGGCGATTTACCACGCCGGGGTTCGATTCGGCCGAAGCTTATTTTCGGCGTGCGATCGCGGCAGATCCGAACTTCGCACGCGGCCATGGCGCTCTCGGCTACGTCAATCTGCAGCGCGCCTTTATTGACGAGCCCAACGACCGCCCGGAGCGCCTGAAAACGGCGCTGGGCCAGGCGCGTGATGCCGTGGCGCTCGATGATCTCGACTGCTTTTGCCACTGCGTACTCGGACGAGCCCTGTGCCTGACCCGTCAGAATGACGAGGCGCTGGCGGCTCTCAACGTGTCCCTGGAGCTCAATCCGAGCTTTGCGCAGGCATATTTCGCCCAGGGGTTCAATCTGTTGTGGCACGGGCGGGAGATTGAAGCAGAGACGCTGCTCGATCGGGCGACCCTGCTCAGTCCACGCGACAACCATCTGTCGAGTTTCCACCATGTCCGTTCCTGGACGCACTTCTCGCTTGGCGAGTACGACATAGCAGTTGAGTTCGCCCGACGGGCAACCCGGCAGACCAATGCCACCTATCAGGCCTTTGCGACGCTTGCGGCTTCGCTGGGCCTTCTCGGTGAGCGGGTGCAGGCGGAGGCGGTTGCCGTTGAACTGCTGCAACGCAAGCCGACCTACAGCACTGAAACTGCGCGACAGGGGTTTTTCTTCTGCAATGATCCGGGCTTCGTAGATCGATATGTGGAAGGACTGCGTGTGGCCGGTATCTCCGATGGCTGATGCGGCGCCACGAACGCCCCATGCGATGGAGGCTTGGAACTACAGTCTGCCGCCATCCACGACGAAGCTTTGGCTGGTCAGGCCCGCCGCGTCGTCCGATGCCAGAAACAAGGTCATCCGCGCGCAATCGGCCGGATAGAGCTTGTGCTTCAGGCATTGGCGAGCCATCAGGTTCGCTTCAGCCTCCGGCGTCAGCCAGAGGTCGAGTTGGCGTTGCGTCATGATCCAGCCCGGAACAATGGCGTTGACGCGGATGTTGTGGACGCCGAGGTCGCGCGCCAGCGATTTGGTCAGACCGAGCACGCCGGCCTTCGCGGTCGAATAGGCCGAAAGATCCGCAGTCGCGGTCATCCAGGCGCTCGACGAATAATTGATGATCGCGCCGCCGCCGGCGGCTTTCATGTCGGGATAGATCGCCTGCGCCGCAAAGAACTGGTGCTTGAGGTTGACGGCAAGCCGGTCGTCCCAGAATTCAGGCGTGACCTCGTCGATCGTGTGCCGTTGATCGTGCGCGGCGTTGTTCACCAGGATGGTGATCGGGCCAAGCGCCTTGCGCACCGTATCGATGGCCCGCTTCAGCGCCGCGATATCGGTGACGTCGCAATGTTCGTAATGCAGCGGGGCGCTTGGTCCGATGTCGGCGATCAGCGCCCTGGCGGGGTCATCGGCGATGTCGACGAAGCCGACCTTGCAGCCCTGCTCGGCAAAATGCCGCACCATGGATTCGCCGATTCCACTGGCGCCGCCGGAAACCGAAAACCACTCGGTCCTTGAGGCTTGGATAAATCGCGTTCTTCACGACGGCCCTCCAGAATGCGCGCATCGTAGAGTGGAAGGATGAGGCGAGTCACCCGATAAGTGATCTCGAAAACGGGTCCAGGTTCCAGCTCATTTCGGAACCTTGCTGGCATCCATCTTGATGGTCGGATCCAGCAGCCTGCTGGTAAACGCGCTTTCCACCGCGAACGGCTTTTCCATGCCGAGATAGGTCTGCACCAGCTCGTAATCCTTCTGCATCCGGCCCGCGTCGATCCAGCCGAGCCCCCTGGTAGTGGTGAATTCGTCCGCCATCAGATACTTGATGCGGCCCCACTGCAGCAATTGCTCCTCGCGGTCGAGGCCGGTGACCTGTCGAGCAGCGCCTTCAGGCACGGCTCGAAGTCGGCGACGCAGGCGGCATAGGCCTTCTGCGTGATGCGCACGAAATCCTCCGACAGTTTTGGATTCTTCTGCAGGAACGCGCCGTTGACGATCAGCGAGTTGCCGTAGGCATTGAGCCCGATGTCCTTCCAGTTCAGCGAGCCCAGGTCGCTGCCGAATTCCCTGAGCTTCAGATCGTGCGAGTTGTAGAAGTCGCTGATGATCTCGACGGTGCGGGTTTTCAGCGCCGCCGATTTCGCGGTCGGCCCGACATTGACGAAGGAAACCGCGTCTGGCGCGATCCCCGCGGCCTTGGCGAATGCCGGCCACATCACCCGCGAGGCATCCCCGGGCGGATTGCCGATCTTGCGGCCCACAAAGTCCTTCGGGCCATTAACGCCATAGCTCTTGAGCCAATAGAAGGTCTGGCCGGTATTGGCATAGATGCTCATCAGCGCGACGGCGTCGGCACCCTTGCTGCGGGCCACCAGCATGGTCGCGAGATCAGAAATCCCGAACGGGGCGCCGCCCGATCCCACCTTGAGCGAAGAGACGCCCGAGCCCTTGCCGACTTCGATGCTGAGATCGATTCCCGCCTTCTCATACCAGCCTTGCGCCTTGGCATAATAGAACGGCGAATGGTCGGCGGCCGGGGTCCAGTTCAAAATCAGACTGACGCTCTGCCCGGCATGCCCGACGGCAGTTGATGCGACAAGCGCAAAAGCGGTTGCTGCAATTCCGAGAATTTTCATTTTCGCTCCTGTTTCATAACGAGTCGAAATGCTCTTCTCCCCTCCCTCCACGCGCCCTTGCTTCGCGGGGGGAGGGGAGAAGAGATCCGTCATTGCGAGGAGCACTTGCGACGAAGCAATCCATTCTTTCTTCGTGTTGAGAAATGGATTGCTTCGCTTCGCTCGCAATGACGTTGAGAGACTTCATGCGCTTGGCCCCAGCCCCAGGCTCGCGTAAATCCGTCGCGCATAGGCGCCGAATTCATCGGTGGTCTTGATCGGCAACGCGCGAGGAAACGGCAGATCAATCGGGAAATACTCCGCCATGCGCGCCGGCCCCGAGGTGAGCACCGCGCAGTGCGAGGCCAGAAACACCGCCTCCTGGATGCTGTGGGTGACGAAGATGATGGT
Organism: Bradyrhizobium sp.; assembly: GCA_030681365.1. Lineage (GTDB taxonomy): Bacteria > Pseudomonadota > Alphaproteobacteria > Rhizobiales > Xanthobacteraceae > Bradyrhizobium. The sequence goes on from JAUXWH010000135.1 coordinate 27,100, forward strand.
CTTGCCGCTCTCGCGCCAGATCCGCAGCATCTCGAGGTTCATCTGCTCGCGGGTCAGGGCGTCGAGCGCGCCGAACGGCTCGTCCATCAGGATCAGTTTCGGATCATGGATGAAGGCACGCGCGATCGCGGTGCGCTGCTGCATGCCGCCGGACAATTGCTGCGGATACTTGTCTTCGTAACCAGCGAGGCCGACCAGGTTGAGCAGGTCGCGGGCCCGGGCGCGGGCGGCCTTCATCGGCAGGCCGACGATCTCGGCGGGCAACAACACGTTGTCCAAAATGGTGCGCCATTTCAACAGCAGCGCCTGCTGGAACACCATGCCGATGTCGCGGGCGGGATCGAACGGGGTTTTGGCATTGCCGATCTTGATGGTGCCGCCATCGGCTTCGTGCAGCCCGGCCAGAATCTTCAACACGGTGGTCTTGCCGCAGCCGGACGGGCCGACCAGCGAGATCAGCTCGCCTTCCGCGACATCCATGGTGACGTCGGAGACGGCGAGGAATTCCACGCCCCCCGAACGATAGACCTTGCGGACGTTGCGCAGCTGAATGAAGGGCTCCGCCGTCATGCCAGCCATTTCTGCAAATTGGCGGCGACGAAGTCGTCGTCGGCGAGGTCGGCATGCTCGCGGCAGACCCGATCGATCTCCTGCATCTGGCCCGGGCTGAGGCCCTCGGCCGGATCGAGGCACCAGAGTCCCTGCATCAGTCCCTGCCGCCGCAGGATCTCGTGGCAGCCGGCGATGCAGCCATGGAAATTGTTGGCGACGTCGAAGAACGCGCTGTTGCAGTCGGTGACGCGGGCATCGAGTGCCAGCAGGTCCGCCGGCACGTTATCCTTGCCCCGCGCGGCTCGGCACATCTCGAACTGTTTGATCGCGCTGGCGGTCCATACCGACCAATGGCCGAGCAGGCCGCCGCGAAAATATGTGCGCGTCGTGAGGCCCTTGTCGCGCAGGTCGAACGGCAAGGTGAGATCGAGCAGGATGTGATCGTCGTTGCCGGTATAGAGCGCGACGCGGTCGAGCGCGCCGGCGGCGCAGACGCCGCGCAGCACGTCGAGCGTGCGGTAGCGGTTGAAGGGCGCGATCTTGATGGCGATGACATTGTCGATGGCAGCGAAGCGCCGCCAGAAATCGGCGCTGAGGATGACGCCGCCGACCGCCGGCTGCAGATAGAAGCCGACCAGCGGAATTTCGCGGGCCACCGCCTCGCAATGGGCGATGATGTCGTCCTCGGAAGCCGATCGCATCGCGGCCAGGCTGAGCAATCCCGCATGATAGCCGATGCCGAGCGCCGTCTTCGCCTCGGCGATCGCCTGCTGCGTGGGGCCGGCGAGGCCCGCCACCAGCGCCAGCGGGCGCGCGGTCCAGGCCGCCGCTGTCTCCGCCGCCAGCTCCAGCACCGGCCGGTACAGACCGACCTCGCGGATCGCGAACTGCGTGGTATGGACGCCGACCGCAAGCCCACCTGCGCCGGCGTCGATGTGATAGCGCGTCAGCGCACGCTGATGCCTGGCATCGAGCCCGCGACCGGCATCGAGCGCCAGCGGATGCGCCGGGATCACCGTGCCGTCGGCGATCAGGCGCCGCACCTCTGAAATCATCTGGCTGTGATGCATGACGCTGGGTCCTTATCCAAATTCCGGGCCGGCGACGGCAAAAGGCTGCTCCGTCGGCTTGGCGGTGGCGCGGCCGAACCGCATGCGCTGAAACGGCCGCTCGATGGTCCAGCCGGAGGCGGTGAGGCCCGTCAGGAACGCTTCCTGGACGTGAACGGCATCGATCAGTAGTGGTCCGGTCTCGGACCGAACGATCACCTCGACCAGGGCCAACGCACGATCCGCGCGGTTGGCGAACAGCGGACCGATATGCCGGGCCGTGCGGCCGTCGCGGACCAGCGCAACCGCGTCGCCATTCGACAGCAGCCGGGAGCCGGGGCGTCCGGCAAACTCTGCCAGCAGAGGGCCGCGATCGAATCCCATCGCGCCGAGATCGCGCGCGAGCAGCTGGACGAGATCACCGGTCGCCGGCGATGCATCGGCGCCGGCCTTCGCAGGTTCCGGATGCGCCAGCCGCAACCGGCGCAGCTGCAATGTCGGCGTGAATCCGAGCGGACCGTAAACCCCGGCGCCAGCCGGCGTGGCATCGAGCCAGCAGGTCAGGCCCTGCCTGGTCGCGACATTGAGACAGGTATCGACCAGTTTCGTTGCAAGGCCGCGGCGGCGCCAGTTTTCGGTGACCAACACCATGCTGATCCAGGCGTTGCCGGAGGAATACGGCAACAGCGCCGCGGTCGCGACCAGCTGGCCGCCGGCGTCGCGCACGCCGAAAACGATCCCCGTGGTCAGGAAGAAGCGCCAGTCGGCCTCGTTCTGATTCCAGTGGGTTTCCGTCGACAGCACGAGCCCATCGGACGCGTCGTCCGGACCGAGCCTGACAATGGCGATGCCGTCAGTATCGTCCATCGCGCACCTCGTATTTGGTCGGCTTCCCGAGGCTCGGCATCGCGCGCGCGACCCAGTCCGCGGTCCAGGCGACCAGTTGCCCGGTATCGACGATCGGCAGCCCGAATAATTTCACCGCCAGTGAGGTGTCGGTGAGCCATGCGGTCGGCTGCTCGGTGCCGACGATGACGGGATCGCGTCCGAGCCGGGCGCCGAGATCGGCGGCGAGATCGCGCACGGCCAGGATTTCGTGACCGCTGACATTGATCGGCGAGGTCGGCGTGTCGCAATGCGCGAGGCAGCGCAATGCCTGCGCCGCGGCATCGCCCTGCCAGATGAAATTGACATGGCCGAGACTGACGTCGATCGGCTTGCCCTGCAGGATCTTGCTGGCGATGTCGTGCAGCACGCCGTAGCGCATGTCGATCGCGTAGTTCAGCCGGAACAGCCGGCCCCGCGTCGAGAATTTTCGCGAGAAATATTCGAACATGCGCTCGCGGCCGACGCAGGATTGCGCGTATTCGCCGGGCGGATCGGGCGAAAGGCTCTCGTCGGCGCCCTTGCCGTCAACCGGCACGAACGGATAGACGCAGCCGGTCGAGAACGCCACGATTCTCGAATTTGGAAAGGCCTGCGCCACCAGGGCGGGGACGTGGGCGTTCATCGCCCAGGTCAACGACAGGTCGCCCTCGGCGCCGAATTTGCGCCCGGCCATGAAGATGATGTTCTGCACCTTCGGAAGGGTCCTGATGGCCGCTTCATCGAGCAGATCGCAGCTGAGTGTCTCGATGCCGCGGGACTCCAGCCAAGCCTTGACGCTCGCGTCGCTGAAGCGCGCGACGCCGATGACGCGGCGGTCGGGCGCGGCGGCCTTGGCCAGTCCCGCCAGCGTCGGGCCCATCTTGCCGGCGACGCCGAGAATCATGATGTCGCCATCGACGCTGGCGAGGTCGTCGATCAGCGCCTGGCTCGGCCGGCACAGCAGTTCGTCCAGGGCGGCGATATCGGGAATTGTTTTCGGCAGCGTGTCGCGCGTCAGCAGCATGGTTGTTTCCCGATCGATCTATTGCAGCCGCACGTCCTTGACCACGAACAGCCGTTCGAGGCCAAGCACCAGGCCGTAAAGCGCCACCCCAATCAGGGTCAACAGCACCACCGCCATCACCATGGCGGGGGTGTCGAGCGAGGACTGCACCTGGATCATCAGGTAGCCGAGCCCGCGCTCGGAGGCGATGAACTCGCCGACGATGGCGCCGGCGACCGCGAGAATGGCGCCGACCTTCATGCCGGAGAACACGTAAGGCAGCGCGCCCGGCAGCTGGATCTTGCGGAACAGGGTCCAGCGCGAGCCGCGCAGCGATTTGACCAGGTCCAGCAGGTCCGGCTCGACCTCGCTGAGGCCCCGCGCGGTAGTGAGCAGGATCGGGAAAAAGCAGATCGAGAACGCGATCAGGATGTTCGGAAAGATGCCGTAGCTGAACCAGACGATGAACAGCGGGCCGAGCGCCACCTTCGGAATCATGTTGAGCGTCACGAACAGCGGCAGCAGGGAAAGGCTGAGCAGCGGCGACCAGCAGAACAGCACCGCCAGCGTGACGCCGACGAAGGCGCCAAGCGCGAAGCCGCCGAGGATCTCGACCGTCGTCACCGCGAGGTTGGAAAGCCATGCATATTTCGCCGAGGTCAGCGTCGCCAGGGTGTCGAGCGGCGAGGGCAGCACGAATTTCGGCACCTGGAAGGCGTCGACCAGCACCTGCCACAGCACGATTACGGCGAGGTGCACGATCACGATGATCGCAACCGAGCGGGCCGATCGCATTCCGTCGCTGGACACTGGGGTGCTCCCTCTGGCGCTCCGGCGG
>JAUXWH010000136.1 GCA_030681365.1 Bradyrhizobium sp.
CGCTGCAGATGGACATCAAGATCGCCGGCATTACCGAGGAGATCATGAAGGTCGCGCTCGGCCAGGCCAAGGACGGGCGTATCCACATCCTCGGCGAGATGTCGAAGGCGCTGACCAACGCCCGCGCCGAGCTCGGCGAATACGCGCCGCGCATCGAGACCTTCAAGATTCCGACCGACAAGATCCGTGAAGTGATCGGCACCGGCGGCAAGGTGATCCGCGAAATCGTCGAGAAGACCGGCGCCAAGGTCAACATCGACGACGACGGCACCGTGAAGGTCGCTTCCGCCGACGGCGAATCGATCAAGGCGGCGATCAAGTGGATCAAGTCGATCGCTTCCGATCCGGAGCTCGGCCAGATCTATGACGGCACCGTGGTCAAGGTGATGGAGTTCGGCGCCTTCGTGAACTTCTTCGGCGCCAAGGACGGCCTCGTCCACATTAGCCAGCTCGCTTCGACCCGCGTGCAGAAGACCTCCGACGTCGTCAAGGAAGGCGACAAGGTCAAGGTCAAGCTGCTCGGCTTCGACGATCGCGGCAAGACGCGTTTGTCGATGAAGGCGGTCGACCAGGTGACCGGCGAGGACCTCGAAGCCAAGGAAAAGACCGAGGCACCGGCGCGGGAAGCCGCCGGCGAGTAATCACTCGCAACAGCAAGAGACGACGAAGGGCGGCTTTTCAGCCGCCCTTTTTGTTTGCTTTCCCGACGACCCAATCACATCTCGATGATCGGGATGCGCGATTCCGCCGCAGGATCGGCCGAAACCGCCGACCCGCCCGGCACGTAATTGAGGCTCGCGCGTTTCTCCCGGCCACAGGCGGCCGGTGCCTGCAATCCAATTCGGCTTCAACGGCCGACCCGTCCGCTACCATGTTCCGAATCGAGCAGCCCATGCTCGCCAGCCAGGGAGACCTCTCATGTCCGCCATATCCCGTCGCCATCTCGTCACGATGGCCGCAGGCATCGTCGCCGCCGCCGCCGCGCCACGCGCGGTATTCGCCCAGGCTCCCGCTGCCGCGCCCGCAGCCGGTCCCTTCGTGCTCCCGCCGCTGCCCCATCCAACCAACGCGTTCGAGCCCCACATCGATGCCAAGACCATGGAAATCCACCATGGCAAGCATCATGCCGCCTATGTCGCGAATCTCAATAATGTCGCCAAGACCAATCCGCAGCTCGGCAGCAGCAAGATCACGGACGTGCTCGGCAATCTCAATGCGCTGAACGACGACATCAAATTCACCGTTCGCAACAACCTCGGCGGCCACGCCAACCACACCATGTTCTGGGAGATCATGGCACCGAACGGCGGCAAGCCCGAAGGCGAGGTGCTGGCCGCGATCGACAAGGACCTCGGCGGCCTGGAAAAATTCCAGAACGATTTTAACGCCGCCGGCGGCCGTCAGTTCGGCTCCGGCTGGGTGTTCGTCACCGTCTCCAAGGACGGCAAGCTCGCGATCGAGACCCGCCCCAACCAGGACAGCCCGATCATGGACGGCAAGCGCGCCTTGATGGGCAACGACGTCTGGGAGCACGCCTATTATCTCAACTACCAGAACCGCCGCGCCGATTACCTCAAGGCGTGGTGGAACACGGTGAACTGGAGCAAGATTGCCGAGCGCTACGCCGCCGCGAAGGCCGGCACGCTGGGGGTTTGAGGATTGTCTTCGACGCGAAAGGGGCGGCTTTTCAGCCGCTCTTTTTGTTTGATGCGAAACGCCTCAGCGTTCACAGCTGTCATCATCCGCCACCGGGTCGGCGCTTTCGCGCCGCCCGATGACAGGCTCCGGCGGATGATCCAGTATTCCAGAGGCGCCGGCGCTTGAACCGCGAGGCCACGGTGTACTGGATGCCCGCCTTCGCGGGCATGACGGCCGTTGGTGTCAGTGCTGCTTCGTCGTAATCTTCGCGGATTGCTCTCCAACACTCTCCTTCACCACTTCGCCCAGCGCGGCAAAATCCGCCTTGCGCGGCGAGGTGCGGCGGAACACGAGACCGATGCTGCGGCCGGGCTGCGGGCTTTCCAGGCGCAGGAATTTGACCCTGATGTCGCGCCGCTCGACGTCGGCGGCGATCTGCGGAATCAGCGTGACGCCGTAGCCGCCCGCGACCATCTGCATCACGGTGTTCAGGCTGCTGGCGCCGAATACGGTGCCGGTGCTGCTGCGGCCGCGCGGCGCGGTGGCGCAAAACGCCAGCGCCTGGTCGCGCAGGCAGTGGCCGTCCTCGAGCAGGATCAGCCGGCTTTGATCGATGTCTGCGGCGGCCACCGGCGCGGTCTCCAGCCGCGGATCGCTCGCCGGCACCGCCAGCAGGAACAGATCCTCGAACAGGGCAATCGTATCGATCTCGGGCTCGGCCACTGGCAGAGCGAGCATGGCGGCGTCGAGCGCGCCGTTCTTGATTTCCTCGATCAACTGCCGGGTCTGGGTTTCGCGCAGCTCCAGCCGCAATTCCGGAAACCTGGACTGCAACAGCGGGAGAATCCGCGGCAGCAGATAGGGCGCCAGCGAGGGAATCACGCCGAGCGTCAGCCGCCCGGTCAGGAGACCGCTGCGATGCCTGGCAAAATCAACCAGATCGCGCGAGGCGGTCAGCACATCTTCGGCCCGGCGCGCGATCTCGCGCCCGACATCGGTCAGCATCACATCGCCCGGCCGTCGCTCCACCACGGCAACGCCAAGGGTGCGTTCCAGATCGCGGATCTGCATCGACAGCGCAGGCTGGGTCACGGAACAGGCCTCGGCGGCGCGACCGAAATGGCCGTGCTTGGCCAGGGCCGAGAGATAACGAAGCTGTCGGAGCGTGATCATATCGATCAGATAAACTGATCGAGACCCCAAGACAATTCGACTGGACCTGATCTTAGATATCTTCCAAGGTAGGGTTCCAGCGAATTTAGCAACCTGCGGATCCGGGCAAGAAACCCGACGATCGCGCGGGTTTCCAAAGTCTCCGACAACCCGGTACGGCCGGTGCGGAGCGCGACAATGGGAGAGAAAAGCATGGATGCAAAGACTGACGACAAATCGGGCAAGTGCCCGTTCACCGGTGGCACCCGCGGACGCAGCAACCGCGACTGGTGGCCGGAGCATCTCGATATCGGCGTGCTGCATGCGCGCCATCCTTCCGCCGATCCGATGGGCAAGGCCTTCGACTACGCCAGGGAATTCGAGAGCCTTGACCTCGACGCCGTGATCAAGGACCTGCATGCCCTGATGACGGACTCGCAGGAGTGGTGGCCGGCCGATTTCGGTCACTACGGCGGATTGTTCATCCGTCTGGCCTGGCACAGCGCCGGCACCTACCGCATCACCGACGGCCGCGGCGGCGCCGGCGCCGGCCAGCAGCGCTTCGCGCCGCTCAACTCCTGGCCCGACAACGCGAACCTCGACAAGGCCCGCCGGCTGCTGTGGCCGATCAAGCAGAAATACGGCAGCAAGCTGTCCTGGGCCGATCTGTATGTCCTCGTCGGCAACGTCGCCCTGGAATCGATGGGCTTCAAGACCTTCGGATTCGCCGGCGGCCGTGCCGATACGTGGGAGCCTGAAGAACTGTTCTGGGGTCCCGAAGGCACCTGGCTCGGCGACGAACGCTACAGCGGCGAACGCGAGCTCTCCGAACCGCTCGGTGCGGTGCAGATGGGCCTGATCTACGTCAATCCGGAAGGCCCGAACGGCAATCCCGATCCGGTCAAGTCGGCGAAGGACATCCGCGAGACCTTCTTCCGCATGGCGATGAACGACGAAGAAACCGTGGCACTGATCGCCGGCGGCCACACCTTCGGCAAAACGCACGGCGCCGGCGATCCGTCGCTGATCGGTCCGGATCCGGAAGGCGGCGCCATCGAGGACCAGGGCCTCGGCTGGAAGAGCAAGTACGGCACCGGCATCGGCGCCGACGCCATCACGGGCGGACCCGAGGTGACCTGGACACAGACCCCGACGAAGTGGAGCAACCATTTCTTCGAAAATCTGTTCAACTTCGAATGGGAGCTCACCAAGAGCCCGGCCGGCGCGCAGCAGTGGAAGGCGAAGGGCGCCGAGCCCAGCATCCCGGACGCGTTTGATCCGTCGAAGAAGCATGTTCCCACCATGCTGACCACCGACCTCGCATTGCGCTTCGATCCCGCCTACGAGAAGATCTCGCGGCGCTTCCTCGAGAATCCGGATCAGTTTGCGGACGCGTTCGCGCGCGCCTGGTACAAGCTCACGCATCGCGACATGGGACCGACCGTGCGCTATCGCGGCAAGCTGGTGCCGAAGGAAACGCTGATCTGGCAGGATCCGATCCCCGCGGTCGATCATCCCTTGATCGACGACAACGACGTCGCCGCGCTGAAGGCGAAAATCCTCGCCTCCGGCCTCACGGTGCCGCAGCTGGTCTCGACCGCCTGGGCATCGGCCTCGACGTTCCGTGGCTCCGACAAGCGCGGCGGCGCCAACGGCGCACGGATTCGGCTGAGCCCGCAGAAGGATTGGGAGGTCAACAATCCGCCTGAGCTGGCGAAGGTCCTCTCCAGCTATGAGGCGATCCAGAAGGGGTTCGGCAAGAAAGTGTCACTCGCCGACCTGATCGTACTCGGCGGCAGCGCCGCGATCGAAAAGGCGGCGAAGGATGCCGGCCTGACCGTGAAGGTCCCGTTCACGCCCGGCCGCATGGACGCGTCGCAGGAGCAGACCGACGCCGCCTCCTTCGCCCCGCTCGAGCCCCGCGCCGACGGTTTCCGCAACTACATCAGCGCCAGGACGCAGTTCATGAAGCCGGAAGAGGCCCTGGTCGATCGGGCACAGCTGTTGACGCTGACGGCGCCCGAGATGACGGTGCTGGTCGGCGGCCTGCGCGTGCTCGGCGCCAATGCCCGCAACTCGAAGCATGGCGTCTTCACCAGCAAGCCGGGAACGTTGACCAACGACTTTTTCGTCAACCTGCTCGACATGAGCACGGAATGGCAGCCGGCCGGCTCCGGTGACGGCTACGAGGGGCGCGACCGCAAGACCAAGGCGGTGAAGTGGACCGGCACCCGCGTCGACCTGATCTTCGGCTCGCACTCGCAACTGCGCGCCCTCGCGGAGGTCTATGCCTGCGCGGACGCCAGGGAGAAGTTCGCAAAGGACTTCGTGGCGGCGTGGACCAAGGTGATGAATGCCGACCGCTTCGATCTGGCACAGCCGCAGCTGCAAGCTGCGGAATAATCGCCGCGGCGAGCAACGAAGAGCGAATGGGGCGGCCGAGAGGCCGCCCTTTTTCTTGCCTGGGATTCGCCTGTAAAAGCGACACAGGTCGGAACCGATGACTGAATTCGTCATGTATCGACGGTAAGCAGGAGACTATCAGATGATGAAACTCTACTGGGCGCCGCGCTCGCGGTCGTTCACCGCGCTCTGGCTGATGGAAGAGACCGGGCAGCCTTACGAGCGCGTGCTCACGGACATCACCACCGGTGCGCAGAAGACGCCCGAGTATCTCGCGATCAACCCGATGGGCAAGGTACCGGCGCTGGGGGATGGCGACGCCACACTGGCAGAGGCCGCCGCGATCTGTGCCTATGTCGCCGAGCGCTATCCGGAAGCCAAACTGGCGCCGCCGCTCGGCGATCCCGCGCGCGCGAAATATCTGTACTGGCTGTTCTTCTCGCCCGGCTGCATCGAACCCGCGATCGTGCAGCTCGCGACCAGGATCGAGATGAATCCGGTCGCCGCCGGCTGGGGTGAGGCGCAGCGGGTGTTCGACGTGCTCGATGCAGCTTTGGCCAAGGGCCCGTGGATACTCGGCGACACCTTCTCGGCCGCGGATATCGTCATCGGATCGGGACTGAATTTCGCGGTGCGGATCTTCAAGATGGTGCCGCCGCGCCCGTCCTTCGACGCCTATCTCGATCGCTGTGCCGCCCGCCCGGCGTTCCATCGCGCGGAGAAACTGGCAGCGGGGTAGAGAGAGGCTCGCTCTATCGCACCTCACTATCATCGCCCGCACCGTCATCCTTCGAGGCTCGCCGAAGATGGCGAGCGCCTCAGGATGACGGTGAGACCTACTCCCCGATGTTCTTCAATTCTTCCGGCCGGGGCATCGAGATGACGTTGTAGCCGGAATCGACGTAGTGGATTTCGCCGGTGACGCCGCCCGACAGTTCCGACAGCAGGTAGAGCGCCGAACCGCCGAGTTCGTCCAGCGTCACGCCGCGGCCGAGCGGCGAGTGCTTCTGCTGAAACGCGAACATCGCGCGCGCATCGCCGATGCCCGATCCCGCCAGCGTCCGGATCGGGCCGGCCGAGATCGCGTTGACGCGAATGCCGCGCAGACCGAAATCGGCGGCGAGATAGCGCACCGAGGCTTCCAGCGCGGCCTTGGCGACGCCCATCACGTTATAGTTGGGCATCACGCGCATGGAACCGCCGAAGGTGAGCGTGATCATCGTGCCGCCGGATTCGGGCATCAGCTCCGCCGCGCGCCTGGCCAGCTCCGTGAAGGAGAAGCAGGAGATCACCATGGTGCGGGAAAAATTCTCGCGGCTGGTGTCGGCGTAGCGGCCTCTCAGCTCGTTCTTGTCGGAAGCGCCGATGGCATGAACCAGGAAATCCAGCTGTCCCCATTTCTGCCGCAGCGTTTCGAACACCGCATCGACGCTGGCGATATCCTCGACATCGCAAGGCAGCACCAGGGGCACGCCGAGCTGCTCGGCCAGCGGCCTGACGCGCTTGCCGAGCGCATCGCCCTGATAGGTAAAGGCCAGTTCGGCGCCCTGCGCCGCCAGCGTCCTGGCAATGCCCCAGGCGATCGAATGATCATTGGCGACGCCCATGATCAGCCCGCGCTTGCCCTTCATCAGGTCCTGCATCGTCCGTACGCTTTCTTGTTCGTCATGCCCGGGCTCGTCCCGGGCATCCACGTCTTTCTGACCTCATCCGGATCAAGACGTGGATGGCCGGGACGGGCCCGGTCATGACGGTGAATTGAGGTAATCAGGTCGTGCGTAATCTCACGCATCCATCCGCTTGAACACCAGCGTGGCGTTGGTGCCGCCGAAGCCGAAGGAATTCGAAAGCACGGTGCCGAGCTTCACGTTGTCGATGCGCTTGCGCACGATCGGCATGTCGGCGAACACGGGATCGAGCTCGGTGATGTTGGCGCTTTCGCAGATGAAGCCATTCTGCATCATCAGGAGCGAATAGATCGCCTCCTGCACGCCGGTGGCGCCGAGCGAATGACCTGTGAGCGCCTTGGTCGCCGAGATCGGCGGGCACTTCTCCCCTGTTCCGAACACCTTGCGGATCGCCTCGATCTCCGGCGGATCGCCAGCCGGCGTCGAGGTCGCGTGCGGATTGATATAGTCGATCGGCGTCTTCACATATTCCATCGCCATCCGCATGCAGCGCTCCGCGCCCTCGCCCGAGGGCGCCACCATGTCGTAGCCGTCGGAGGTGGCGCCGTAGCCGATGATTTCGCCATAGATCTTGGCGCCGCGCGCCTTGGCATGCTCAAGCTCTTCCAGCACCACGACGCCGGCGCCGCCGGCGATGACAAAGCCGTCGCGGCTGATGTCGGAGGGGCGGGACGCGGTCGCGGGCGTGTCGTTGTATTTCGACGACATCGCTCCCATCGCGTCGAATAGCACCGACAGCGACCATTCAAGTTCCTCGCAGCCGCCTGCGAAGATAATATCCTGTTTGCCGATTTGGATGGTCTCGTAGGCGTTGCCGATGCAATGGTTCGACGTGGCGCAGGCCGAGGAGATCGAATAATTGACGCCCTTGATCTTGAACCAGGTGGCGAGCGTCGCCGATGCCGTCGATGACATCGCCTTCGGCACCGCGAACGGTCCGACCCGCTTCGGCCCCTTGGTCCGGGTGATGTCGGCGGCTTCCACGATGGTGCGGGCCGACGGGCCGCCGGAGCCCATGATGATGCCGGTGCGAATGTTGGAAACGTCCGAAGGCTCCAGGCCGGAATCCTGGATCGCCTGCTCCATCGCGACGTGATTCCACGCCGCGCCCTCGCCGAGAAAGCGCATCGCGCGCCGGTCGATAACGCCGGCCGGATCGAGCGTCGGGGCACCCTGGACCTGGGAGCGGAAACCGAGCTCGGCATACTTGTCCGCGCGCGTGATCCCGGATTTCGCCTCGTGGAGGCTCGCCAGTACTTCCTGGGTGTTGTTTCCGATGGACGAGACGATGCCCATCCCCGTGATGACAACCCGCCTCATGATCGCCTCGCCCTGTCGTTGCGGTTTTGTGTGATGGCCGTCGTCAAACCCAATGCCGCCTCGGCCGGGGCAGCCTTAGATGCCCGGCTGAGGCTCGGCGTCCTGCTTGAACAGCCCGACCTTCAGATCCTTCGCGCGATAGATAATATCACCGTCGGTGGAAAGCCACCCGTCGGCGATACCCAGCACCAGCTTTGAGCGCATCACGCGTTTGATATCGACATTGTACACAACCTTGCGGACGTTCGGCAGCACCTGTCCTGAAAACTTCAGCTCGCCGAGGCCCAGCGCCCGGCCGCGCCCGGCGCCACCGGTCCAGCCCAGATAAAAGCCGACCATCTGCCAGAACGCATCGAGCCCCAGGCATCCCGGCATCACCGGATCGCCCTTGAAATGACAGCCGAAAAACCAGAGATCCGGCTTTACCTCGAGTTCGGCGCGGATCAGGCCCTTGCCATATTCTCCGCCGCTCTCGGAAATTTCGCTGATGCGGTCGAACATCAGCATCGGCGGCAGCGGCAATTGTGCGTTGCCCGGGCCGAACATCTCGCCGCGGCCGCACGCCAGCAGATCCTCGTATTCGTAACTGCCGCGTCGATCCAGCATGCTGCCGAGCCTCTTTCAAATCCCGATGGAGCGTTTTCGAGCGAAATGGACCCGATTCGCGTAGGAAGCACCAACCATTGCTGGATGGCGCGAATACCGCAGTTCAGGATGGTCCTGCGGCAACCGGCGCTCGCCTTTGCCGGAATCGCAAAGCTAAGTCCGCGCGCTCTCTATCATAGGCCCTGCCGGTGGCAAAGCACCCCCGGCGGGGAAACCGCCGCGCTCCGCTATCAGTTCCATTTTATTTTAGGATCGTTCTAGTTACCATGGCGGCGTTCTAGTTGCGAAATACTTGCATCTAACGGATTTCCCTCTATATTCCGGGATAATAGTAGTGCGACAACGAGTGCGGTGCCTGACGTGGAAATAAGCGTGGAAGCTTCGATTTTGAACGACGACGCCCATCCTGCGACCCGCCCTGCGGGCCACCAGCCGGCGCTGACCGGCTGCCCCTGGCATGACGTCAATGAAATGCTGCAGGCGGCCGGGCTGCGCCCAACCCGTCAGCGCATGGCGCTGGGCTGGCTGCTGTTCGGCAAGGGCGCCCGCCATCTCACCGCGGAAATGCTCTACGAGGAAGCCACCCTCGCCAAGGTCCCGGTATCGCTCGCCACCGTCTACAACACGCTCAACCAGCTGACCGATGCGGGTTTGTTGCGCCAGGTCAGTGTCGACGGCACCAAGACGTATTTCGACACCAACGTCACCACGCATCACCACTTCTATCTCGAAAACAGCCACGAGCTGGTCGATATTCCGGATCCGCATCTGGTGCTGCAGAAGATGCCGGATATCCCCGAGGGCTACGAGATCGCCCGGGTCGACATGGTCGTGCGGCTGCGCAAGAAGCGCTGAGCGCGACACGCGCAAGCCGTCATACGCGGGCTTGACCCGCGTATCCATCGATCCTCTTCAAATGTGTTTTCGGTAGGAGATGGATTGCCGGGTCAAGCCCGGCAATGACGGGTTATTGTGTGTCGCACCACTTGGCCCGATCCACAATCAATCCACCTTCTCGTCGGCATAGACGCCCCACAGCCGCTGCTGCTCGATCCAGCCGTCGAAGCCGTTGCCGGTGACGCGGCACCAGCCGGCCGTGCATTTCTTCACCTGGGCCACGACCCCGGCCTGCAGACGGGCGGCGACCGCCGAGGTCGGATCGGCGCGATCGTAGAGCGGGGCGAGTTCATCCTTGCTCTTCATGGTGATGACGGCGGTGCGGCGGCCCGACAGCAGCGAGTGATAGACCCAGCCCTCGGCGCCCTCGGAATCGCGGACCCGGCGCCAATTCTCGAATTCGGCGGTGATCTCCACCGGCAGGCCCGAGCGGGTGTAGACCCAGGCGACGTCATTGTCCTTGGTCGGGCCGGCCCTGACATTCACATGATCGGATTTGAGGCTGACATAGCGCGGCAGCGGCAAGCCGCTGGTGGTCGGGCCCGATTCCTTGGCCGAAAATCCGGGGCCGGCCGCCGCACCCAGCATGCAGCCCGCGAGCACCAACAGCTTGCAAAAACGCCTCAACGCCATCAACTCGTCTCCTGCCGAGAACCCAACTCAATTTCTTCGAGCTGAAACACCGGGAAAGCCGTCCCCGTACGCCCGATCACCCCCGCGATCCCTTATTCCCCGACGGCCTTCCGGGGTTCCCGCCGGGGTTCTTGTCTTGGCCCGGCCTTCTGCTAGAGAGGACGGAACACTGCGAACCGGACGAGCCCGAAATTTCCCGCCGGAAGCCAGCAGGAAATATCCGGGAACCCAGGAAAACGATAAGCAAGCCATAGCAAACGCCGGGACCGCGCGGCCCGCCGCAGTGTCGAACAACCGGGTTAATGAGGCCTCAACGGCGAGGCCTTTGACGATCCAAAGGGGATGGCGAGCAACAGACTCGTGAGAGCAGGAAATGCCGGCTAGGAGAAAACCTCTCGTTGTTGTCACGCGCAAGCTGCCGGACTCGATCGAGACCCGGATGCGCGAGCTGTTCGATGCCCGGCTCAATCTCGACGACACCCCGATGAGTCAGGAACAGATCGCCGAGGCGGTGCGGACCGCCGACGTGCTGGTGCCAACCGTCACGGACGAGATATCCGAACAACTTCTCAAGGATCCCGACTGCAAGCTGCGGCTGATCGCCAATTTCGGCAACGGTGTGGACAATATCGACGTGACCGCGGCCCATGCGCGCGGCATCACCGTGACCAATACCCCGAAAGTTCTCACCGAAGACACCGCCGACATGGCCATGGCGCTGATCCTGGCGGTGCCGCGTCGGCTGTTCGAAGGCGCCTCGATCCTCACCGAGGGCAAGAACTGGCCGGGCTGGTCGCCGACCTGGATGCTCGGCCATCGCATCGGCGGCAAACGCCTCGGGATCATCGGCATGGGGCGGATCGGCCAGGCCGTGGCGCGCCGGGCCCGCGCCTTCGGCCTGCAGATCCACTACCACAACCGCCGTCCGGTCGCGCCTATGATCGCCGACGAACTGGGCGCGACCTATTGGGAAAGCCTCGACCAGATGCTGGCGCGGATGGACATCATCTCGGTGAACTGTCCGCACACCCCGGCGACGTTTCATCTGCTGTCGGCGCGGCGGCTGAAGCTGATCCGCAAAGACGCCTATATCGTCAACACCGCGCGCGGCGAGGTGATCGACGAGGACACGCTGATCAAGCTGATCGAAGCCGGCGAGATCGCCGGCGCCGGCCTCGACGTGTTCGAGAACGAGCCCGCGGTCAGCCCGAAGCTGGTGCGGCTGGCCCGCGCCGGCAAGGTCGCGCTGCTGCCGCATATGGGTTCGGCCACCATCGAGGGCCGCGTCGAGATGGGCGAGAAGGTGATCATCAACATCCGGACCTTCCTCGACAACCACAAGCCGCCGGACCGCGTGCTGCCGAGCATGCTGTGAGGGAAGCTGGCGTGTCCCGGACGCGGTGCAGCGTGCCTTCACGCAGCGCCGCTGAGCCGGGACCCATGAAGCAGGTTCGTTGTGAGATGGGCCCCGGCTCAGCAGCGCACCGCAAGTGCGCTGCGCTGCGTCCGGGGCACGAGTGTCAGCTGTATCCGCTCAAATCGACAATCGTCGGCGCATCACCGTTGAGCGGATTTGACGGATCGCGCTTGTAGCGCAGCGTCTCGAACCGCATCGCGCGGGCGTCGACCATCAAGAGCCGGCCGACCAGCCCCTCGCCGAAGCCGACGATCTCGCGGATCGCCTCCAGCGCCATCATCGATCCCAGCACTCCCGCCAGCGCGCCCAGCACGCCGGCTTCGGCGCAGGCCGGCACCGTGCCCGGCGGCGGCGGTTCGGGAAACAGGCATCGATAGGTCGGATTGAACTCGCCTTCGGCATTGGCCTCATGGGCGCGGATCGTGGTCAGCGAACCGTCGAACTGGCCGAGCGCCGCCGTGATCAGCGGCTTGCCGGCGAGGAAACACGCATCCGACACCAGATAGCGGGTCTCGAAATTGTCGGAACCATCGAGCACCAGATCGTAGCTGCCGATCAATTCCATCGCATTGTCGGCCGTCAGCCGCGAAGCATGCGCGGCGAAGCGGACGTGAGGGTTGAGCGCGTAGATCTGCCCGGCGGCGCTGTCGACCTTCCGGCGGCCGATGTCAGGCGTGGAATGAATGATCTGACGCTGCAGATTGGACAACGACACCATGTCGTCATCGACGGCGCCGAGCGTGCCGACGCCGGCCGCCGCGAGATACATCAGCGCGGGCGCGCCGAGACCGCCGGCGCCGATCACCAGCACCGCGGCTTCCTTCAATGCGGCCTGGCCGGGGCCGCCGACCTCCCGCAGCACGATGTGGCGGGCGTATCGTTCGAGTTCCTCGGCGCTCAGCATGGTCAGGCCTGATCCTGTTTTCCGGCGTCAATCCTACCACGCGCGGCGGCCGGGGCGCGCAATATTCCCTGAACCTTCGCTCAGCTGTTGCCGACCAAGGAGATGTGCTTAATTGCACTTACTTCAATGGACCGGGACCTGTCATGAGATCGTTGCTTGCGGCAGCATTGATGTTCGCAGCGATGGGGGCATCCGCCCAGGCCCAGCCCGCGCCGCCGGCCACTGCGGGCGCCAGGCCGAAGCCGGTAACGACCGTTCCGATCCGCCCCGCGCTGCAGACCCCGGCCGACACCGCCAACGCGATGTCACAGGCCGAGCGTCTGGCGATCCAGTCGGATCTCGCCTGGGTCGGCCGGTACAACGGCGCGATCACGGGCGACGTCAGCGAGCGCATGGTCGCCGCCATCAAGGAATTCCAGAAGGGCCGCGGCGGCAAGCAGACCGGCGTGCTCAATCCGCAGGAACGCGGCATCCTCGCCGAGACGGCGAAGCGCAAGCAGGACAGCGTCGGCTGGAAGATCGTCACCGATGCCGGCACCGGGGCGCGGCTTGGCGTACCGACAAAGCTGGTGCCGCAGCAATCCTCCGACGCCAACGGCGCCAAATGGACATCGACCACCGGCACCGTGCAGATTCAGCTGGCCCGGCGCAAGGAAGCCAGTCCGACTACCGCAAAGCTCGCCGGGCAGGAGAAGAAAGAGCCCCCCGGGCGCAAGGTGGACTACACCGTGGTGAAGCCGGATTTCTTCGTGCTGTCGGGACTGCAGGGCCTGAAGAAATTCTATGTGCGCGGAACGTTCAAAGGCGATGAGGTCCGCATCCTTACCATCCTGTACGACCAGGCCACCGAAAACACCGTCGAGCCGGTGGTGATCGCGATGTCGAGCGCGTTCAACCCGTTCCCGGCGGGCGCGCAGGTCGCCGGACCGCCGCCGCGCAAGACCGTTGAATACGGCACCGGCATTGTCGTCAGCGGCGACGGCGCGATCCTTGCCGACCGCCAGGTCACTGACGGCTGCCTTGCGATCGCGATCGCCGGCCATGGCAACGCCGACCGCGTCGCCGAGGACAAGGATCACGATCTCGCCCTGCTGCGCATCTACGGCGCGCGCGGGCTGACGCCGCTGAATCTCGGCAATGGCGCGGCAAATTCCGCCATCGAACTGACCGGGATCGCCGATCCGCAGAACCAGGCCGGCGGTACCGCGGCCAGCAGCGTCAAGGCATCGGTCACGCCGAATGGCAGCGACATGGCGCTGACGCCGGCGCCGGCGATTGGCTTTTCAGGCGCCGCGGCGCTCGATACCGACGGCAAATTCGCCGGCATCGCGCTGCTGAAGCCGGTCGTGGTGGCCGGACCGACCAATGGCGCGGCCGCGGCACTGGTGCCGGCCGATACCGTGCGCAACTTTCTCAGCGCCAACGGCGTCAACGCGTCAGGCGGATCGACGACCGCCAAGGCGTCCGTGGTGCGCGTGATCTGCGTGCGGAAGTAGGACACAGCCGTGTCCCGGACGCGGTGCAGCGCCCTTGCGCTGCTCCGCTGAGCCGGGACCATAGTGCTGCACGGCGGATGGGCCCCGGCTCGGCAGCGCATCGCGAAGGGCGTGCGCTGCGTCCGGGCACGAGCGCAATTATTCCCTTACGCCAGCCCGAACCGTATCCCCGCGCGCGCGAGACCGCCGGCAAGGGCGACCGGCGTGCCGTCGGCGCGCCAGCAGGCCGCGCCCGACATCGAGCCGTCGTCATGAAACTGGATCGCATTCATGCCGCCGGCCACGGTCGGCACCGCCAGCACCTGATGTCCCATCGATGCCAGCGCCGCGCGAATGCTGTCGGGGACCGTCGCCTCGACCTCGAGCGCATTGCCTTCGGTCCAGACCCTGGGCGCCTCGACCGCTTCCTGCAGGCTCATGCCGTGATCGATCAGATTGACCAAGGCCTGCATGGCGCTCGGAAAGATCTTCTTGCCGCCGGGCAAACCAAGCGCATAGATCAGCCTGCCGTCGCGCAGCGCCATCATGGGCGACATCGACGTGGTGACGCGCTTGCCCGGCGCCAGCGACAGCGCATGGCCCGGCCGGGGATCGTACAGGTTCATGTAATTGTTCGGCACCGTGCCGAGGCCGGGAATCAGGATTCTGGCGCCGAACAGATTGTTGATGGTCTGCGTGGTCGCGACCACGTTGCCAAACGCGTCCGCCGCGGTCATGTGGGTGGTGTGCGCGCCCTCGAGCTGCGCTACGCCCGCGCTCCATCTCTGCGCACGCTCTGGATCGATCGCGGCGCGGCGCTCTTTCGCATAGTCCTTCGAGGTCAGCCGCTCCACCGGCACGCCGACAAAATCCGGATCGCCGCTGGCGGCGGCGCGATCGGCAAAGGCGATCTTCAGGACTTCGGCCAGATAATGAATGGTTTCGGCAGTGCCGAAGCCGAGCGCCGCGATGTCGTAGCCCTCCAGAATATTCAGCATCTGCGCGATGTGCACGCCGGAGGCTGCCGGCGGCGGCGGCCCGAGGATCTGCCAGCCGCGATAATCGGTGCGGATCGGCGCGCGTTCGACGGTCTTATAGGATGTCAGGTCCTGGCGCGTGATGAAGCCGCCGTTGGCCTTCATGTAATCGACGAGGATGTCGCCGAGGGGACCCGTATAGAGCGCGCCGTCGCCATGCTGCGCAATGTAAGTGAGCGTCTCGGCATATTCCGACTGTACGACGCGCTCGCCGGCCTGCAGCGGCGTTCCCTTCGGCAGATAGATCGCCGAGATGGCCTTGTCCTTCAGCATGACGGCCGCGCCGTCGCGAATGCATTCATGCAGGTAGGGCGTCGCCGCATAGCCGCGCGAAGCGTGCTTGATCGCGGGCTGTATCACATCGGCGAGCGGCATGGTGCCGAAC
The DNA here is from genome assembly GCA_030681365.1 of Bradyrhizobium sp. Classification (GTDB taxonomy): domain Bacteria; phylum Pseudomonadota; class Alphaproteobacteria; order Rhizobiales; family Xanthobacteraceae; genus Bradyrhizobium. Next base: position 15,556 of record JAUXWH010000136.1, read on the forward strand.
CGCCGCAACGTCTCGCACCAGGCCTTGAGCGAACCGGGCACCGCGACCGCCTTCGCGCCGTTGAGGTTTTCATCGCCGACGGTGTCGAACACGTCATGCGCCGCGCCCGGCTTCGAGCGATAGGTGTCGGGCCGGACCGCCAGCGGCACGGTGCTCTGGCCGTCGATGAAGCGATGGCTGCCGTCAGCAAGGCGGATATGCGCCATGCCGCCGCCGATGATGCCGACCATCATCGGCTCGACCACGGTCAGCGTGAACAGCGTGGCGATCGCGGCATCGATGGCGTTGCCTCCGGCGGCGAGCATCTCCGCGCCCGCGGCCGAGGCCAGCGGATGATTGCTGACCACCATGCCGCGGCTGCCCGATGCCGGCTGCTTCTGGCACTCGAAAACGGCGTCAGTGCGATCGCGCCAGTTGCCGGTCATGCTCTGCCATCTCCTGCTCGTCGTCTTTTTCAGCATGGACAACCCTGACGGTCATCCGAGCCACGCCTCGCGGTACCGTATTGTACCGGAATAGCCAGATACCTCAAAAACCGGCATCTTCAGAGGGTTAGGTGATTCGGACGGCCGCGATCCATGACCATTTGAAGGATCGGGCGGGCGCGTCCTGAGCGAGAATGCTCCGCGTCGCAGAATGTGATGCACCAGTAGAGCGTACCGCAAAATCCCTCAAAATCCTTCAAAGGAACTACAATGCATACGATCGTTCTGGCCGCCCAAAAGGGCGGCAGCGGCAAGAGTACGCTCGCCATCGGCCTCGCGCTGGCCGCCATCCAGGCCGGACACACCGTTCGCCTGATCGAGACCGATTCGCAAGGCACGCTTTCGAACTGGCAGGGGCGTCGCCCCTATGCCGAGCCGCTGGTCGAGCCCGTCTACAGCGCCGGCGATATCGAAGGCAAGCTGCAGTCGCTGGACCGCAGCGGCGTGACCCTGACCATCATCTACACCGCCGGCGGCACCAGTGCCGAGTCCACGGCGGCCATTCGTTACGCCGTTCTGTGCCTGATCCCGTCTCGCCAGAGCGTTGCCGATGTCGGAGCCACCGCTTCGACGCTGAACCTCGCCCGCGCCTGGAACACGCCGTTCGCCTTCGTCCTCAACCAGACCCCGATCCGCGGCCAGCGCGTCAGCAATGCCGCGATCGTGCTCGGCGACGAGGTCTCGAACGATCTCGCCAGCGTGGTCGCGCAA
>JAUXWH010000141.1 GCA_030681365.1 Bradyrhizobium sp.
CTGCAGCCACGCACCGGGTCTATGGCTTGGCTGGCTCGACCCGGCGCGCTTCTCATCACGACGATGCGAACTTCAAAAACTTGACCGCCCGGGTGTCGCGCCCGCCGCCGCCGCCTAGCCGCTTGGTGCCGTAGAACACGACATACGGTTTCGCGGTGAACGGGTCGCGCAAGAGCGTGGTCGAGCGGTCGGTAATCGTGTAGCTCCGCGAGAAATCACCGAATGCCGCGCTCAGGCTGTTAGATGCGATTGCCGGCAGGTTCTCATCTTCGAAGACCGGGAATCCGAGCAACATGTTCGGCTGGCCTGCTTGAGTCGAAGGCTGCCAGATGTAGTCACCCGTCGCCGCGGCCTTGAACTTGCGCACCGCTTCGATCACTTCGCCCGACAGCAGCCACGATGCGTTCGCCCGGTACTGCGGCTTGACCGCATGCACCAGCGCGATGAGCGCATCGCTCGGGTTGCTTCCGGCCCAATCGCCGCTGCCGCCGGTCGGCACGTACTGGAACTTGTCGTGGTCGCGCGTGGGGTCGGTGGTCGCCACCACGTCATAGGTGAACAAACCCCTCGGCCTCGAAACGCCGCTGCCGTTGATGAACGCATCGGCTTCGCCGTCACCGAACGCATCGCCCAGCTCGGTCGTAATCCAGTTGCCCAGGTCGAAATCGTTGTCGTCCAACAGGTTCTGGCTGATCTGCGGCGCGGCGTAAATCTCGCACGTCGGAATCGTCACCATCTTGAAGCTCGGTGCCGTGGTCTCGGGGCGCGCGCTCACCTCGCCGACCCAGGAGTAAGTCGTGCCGAGCGTCGAGTGCGGCTCCTTGAACTCGGCACCGCCTACCTGCACGACGCGGGCCAGTTGCCGCATGGGCGACCGCATGCGCTGGTACTTGGTAAGTTCGGTGTCGATTTCGGTGGGGATCAGATAACCGCCTTGCGGGTCGGAGCCGGAAATCATGCTCTTGCGCTCGGGCTCCTGGCCTGAACGCATGTACGTGTAGAAGGCTTTCATTTCGCTGCTCGTGCTGCTCGTGCTGCCGCCGAGCATGCCGTACAAAGGCGCCCGGCCGGCCTTCAATTCGATTTCTCGAACCTGCGCCTTGAGGCTGTCGAAGTCGGCTTTCCATGCGGTGCCTTGGCTTTCGACCATGGACTTGATTTCATTAAGTGTGTCGATGTTCATGATTTGCTTTCAGGATTGCGGCGCCGTAGTGCGGCGCGGAGTTGATCTAGGTCGTCGGCGTCGGTGCCTGCGCTTGCATGCGCAGCGAACCCGTGCCGGCCGATGTGGGCGGCCTCGCGTCGAGTGAAACCCAAACCTCTCAGTGCGGCTTCAAATGCTCTAGGCGTGGTCGGTTTGGATGGCGCTGCCTGCTCGGCATCGTCAGCGCTGCCTGCGCTTCCCGCGCTGGGCTCGCCTTCGTGCGGCGTGGTGTCTGCCAGTCCTTCGCGTGTTGCCCCCGTGCATCCCGCGCCAGGGTCATCAAGACCGGCTACGCGTCCCGCGCTCGCCGATGGGGGCGAGGCTATCACGTTTTCGGCGTCGATAGGAGTCATCTAATGAACTCCGCAGATATCGCAACAGCCTGAGCGCGCGATGCACCGTGCCGCTTGCATACGGCTTCTAGTTCGCGCTTCTTGAGTGCCCGGCGTCGCGCCGGGCTCGTGGCGAGTAACAGCTTGCGCAGGCGGTTGAGGATGTCTTGCATGGTGCCGGCCCTCAGTGCGCTGTCGCCACGTCGGTCGGTCCCTGCACAGTTGTCTGGAAGACCTGCACCGCGCGGTCGGCGTCTCCAATCTGCAGCGCGATGCGGCGCAG
>JAUXWH010000142.1 GCA_030681365.1 Bradyrhizobium sp.
AAGGATCACATCGACGCGATCGTTCGGCAGGATGAAGCCCCCGGCGCCGGTCTCCGGTGAAATTTCGGTGGAGATGGCGCGCATGCCGGCGGGCAGAATCGCCGCCATAAAGCCGGATCCGTCGGCCCTGACCAGCTTCTGCTCGCGGATCGGTTCGCCGGCGATGAAGGGCGCGCGCGCGATCCAGCCCGCCACCTGCGTGGCGGCGTCAGGACGTTCGCCGCGGCGAATGAAGCTGTTGCTGTTCGACGAGGCCGGCCATGTCTGCCATTGCATGTCGTCGGGCTTGAGCGACTGACCGAGACCGATGTCGGACCGGGCAACGAGAACGTCGACCGTCAGAATCTGGGCCGCCGGTTCGACTGCGACGATTTGCTTGTCAGTCCCGCTTGCGAGGTAGGCGGCAACGCCGCCGGCGCCAAGCGCGATGGTCAGGACTACAATGCGGGCGGTATTCATACGCTTTACGATCTACTTTTACGCCAGACGCCCGAGCTGCAGTGTGATGACGACGTCTCCTCCAGCCATGACTAGGCAGTAAAGGTATAAGCGAAATTGAGGGTTCAGGGAGTTTGCCGAAACGAAGTCGGGGATTTGTCCTCATGGTGAACGGGGGGTTCATGGTGAAGAAGACGTTACCGGCGCCCGAGTCCGTAAAACCGAACCGGCGGCGCACTGAATTGTCAGTGGCCGCCGGGATCAGGTTACGACCCCCCTTCGAGAAGGGGACGCTATTACTTCAGCGAAGTATTGATATCGCTGAACTTGGTGTTCAGGTTGGTGCCGAGACCGTTGACCACCGCGATAATCGCCAGTGAAATGCCGGCGGCGATCAGGCCGTACTCGATGGCCGTGGCGCCGGACTCGTCATTCAGAAATTTCAGAATTGAACGCTTCATGTGATGCTCTCTCTCGCTATGGGGTTCTGCTCCACCAGTTCCCCTCGGTCGGAACCCTAATACGAAAATTTCTAAACTTGCATGAAGCCACCTGGTGCAAACTCCTCCGATATTATGCGCAAGTTTTGAAGCAAATTGACTCGATTGCGATCCCGGCAAGGTCGATCGCCCGAATATCGTCGTCCGGGTGCCGCCCGGCGGCCGTTTGAGACGATATTAAAGCCATGGTCCGGGTCGGGCGATATTGACATCGCGGCTCGAAATTTGGCGTAATCTGTTAACCTTGCTTCTGATTTCGTATTGAAGGTGATTCATGCTTCGCCGCGCCTTGATTGCCCTTGTTGTCGTCTGTCCGGCAGCCCTGCCCGCAGCCTCCCTGGCCTACGACCTCACGCCGAAGACGCCGGAGACCGCGTTCTCGAGGAAAGCGCATCCGGATATTCTGGGCATCTCTGCCAACTCCTCGGCGGCATCCGCGCGGGCGATCCTCGAATCGTCGTTCCGGGGACGCGGCAAGGCGGATATCCAGGAGCAGAAATTCGGCAGCGCCCTCAGCTATACCGCCGCGCTGGTTTTCACCCTGCCCTCCGACACGAAACAGACCGGCGAAGTGCTTTCAAGCAGCTTCTCCTCGCCTGCCAGCGCCAACCTCGCCTATTTCGTCGACCGAAGCCTGACATTTGCGCAGGACCAGCAGCCTTCCAAGGCCGAGATGGTCAAGCAGATCCTGGACAAATACGGCATGCCAACCATCGTCGGAAACCAGCACCTCTATTACTTCTATCGCAAGGGCTCGATCATGTCGGCCGGCGCGAAATACAAGGAAGCGGCGGCGCTGGAGGCGGTCGACCGGCCGCTCGACCCGAAAACCGCGCTCAAGCTGAACGACAGCAATGGCCGCGGCAGTTGCGTGGCCGTGGTGAAGCGCTCGCTGGAAAAGGAAAAAAAACTGGCCGCCCTGCTGGCCGAGGCAAAGGGCGCCAATTGTGAGGGCGCGCTGAGCGTGGAGCTGACGCCGGGCGCCACGCCGGACCGGGTCGGCAAGGCGCAATTCACGCTGCTGGATTTCAAGCGCATGATCAGCGCGGCCAAGATCGACGCCGATGCCCTCGCCGAAGCACAGAACGAGCGCAACCCGTCGTCGAAAGTCCGCGCGCCGAAACTGTAGCCGGGCACGGCAGGGCCTGTACCGGCCAGGAGAGATCGGCGAGTCGCTGGCTGCCCATGCTTCGAGACGCTCGCGCCGCTCGCTCCTCAGCATGAGGTTGTTGTGTTTCAGCAAGTTGAACCTCATCCTGAGGAGCATCGCGAAGCGATGCGTCTCGAAGGATCGGCTGCAACACCGCTCGCGATCCTATGATCGCGTCGCGGCCAAAATCACCGCCGAAGCCTCGCGCAGCTGGCGCTTCATCACCTTGCCGTTGGCATTGCGCGGCAACGGCTCCCGGGTGAGCTCCATCGTCTCCGGCACCTTGTAGTCCGACAGCCGTTCGGCGCACCAGGCGCGCAGCGCTTCGGTGCTGACGCCGTCGCCGCGGGTCACGATGACGGCATGCACCCGCTCGCCCAGCACCGGGCATGGTCTGGCGATGATGGCGCTCTCGACCACGTTCGCGTGGCCTGAAAGCACGGATTCGACTTCGGCGGAGTAGATCTTCAGGCCACCACGGTTGATCATGTCCTTCTGGCGGTCGAACACGCGCACGAAATTTTCATCGTCGATCGAACCGAGATCGCCGGAATGCCAGAAGCCGCCGGTAAAGCTTTCCGCCGTCGCCTTCGGATTGTTCCAGTAACCCTTGATGACCGAGCCCGAGCGGATCCAGATCTCGCCGATCTCGCCACGCGGCAGCTCATGGCCGGCGGCGTCCATCACGACGATGTCGGCGCCGGGACATGGCAGGCCGACGCTGTCGATATGGCTCGCCGTCAGCTCGCCGGGCATCATGGTCGAGGGTGAGGTGGTTTCGGTGGCGCCATAGCAATTCGCAAGTTTCAGGCCGGGAATTTTAGCAGCCAGTCTTTCGATCGTGGCGATCGGCATCGGCGCGCCGCCGAAGCCGCCGATCCGCCAGCTCGACAGATCGGTGCGCTCGAAATCCGGCTGCAGCAGGCAGAGATTGTACATCGCCGGCACCATCACGGTGTAGGTGACGCGCTCGCGCGCCGCCAGCTTCAGATACTCCGCGGCCTTGAACTCGGTCATGATAATCAGCGCGCCGGCGCAGCGCACCATGGTCATGATATTGGCGACTACGCCGGTGACATGCGCCAGCGGCACCGCCGCGATCGAGCGGTCCGCCGCGGTGAGCTTGAGGCACGACACGAACACCATGGCGGAATGGATGATGTTGCAATGCGCCAGCATCGCGCCCTTCGGTTTTCCCGTGGTCCCCGACGTGTAGAGGATCATCGCAGTGTCTTCCTCGCGGACGTCAGCGGGTGCGGGCGGCGGCGCGCTGCCGGTCAGCGACGAAAACTGCGACATCCGCGCATCATCATCGACCGCGATACGATGCACGAGATCGGGAACGTCACCGGCATCCGGCAAACGGTCGGCTAAACCCGCTTCATGGAGCAACACCCTGGCGCCGCAGTCGGTCAGCACATAAGCGATCTCGGGCTTCTGCTGCCGGGTGGAGAGCAGCACCGTCACCAGGCCGGCATGCGCCGCGGCGAACAGCGTCAGCGCGAATTCGATGCGGTTGCCGAGCAGCACCGCGACGCGGTCGCCGCTTTGCAGGCCTAGCTTCTGAAACCCCGCCGCAATCTGCGCCGATTGTTGCGCGACCTCGCGCCAGCTCATCCGCCGCGCGCCGCAGACCAGCGCCTCGCCATCCGGGTTTCGGGCGGCGGCGTCGGCGATCATCGCCCAGATGCTGGCCGGCCGCGCGCAAAACACCGGCACCACGCGGTCGCCGAAGCGCGCCTCGAGCCGCATGTCGGGAATGGCATGTTGCGACCAGTCCATTGCGCCGCCCCCTTTCAGCTTTTCGCCTTCATGCCGTAGACATGTTCTGGCCCGGGAAAGGCGCGGGAGCGCACGTCGGTGGCATAGCCCTCGATCGCGGCCTCGATCATCGGCCCGAGGTCGCCGTAGCGGCGGACGAATTTCGGCGTCCGCGCCGACAGGCCGAGCATATCCTCCAGCACCAGCACCTGACCGTCGCAGGCCGCACTGGCGCCGATGCCGATGGTGGGGATGGCGATGGTTTCGGTGATTTTTCGCGCCAGCGGCTCGGCGACGGCCTCGACCACGACCGAGAAGGCGCCGGCTTGCGAAATCGCCTTCGCGTCGTTCTCGATCGGCTCCCAGCTGCCCTCCTCGCGGCCCTGGGCGCGAAACGAGCCGAGCGTGTTGATCGACTGCGGCGTCAGCCCGATATGGCCCATCACGGGAATGCCGCGTTCGACCAGGAACGAGACCGTCTCCGCCATCCGCTCGCCGCCTTCGAGCTTGACCGCGCCGCAATGGGTCTCTTTGAGGATCCGCACCGCGGAATGAAACGCCTGCTCC
>JAUXWH010000153.1 GCA_030681365.1 Bradyrhizobium sp.
GCGCGGATCACCGCCTTCGCCGAGACCATCCGCAAGACCATCCGCGCCCCGATCGCCTTCAACGACCGCGAGATCTTCCTCACCGCCTCGATTGGCCTCGCGCTGTCCGATCCGCAGACGCAATTGTCGGACGAGATCATCAAGGACGCCGAGCTGGCGATGTATCATTCCAAGCGGATCGGCGGCGACCGCATCGACGTCTACAAGCCGGCGATGCGCGCACGCAAAACCGACCGCCTCACACTGGAAAGCGAATTGCGCCGCGCCATCGAGCGCGAGGAAATCACCATCCTGTACCAGCCGATCGTGCGGCTGGAAGATCGCTCGATCGCTGGCTTCGAGGCGCTGGCGCGCTGGGACCACCCCAAGCTCGGCCGGATGTCGCCGGTAGAATTCATCTCGATCGCCGAGGAAATCGGCCTGATCGTCGATCTCGGCATGTTCGTGCTGGACCAGACCGCAAAGCAGCTGGCGATCTGGCAGCGCGCGATGCGCTCGCGCGAACCGATTTTCGCCAGCGTCAACGTCTCGTCGCGCCAGTTGCTGCGGCACGATCTGATCCACGATATCCGCACCGTGCTGTCGCGCTCCTCGGTGGCGCGCGGCACGCTCAAGCTGGAATTGACGGAATCGCTCGTGATGGAGAATCCCGAGCACGCGGCGCAGATGCTGACGCGCATCCGCGAACTCGGCACCGGGCTGTCGCTGGACGATTTCGGCACTGGCCATTCCTCGCTGGCCTATCTGCAGCGTTTTCCCTTCGACACCATCAAAATCGACCAGTCCTTTGTGCGCACCACCAGCCGCGGCACCCGCCCGGTGATCCTGAAGTCGATCATCGCGCTGGCGCACGACCTCGGCATGGATGTGGTCGCCGAAGGCGCCGAGACCGACTCCGATGCCGTCGAGCTCTATCAGCTGGGCTGCGAATACGCGCAGGGCTTTGCCTTCGGCGAGCCGATGGACGCCGACGCCGCGATGCGGCTATTGACGGAAGAGCGGCTGGAAGCGGCGAGCTAGAGTCTACTCAGTACCTTGCTGCAATGCAGGTAGACTTCGACTACGTCGCGGGCCCGGTCACTTGCCGGTGAGCCGAGGCCGGTTCCGTCGCCCGACAAAGAAAAAATACAGCAGAACCGGCAGGGTCAATGAGAGCCACGACAAGGCGTCCCACCATCCATCGCCGATCAGGGCCGCAACAAGGCCGACGACGCTCAGCACTCCCACGACGATCGGCGCCGCGAAAATCTGCCCAAGCGTTCGATGTCTTCTCACGCCAGCCATCATGAGGACGTCTGCGGAACATTTGCCGCAGACACGTTGGCGGCCGAGCCATTTACCGCGGAGCCCTCTGCCGCAGAGACCTGGGCCACGGCACGATCGACGCTGACGCCGGCCTTGCGCCTGCGCAGCCAGAGATAGATGCCGGTGCTCAGCACGAAGATCGTCAATATGTCGAGCAGCGCCCAGAGGATCTTCAGCGGCATGCCGCCGTAATCGCCGAAATGCAGCGGCTGCGAAATGAACAGGGTCGTGACGTACCATGGCATGTCGCGGCTGTCCGTCAGCTTGCCGGTTTCCGCATCGATCAGGGCCGGCTTCAGCAGGCGCGACGTCACGGGCGTATCGCCCTTCAGGAAGACGATGTAGTGGCTCTTGCTGCTGAACACCGTTCCCGGAAAAGCAACGAAGCTGGGCGTCATCCCGGGCACGGCCTGCTTCGCAACGTCGACGGCGGCTTGAACCGAAGTCAGTTTCGCGGGCAGCGTGCGATCGCGGTATTGCGCCGTCATCTCGGCAAGCTGGCCGTATTGCCACGCCTTCAGGACGAGATCGGCCCAGGTGTTGATCACGCCGGTGAAGCCGACCACGAGCGTCCACATCACCAGCAGGATGCCTGCGAGATTGTGGACGTCGAGCCACCGCACGATGCGCGGGCGATTCCGGCGGTAGGTGCCGAAGTCCAGCTTCCGCATCGACGGCGCATAGACCACGATCCCGGAGACGACCGCGACACAGAACAGGATTCCCATGAGCCCGAGGAAAAGCTTGCCAGGCAATCCCGCGAACAGGTCAACGTGCAGCTTGAACATGATGTAGGTGAAGCGGCCGGTCACGTCGGGCGAATCGAGGTAGGCGCCGGTATGCAAATCCATCCGGACGAAGCGATTCCTGGTGGAATCCGACGTGATATGTTCGCCGACGCTGACGAGCATCGCATTGGGATCGTCGTGATCCCAGATCAGGAAGTGCGGCGACTTCAAGGACGAATTCTCCAGCGCGTTGGCGAGCAGCCGGTCCAGGTCGGCAGTGGGCGTGCCGGGAGGCACATCGGCCGCCTTCACCTCGCTGTGCAGGAGGTCGTCGATCTCGTGATGGAAAATGAGCGGCAGGCCGGTAATGCACAACAACAGCATGAACAGCGTGCAGACGAGGCTCGTCCATTTATGGACGAAGCTCCATCGGCGAAGTGATCTGGTTGCTGGCGTCAACTGACCAACCCTAGTTCCAGTCATACTTCAGGGTGCCAAGCACCGTGCGGGCATTGCCCAGGCCGCAATACGGCAAGCCCGTGAAGCATGACGCAACGTAGAAATGATCGGTCAGGTTGGTCACGTTGACCTGCGCCTTCCATCCCTTCCAGTCCGGCCGTGCATAGGCAAAATCGTAGCTGATGGATGCATCCAGCACGGCATAGGCGGGCACGACGAAGGTATTGAAGTTGTCTCCGTAGGTTTCGCCGACATAGCGGACTCCGGCGCCGAGCCCAAGACCCGCGAGCGCGCCGTCGTACCACGTATATTTTCCCCAGACGGAGCCCTGATCGAGGGCTGTGTTCATCATGTATTTGCCGGCATAGCCCGCGATGCTGGACGTCACTCGCGGATCGAGATGACTGTATCCCGCCACAATCTCCAGCTCGCGAGTGAGATTGCCCTTGAGTTCCAGCTCGAAGCCGCGCACGCGAACCGCGTCGGTCTGCACGTTGACGAAAGGATTGGCGGGATCGCCCGTCAGCACATCCTTCTGACGAATGTCAAACAGCGCCGCCGTGATCATGAAGTTCGACCCGTTGGGCTTGAACTTGACACCGGCCTCGGCCCCTTCACCCGTCGTCGGCCGGAAGGAGTTGCCGGCACCATCGGCGCCGATGTTTGGCGTGAAGGATGTCGAGTAGCTGACATACGGCGACAGGCCGACGTCGAACAGGTAGTTCAGGCCAATGCGGCCGGTCTGCGCCGCGTCGTCGCGCGAGTACATGCCAGGCAGCGGATACACGGCTTTGCTGGTGAACTGGGTGCTGGCCCAATCCTGGCGGCCGGTCACGGTCAGCGTCCACCGATCCAGCTTGACCTGGTCCTGCAGATAGACACCGGCCTGCGACTGCTTGTCGTCACGAAGGATGAACGGGGCCAGAGAGGCGAATGATGGGACTGACGCACCATAGACCGGAGCGTAGGCATCGATCGGCGCGATGCCGGTCGATCGATAGTCGGTGCTGGCCCGCAGATTGAAGTGATCGACGCCGAACAGAACCTTGTGGGTGAGCGGCCCCGTCAGAAAATCGGCCTGCAGCTGATTGTCGAGCGCAAGATTGGCGGCGTTGGCTTTCACGTAGTTGTAGCTGCGAGCAACGAGACGATCCGTCACCATCCCCTCGGTGCGGACGGAGGCCAGATCGTTGCTGACGTCGGTGTAGCGCAGGTTTTGCCGGAACTGGAGGCTGTTGTTGAACCGGTGTTCAAACGCGTAGCCGACCGCGAACTGCTCCAGATGGTAACCGTCAGATCCGGGCTCGCCGAGATAGCGGCCGTAGGGAATGTGTCCGTTGGGATTGGGCAGGAAGGAAACCTGTCCTGGAACGTATTGCTGATAGCCCTTGTTATCCACTTTTTGATAATGCGAGAGAATCGTGAGGCTGGTATCGCGCGTCGGACGCCAGGTGAAACTGGGCGCGATGAACAGCTTGTTGTCCTGGACGAAGTCGGTCTGCGTGTTGCTGTCACGGCCAAGGCCGACGATGCGATAGAGGAACTCGCCGTTTTTATCGATCGGACCGCCAATATCGAATGCGCCCTGAAAGCGCTCGAAAGAGCCGAAACTGCCTTGAATCTCGTATTGCGGTGTCGAGGTCGGCCGCTTGCTGACCATGTTGATCAGGCCGCCCGGTTCCGACTGACCATAGATACCCGACGAGGGTCCCTTGAGGACCTCAAGCCGCTCCAGGCCATAGGTTTCAATTCGCGGGATGGCAAACGTCGTGATGTCGGCCGGAAGCCGCAAGCCATCCAGATAGCGCGGAGCTTCGAAGCCCCTCAGTTTGAAACTGTCGAAGAAGGCATTCGCCCCGAAGCTCACGGGGCTAACGCCAGGCGTATAGCGCAGCGCTTCACTGATATTCTGGGCGCCCTGCGCCTCGATCTGATCCTTCGTCACCACCGAGATCGACTGCGGCGTCGTCAGAATGGGCGTGTCGGTCTTGGTGGCGGTGCCGCTTTGACTGGCGAGATAGCCGACAACAGGTCCATTGGCGCGCTCACCAACCGCGGCGCTAACGGCGGGCTGCACGTTCTGCTGCCGCGCGGCCACGGCGGCCCGCAGCGCGCTCTGGGATCGCGCTGCCCTTCTTGAAGGTTGCGTCGGACGCGCTGCCTGCGGCGTCGGTGCATCGATCGTGACCGGCGGCAAGGCCTGCCCGGATTGTGCCAGAACCGGTCCGACCTGCATGCTCAGGCCGAACACCGTTACACAGAAAAAACCCTTCGTCGCACCCCACGCGGACGGCCTCACATAATCCCGCTTCATCGCAAACGCCCTCTGCACCGAACTGTCCCGGGGTTGAGAGAGCAGATTTGACTCCCGATCGCCTTTGCGTTCGCGCAAAAAGCCTTTGACCGTGTTTTGATTGCTTCCAGACGGGCGTCAGGAGAACTTGTCGCGATGAAAACTGCTCGGCGCGCATCCAAATTGCTTGCGGAACGCGGTGGAAAAATTCGCGGGATTGGTATAGCCGACGGCGTAGGCCGCCTCTGTGACCGAAAATCCCTGATGCAGCAGGGCTTCCCGGGCGAAGCCGAGCCTGCTGGTTCTGAGAAAATCGGCGGCGCTGGTGCCATACATCTGGTGAAACTGCGCATTGAACGTGCGGCGGCCCAATCCCGCATGTCGAGCCAGCTCGGCGACGGTCCAGGGATGCCGCAGGTCGGATCTGATCAGGTCGCCAACCGCCCGCAGGCGCAAGCGATTCTGGTCGGATACGAGACCTGGTCCCGGGTTGCCGCGTAGCGACAACAGGGTTCGGACCAATATCTCCGTGGCATGCGCCGACAGCAGGAGTTCGGCGGACCGGCCCACGGCCACTGGAGAAATCATCTCCATCGCAATGGCCTTGATTCGGGGTGGTGCCTTCAGCGAAGCGACGAATACGTTCTGATTCTGGGCGACCTGATTCCGGGCAACCTGATTTTGAGCATCGAACAGTTCGATGAACTGGTCCCTCAACCCGAGTCGCTCCAGCGACGAACCGGGAAAGGCGATGCCGGCAGCCTGCATGTGCGCGCCGCGTGGCGCATCGCCGTGCCAGGGCACGGGCTCCCTGAGCGCCATGACCATGATGGAATCGTCCGAATAGCGCACCTGCTCCGTGCCCTGGCTCGGCCCCCCGGCACCAGAACCCTTGAGCACCACCGAGATGAAAAGCCCCGCCTTGATGACCGCTTCGGTCCGTATCCGGCTGCTCAATACCAGATTGTTACGCTGGAAAAGACAGCCCGGCGACTCCAGCCACTGCGCTTGGGACGCAAACTGATCGACGATGGAACTATCGTCAGAATCGACGACGCGGAACGTCTCGAAGATGTGCTCGTAGATCTGCTGCATTAATGCGGAGTTGAGGTGGATACGCCGCAACTATGCAGTTCGTCCGGATGACTCACAAGGTTGCGGGCGCGGAACGGTTTAGAAGCCGTATAAACCGACGGACCCTCGGATGCTGAAGCGCACTGCGGCCATTCCTCGCTGGTCTGTCTGGTCGATCATCGATGCGGTCGAGCTCCATCGACTGGGCTGCTCCGATCGCTCGGGGTTCATCCCTTTCGCAGAATTTTATCCATGGGCTTGCCCTTCGCCAGTTCGTCGATCAGCTTGTCCAGGTAGCGAATTTCTCGCATGGTGGGCTCCTCGACGTCCTCCACCCGGACGCCGCACACCACGCCCTTGATCAGGGCTCGCGACGGATTGATCTTCGGCGCTTTCGCAAAAAATGTTTCGAAGTCGGTTCGCTTTTCGAGCTGGGTTTCCAGCTGCTTCGGACCATAACCCGTCAACCACGAGATGATCTGGTCGACCTCTGCCTTGCTGCGTCCCTTCTTCTCGGCTTTCGCAACATAATGCGGGTAAACGCTGGCGAAGCTCGTTGTATAGATCCGGTGTTTTGTCATGAGCGCTCCAGATGCCGGCGGCCTTTATCTGTGCACGGGGTTGTTTTCGACGTTTTGGTTGGGACCGCGTCGTCCCTGCGAAGATGTTCGCAGAGACGACAGCGGTGTTGTACCGTTGCCCTCACTTCATCCGCTTGAACCGCACGCTCTTGCCGTCCGCCAGCCTGGTCGCGATGTAGCCGCCGGCGAGGCAGGCTTCGCGCTGCGGCATCTTTTCCTGCGGGCTGCGCAACGTTTCCCACCACGACGCGCGGTGCGCCGCGCGCGGCAGCGCGGCGTCGATGATCTCCTCGATCTTTTCGAAGCTCAGCACGAATTCGGGCAGCGTCTGCTGTTTCAGGTAATCCCGCAACGGGTCGTAATCGTTCACTTGAATCCTCGGTGATCGTGGAACTTTACCGGTTCCGGCAACGAATCGTTAACTCATTACCGCGTCCCTGTCGCCACTTAAGCCTGCGGCAATGAATCCGGTGCATTCAGGAGCATCGGGAGCGAACCATGCTGTTTGGATGGCGCACGGAGGCGGCCAGGCGGCCCTGGCGGCTGTCGGGGAAATTGCTGATCATCTCGTCGGTGGCGACGGTAATCGGCTTCTCCGCGATTTGCGCCAACGTCATGCTCGACATGCGCCGCGGCGAGGAAGCGCTGGCGCGACAGATGCTGGAGAATCTCGCATCCGGTGTCGATTCCGACATCAACCGCAATATCGAACTGTTCGACCTGGCGCTGCGCGCCGCCGCCAGCAACATGATCCTGCCGGAAATCAAGGAGCTCAGCAAACCGATCCTGCACCTGATCCTGTTCGACCGGGCCGCGAGCGCCAAGCACTTCGGCGCGCTTCAGGTGTTCGACGCCGCGGGGCGGCTGACGATCGATGCCTCGAGCCTCGATCCACAGCCGGAAAATCGCGGCGACGAGGAATACTTCCAGGTCCACCGCGAGAATCCCGACTCCGGCCTTTTCATCAGCAAGCCGATATTGCACCGCGGCGCCTTCGCCATCGTGCTCAGCCGGCGCATCACCGGTGATGACGGAAGCTTCCTCGGCGTAGTCGCGGGCTCGATCCGCTTCAGCTATTTCCACGATCTGTTCGGCCGCCTGAGCCTCGGCCCGGACGATACCATCACCGTGTTGCGCAGCGACCGCACCGTCATCATGCGTCGGCCGTTCGACCCCGACATCATCGGCAGGAATTTGGCGGATCGGGCGAGCTGGAACCCGGCGAACATGAACAGCGGATCGTATGCGGGGACAGGCCCGGTGGATCGGATGCCGCGGCTTTATGTCCGGCACGACGGCACAGGTCCGCTCAAGGTCGTGGTCGGAAAGCCCCTGGACAGCATCCTGAGCCTGTGGCGGACCGAGGCGATCCGGATCGCCGCGATCGTGGCAGCGCTGATCATGTTCGTGCTCGGCGTGACGCTGTTTCTCGCCCGCGAAATCGGCCGCCGCGCGCAAGCGGAGGAAAAGCTCGAGGAACTCGCGACCACCGACGCGCTCACCGGATTGACGAACCGGCGCAAGTTCGACGCCTCGATCGATGCCGAATGGCGGCGCGCCATGCGCCAGAAAACCCCGGTCGCGCTGCTGATGATCGATGCCGACCATTTCAAGGTCTACAACGACACCTTCGGACATCAGGCCGGCGACGAGGTGCTGATCGGGATCGCCATCTGCATTTCGGATTCATTGCGGCGCGCCGGCGATTGCTGCGCGCGTTACGGCGGCGAGGAGTTTGCCGTGCTGCTGCCGGCGTTCTCGGCCGAGGAAGCGCTTGATGTGGCCGAAACCATCCGGCTGAAAGTCCATCAATGGTCGGAGCACACCAGCGTCAGCATCGGCGTCGCCAGCCTGACGCCCGACGTCACCCTGGAATGGTCCGAACTGATCGGAGCCGCCGACAAGGCGCTTTACGCGGCCAAGGCCAGCGGCCGCAACCGCTGCGTGGTCGCCACCGTGCCGCTGTTGTCGCTGGTGGCTTGAGCACCGTCATTCAGGGGCAGCCTGCAGGGCTGAACCCGGAATCTCGAGATTCCGGGTTCGATGCTTCGCATCGCCCCGGAATGACGGCAAAAGCGCCGACGCACTTTTGCCTCTCACTTCTCCAGATAATGCTTCATCTCCGCGCGCAGGGCGTCGCGCAAATCGGGCCGCGCCATGCCGAAGGCGATGTTGGCGCGGAGAAAGCCTGCCTTGGAGCCGCAATCATGCCGCTCGCCCTCGAACTCCACGCCGTAAAAGCCTTGCGTCCTGGCGAGCCCGATCATCGCATCGGTGAGCTGGATTTCGCCGCCGGCGCCGCGCTCCTGGGTTTCCAGGATCTTGAAAATCTCCGGCTGCAGGATGTAGCGGCCGGTGATCGAAAGACGGGACGGCGCGGTACCCTGGGGCGGCTTCTCCACCATGCCGTCGACCTCGAACAGGTTGTCGGCGTGGCGCCTGCCGACGCCGCAGATGCCGTATTGGTGCGTCAGATCGGCCGGAACTTCCTCGACCGCGATCAGGTTCGATTTCTCGCCGAGCTGGTTGGCGGCCTCGATCATCTGCTTGAGGCAGCCCGGGGTGTTCAGCACCAGTTCGTCCGGCAGCACCACCGCGAACGGCTCGTTGCCGACGATATCGCGCGCGCACCAAACCGCGTGACCGAGCCCGAGCGGCGCCTGCTGCCGGGTGAAACTGGTGGCGCCGGCGGCGGGCTGGTCGCGGGCCAGTATCTCGATCTCGGCCTTCTTGTTGCCACGCGCAGCCAGCGTAGCGTCGAGTTCGAACATGTGGTCGAAATGGTCCTCGATCACGCCCTTGTTGCGGCCGGTGACGAAGATGAAATGTTCAATGCCGGCCTCCCGGGCTTCGTCGAACACATACTGGATCAGCGGCTTGTCGACGATGGTCAGCATTTCCTTCGGCATCGCCTTGGTGGCGGGCAGGACGCGGGTGCCGAGGCCGGCGACCGGGAAAACGGCTTTGCGGATTTTCATGAGGGGTCGGGATGCCTTTGAGGAGCCTGGATCGGGGCCCTTGGGGAAGGGTCCTTGGGGAACGTGCCATTTGATCGCATGTTGGTAACCGGTTTGCAGCCGGGAACAAAGGCGGATGTATGATGATGGTTCCCTGTCCTGCCCGCAAACGGGCAAGAAACAAAATCCGGCCTTTGTTAAGCTATTGGCAACCGTGAGCGGGCCTTCTGGCCACGGGATGAACGACAAGGCATTTTGGGGAACGACAGAACATGCGGCGGACGGCACCATCGAGAATTAGCCGGGCTGGCGTGCTCGCGGTCGCAGCGACGCTGTTGCTCGCTGGCGAGACCCTGTGCACCGGCGCGGCCCGCGCCCAATCCTCCGGCGGCGGGCTTCCCAATCTGTTCGGCAACATGTTCTCCAGGCAGAATTCCACAACGCCGGTGCAAGCGCGACCTGCGCCCGCCACCGGCAGCGCCCCCTTGCCGTGGACCGGCGAGGACGGCGCCTCCGGCCATCCCCTGATGACGGCGTCCGCGATCCGCGAGGCCGCGGCGAATTTCGACCGTTGCGTCGCTTCGATGTGGCCCGATGCCGCCAGGCGCCGCATCTCGCAAGACAGTTTCCAGCGCTTCACTGCCGGGCTCGCGCCCGACCTGCGTCTCATGGACCTGATGGATTCGCAGCCGGAATTCACCAAGTCGGTGTGGGATTATCTCGACATTCTGGTCAACGACGTCAGGCTGGCCAAGGGCCGCGAGGTGCTCGCCAGATACAAGCCGCAGTTCGACGCCGTGGAGAAGGCCTACGGCGTCGACCGCTACATCATCGCCTCGATCTGGGGCATCGAGTCGAATTACTCGACGATGATGGGCGATCGCAACGTGCTGAATTCCACTGCGACGCTGGCCTGCGTCGGCCGCCGCCAGAAATACTTCAAGGACGAGTTCCTCTCGGCGCTGGAAATCCTGCATCGCGGCGATTTGCGCCCCGAACAGCTGCGCGGCTCATGGGCCGGCGCATTCGGGCCGACGCAATTCATGCCGACCGCCTTCAAGCGCTACGCGGTGGACGCCGATGGCGACGGCCGTCGCGACGTGGTCGACAATCCCGCCGACCTGATCGCCTCGACCGCCAACAACCTGAAAAAATCCGGTTGGCAGGCCGGCCAGACCTGGGGCTACGAGGTCGTGATCCCCAAAAACTTCAACTACATGCTGGCGGACCGCGCCAAGGCGATGACGGTGGCGCAATGGGAGCAGCTCGGGCTTGTCCGCGCCGGCGGCAAGCGGTTCCCGAACCCGGCCGAAAGGGCCTATCTGCTGGCCCCGGCCGGCGCCGAGGGGCCGGGCTTCCTGATGCTGCAGAATTTCCGGGTGATCATGAAATACAACCCGGCGGAAGCCTATGCGCTGGCGATCGGCCATTTCGCCGACCGCCTGCGCGGGGGCGCGCCGTTCGTTCAGCCATGGCCGCGGCAGGAGCGCACTTTGTCGCGCGCCGAGCGGCTGGAACTGCAGCAGCTCCTGGCCCAGCGCGGTTTCTATCGCGGCACCCCCGACGGCCAGTTCGGCGGCCACACCCGCGAAGCCCTGCGCGGCTTCCAGGCCTCGATCGGAGCGCCGGCGGACGGATTTGCCTCCTCCGACGTGCTGGAGCGGCTCAGGGGCCGGTAAAGACAGCTCCCGGCCGGCGAAAGTAACCTTGAACACGACATTTCGGGCCCGGCCTTGACGGCGACCGCCGATGCCCGGTTTATGGCGGGAAATCTGCCCGCTTGCGGCCTGATTCCGCTATTATAGCGATGGCCTGATCTTCCAGTTGCGATCGATCCGAATGCAAAAGCCCAAATCTTCTTTAGGGACGTCCTTTTTCCGGGTGTTCACCGAAACCGGCCCGCTGATCGCGCTGGCGGTTGCGGTTGCATTGCTGGTCGGGATCGTCGGGCCGGCATCCGCGCAGTTTTTCAATTTCGGCGGGCCACCCCGGCAGGCGCCGCCGCGCGGCGGGGGCGGCGGCTGGTTCGGCGGCGACCTGTTCGCGCCATTCCAGCAACCGGCGCCGGCGCCGAGGCGGGCCGAGAACTTTTCAAGGGCACCGCCGCCCGACAAGCGCGATCCCAATATCGTGCCGGAGCGCAATTTGCTGGTGCTGGGCGACGCCATGGCGGACTGGCTTGCCTACGGCCTTGAGGACGCCTATTCCGAGCAGCCGGAGGTGGGCGTGATCCGCAAGCACCGGACCGTGTCCGGCCTGATCAGGTATCAGATCCGGGGCGAGCCGGCCGACTGGGCCGCCGCGGCAAAGGGCATCCTCGCCGAGGAAAACCCGGACGCCATCATCATCATGCTCGGGCTCAATGACCGCGTCGCCATCCGCGAGCCCGCGGTCGAAAAATCCGACGGCAAGTCGACCGACAAGAAGGGCGACAAGAAGGATGCCCGGGCCAAACCCGCCGGCACGAAACCGGATGGCGCAAGCGACGCCGCCGGAAGGTCCGAGGACAAGCCCGATCCCGAACTGTCTGCGGACGACGCCACCGACGACGATGTTCCGTCGATCGCCGCGCCGGAGAAGAGCGCGCGTGCGCCGAACCGTCTCCATGAGTTTCGCGACGAACGCTGGACCGAACTCTACACCAAGAAGATCGAAGAGATGATCGCCGTCCTGAAATCCAAGGGCGTGCCGGTGCTTTGGGTCGGCCTGCCCGCGATACGCGGCCCGAAGGCGATGTCGGACACGCTGTTCCTGAATTCGCTGTATCGCGACGCCGCCGGCAAGGCCGGCATCACCTATGTCGACGTCTGGGACGGTTTCGTCGACGAAGGCGGCCGCTTCCTGCCACAGGGCCCCGACTTCGAAGGCCAGACCCGCCGCTTGCGCTCCCATGACGGCGTGTATTTCACCAAGGCCGGCGCGCGCAAGCTCGCGCATTATGCCGAGCGCGAGATCACCCGGCTGATGGCGGCGCGTTCCGGGCCGATTGCGTTGCCGACCGAACCCGGGACACCCGATGCCAACGCACTGCCAGGTCAGCCTGCGCCGCGTCCGCTGGCCGGACCGATCCTGCCGCTGGTGGCCTCCTCCGTCGGCACCGACCAATTGCTCGGCGGTCCGGGCTCGCGGCCGGCCGCGGTCGATGCGCTGGCAGCGCGCACGCTGGTCAAGGGCGAACCGCTGGCGCCGCCCGCCGGCCGCGCCGATGATTTCGTCTGGCCGCGCCGCGAGGTCGGGCGCGAACCAGCCAAGGGCGATACGCCGGTGGCGTCGACGGCGCCGGATGGAACGGCGGCCACTCCGGAGGAGGCGCCGCCGAAGCCTGCGGTGAAGAAGCTTGCTCGCCCGCCACAACCGCCCGCGCCGCCCCCCGCAGTAGCCGCGGCACCGCCGGCCAGGCCCTCATTTCCGTCATTGAGGAGCTTGTTCGGCTTTGGCGCCGAACCACGCCAGGCGCCGCCACGCACACCGGCAGCACCGCGTCCGCCGGCCGACGTCGGCCGCTCGGCGTCGGGCCCGGGTGTGTTCGCGCGCTAAAGATAATCGCTAAAGATAATCATGAGCCATTTCGGGGCGATGCAAACCATCGAACCCGGAATCTCGTCGTAAACTCTGACCTGCAACTTCCAGATTCCGGGTCTGCGCCGATGGGCGCATCCCGGAATGACGAGGCAAACGGCCTGGTCTCAGTAGCGCCAGCGCGGCGGCGGGCGGCGCGGCGGACGCGTCATCAGCAGCGCCAGCGCAAAACCGATGCCGCCAGCGATCAACAGCGCACTTAGCGGATTGTCCTGCACTCTCTTTGCAACGGCTTCCGAACCCTCGCGCAGGGTCTCGCCGCTGTTCTCATAGGCGTCCCTCGCGAGACCGGAGGCCGCGTCGGTGGCGTCGCGCGCGGCATCCTTGGCCTGGCCGTACAGGTTCTGCACCGTGCCCGCGGCTTCGCGGATGCGGCCCGAAGCCTCGGTCTGGGCATCTCCGGCGACCTTGCCGGCGGCGCCCTCGACCTTGCCAGCGAAATCCTTGGCCGAGCCGGCGATTCGATCCTTGTCCATCGTGTTTCCTCCTGAGCTGATTCTCGCGGAGCTAACTGACGAAACCGGCTCCGGTTCCTGGAGCTCTTTCCGTTTCAATGAAATCGAAAACGCTCTACAGAATGAGCCCGCCGTCAACGATCAGCGTTTGCCCGACGATGTAGGAAGACAGCGGCGAGGCCAGAAACAATGCGGCGCCCGCCATGTCGGCCGGCGTACCCAGCCGCTTCAACGGTATCCGCTCGATGGCGCCCTCTAGCCGCTGCGGATTTGATGTCGTCACCTTGGTCATCTTGGTGTCGACCAGCCCGGGCGCGATGCCGTTGACGCGAATGCCGTCCTCGGCCCACGCCTGCCCGAGCGTGCGGGTCAGACCCATGGCGCCGGTCTTCGAGGCGTTGTAGGCCGGGTTGCCCTTGGTCGAGTGATAGGCGGCGGTCGAGCTGACGATAATCAGCGAGCCCCTCGCCGCAGTCAGCATGTCGTGGAATTTGCCGGCGCAGGCCATCAGGCTCATCAGGTTGACCTCGAGCACCTTGCGAAATCCGTCCATTGCGAATTCGCCGCGCCGGTAGATCACCGCCCCCTGCGCCAGTACCAGCACATCGAGCCGGTCGAACGAAGGCTTGAAATTCTCGACCGCCTTGGGATCGCCGACGTCGAGCCGCGCATAATCCAGACCGTCGAGGTGCGATCCCTCTTCCGGCGAATAATCCGACGCCGAAGCGCGGGTGCCGCAGACCTGCACGCGCGCGCCCCTGCCACGGAAGGCCTGGGCGATGCCGTTGCCGATGCCGCTGGACCCGCCGACCACGAGAATCTGCTTGCCGCTGAAATCCAGTTCGTTCATCGCGCGCCTCCCGTTCTTTTCTGTCTGGTTTGACCTGTCTGGGGATCGGTGCCAGCCTTGTCAATCCTGCCAGCCGCATGGCCTCATCAGCGAGTCTTCGATGTCCGACTTCAAACAACTGAGCCGCTCGGTTAAGGGCTTGACCGTTCTCGTCACCGGCGCCGCCAGCGGCATGGGCCGCGCCACCGCGCTTGTGTTCGCAGCCGAAGGCGCCAACGTCGCCGTCACGGATTACGCCGCCGGGGGCGCACAGGCCGTTGCGGACGAGATCGCAGCCGGCGGCGGCAACGCGAAAGCCTGGACTCTCGATGTCGCCAACCTCGCGGACATCAACACCGTCGTCGGCGCCGTCGCCGCGCATTTCGGCTCCCTCGATATCGTCATCAACAATGCCGGCATCTCGGTGCGCGTGGCGATCGACGATGACGGCTACGAGGAAGCCTGGGCCAGGGGACTGGCCGTGATGCTGACGGCGCATCCGCGCATCATCCGCGCCGCGCTGCCGCATCTGCGCCGCTCGAAAAGCCCCCGCATCGTCAACATCGCCTCCACCGAGGCGCTCGGCGCCACCGCCTTGCACAGTCCGTATTCGGCGGCGAAGGCCGGCGTGACCGGCCTGACGCGGTCGCTCGCGGTGGAACTCGGCCGCGACGGCATCACCGTGAACTGCATCTGTCCCGGCCCGGTCAGGACCGCGATCACGGAACGGATTTCGGAGGAGCACAAGACGATCTACGCCAAACGCCGCACCGCGCTCGGCCGCTACGGCGACCCGGAGGAAGTCGCCCATATGACGCTGAGCCTGTGCCTGCCGGCGGCCTCGTTCCTGACCGGCGCCGTGATCCCGGTGGACGGCGGCCTGATGGCCCGCAACGCCTGAGGGCGGGCATGCGTGACGCGGCGTTGACATCATCCGGCCGGGGAGTAGTTTTTTGCCTAACAGGGCGGAATAACCGCTCGCTTCGATCAGGAGAAAACGCGCCATGGCCATCACGATCCGGCAGCTTCACCCGCATTTTTTCGGCGAGGTTTCGGGCGTCGATCTGCGCAAGCCACTGACGGCGCAGGAAGCGAGGGAGATCGAGGCCGGCATGGACACATACGCCGTGCTGCTGTTCCGCGATCAGGACATCACGGATGAGCAGCAACTGGCGTTCGCGCTCAATTTCGGCGAGCGCGAGAACGCACGCGGCGGCACCGTCACCAAAAAGGAGGATTACCGGCTGACGTCCGGACTGAACGACGTCTCCAACCTCGGCAAGGACGGCAAACCACTGCCGAAGGATCACCGCACCCATCTGTTCAATCTTGGCAACAGCCTGTGGCATTCCGACAGTTCGTTCCGGCCGATTCCGGCGAAATTCTCGCTGCTGTCGGCGCGGGTGGTCAACCCGAAGGGCGGCAACACCGAATTCGCCGACATGCGCGCGGCCTATGACGCGCTCGACGACGAGACCAAGGCCGAGATCGAGGACATGATCTGCGAGCATTCGCTGATGTATTCGCGCGGATCGCTCGGCTTCCTCGATTACACCGATGAAGAGAAGGAATTGTTCAAGCCGGTGCTGCAGCGGCTGGTGCGCACCCATCCGGTGCACGGCCGCAAGTCGCTGTATTTGTCGTCGCATGCCGGCGCCATCAGGGGCATGACCATGCCGGAGGCGCGGCTGCTGCTGCGCGACCTCACCGAGCACGCCACGCGGCCCGAATTCGTTCACGTCCACAAATGGACGCTGCATGATCTCGTGATGTGGGACAACCGCCAGACCATGCACCGCGTCCGCCGCTACGACCAGTCGCAGCCCCGCGACATGCGCCGCGCCACCGGGGCCGGCACCGCGCCTCCGGTGACGCAGCAGGCGGCGGTGTTTTTTTCTTCCCTCTCCCGCTTGCGGGGGTGGGTGCCGAGCAAAGCGTGGGGGGGGGGGGCCTCTCCACGAATCCCATTGCCGAGAGAGCCCCCACCCCGGCCCTCTCCTGCAAGCGGGAGAGGGAGCGCACCGTACGTTGATCTGGCTTCACGTGGTCTCCGCGAGCGCAACACGCAGTAGTGTCAGGCACCGCCTCTACGCATGCCCCGCTTCATTCGACAGCATGCCCGGATCGATTCCGATCTTGCGCAGCGCGCGCAGGTATTTTTCCTCGACGTCGCGGCCGAAGATCAGGTCCGGATCGGCGTCGCAGTGCAGCCAGCCATTGTCCTGG
This sequence comes from Bradyrhizobium sp., assembly GCA_030681365.1. Lineage (GTDB taxonomy): Bacteria > Pseudomonadota > Alphaproteobacteria > Rhizobiales > Xanthobacteraceae > Bradyrhizobium. Next base: position 16,487 of record JAUXWH010000153.1, read on the forward strand.
ATTTCGGTTTCCAGCTGTCCCGGCGCCCAGCCGGCATAGCCGAGCGCGAGGATCGCGTGCTTCGGGCCGGCGCCCTTGGCAATCGCCTTGAGAATGTCGACGGTCGCGGTCAGGCAAATGCCCTCGTCGATCTGCAGCGTGGCATCCTTGATGAAGAAATCGCTCGAATGCAGCACGAAGCCGCGTCCGGTCTCGACCGGACCGCCTTTCAGCACCTTCATGCTCTCGGCGTTTTCAGGCAGCTTGATCTGGTCGGCCTTCTTGATGATGTCGAGCTGCACCAGCAATTCGGGGAAGTCGATGCTGCCGGCCGGGCGGTTGACGATGATGCCCATGGCGCCTTCGGACGAATGCGCGCAGAGATAGATCACCGAGCGCTCGAAGCGAGGATCGCCCATCACGGGCATCGCGATCAGGAGCTGACCATCGAGGTAGCCGCGGTCGGACGAATTGTCGCCAGCGCCGGCGGCCTGGCGGCGAGCAGTCCTCGGTCTTTTGCCTTCAGGGTCCATCCGCCGGACTCTCACGTTGGTGTACATCCTGATATTGGGTGGGCGTTCTGTCAATCAAGCATCGCGGCGGTTTTCGTCCTGCATCACAAGCATTTCAATGGTTTACCGCCCTGCCAGCCTGTAAAGACGTCTCATGATCGTCACAGTTCCCTTGCGGGCCGCGCTTGGCCTGGCCGCCACCGTCTTTGTGTCGTCCCTGGCGGCCGAGGTCCGCGCCGGGGATTCGTCGCCATGGCAGCGGGACAGCCACTCCGCGGTCCGGTTGCTGGCGGGCTCGCGCAGCGGCGCGGTGCTGCTCGGCGGCATCGCGTTTCAGCTACAACCGGGCTGGAAAACCTATTGGCGGACGCCCGGCGATTCCGGGGTGCCGCCGCGCTTCGATTTCTCGAAATCGGACAATGTCGAGGCCGTCACGGTGCTGTGGCCGGCTCCGGTGAAGTTCGACGACGGCGCCGGCGGTCAATCCCTGGGCTACAAGAACCAGGTGGTGCTGCCGTTGCGGATCGTCGCCAAAAATGCCGACAAGCCGGTGACGCTGCGCGCCGATATCAGTTATGCGGTCTGCGAAAAACTCTGCATTCCCGTCGAAGCCCAGGCCGAGCTCGCCTTCACCAGCGTGGCCAGCACCGAGGACGGCGCGCTCTCTGCCGCTCTCGACACCGTGCCGAAGCCCGCGAATGTCGGCGATCCCAACCCGCTGACCATCCGCGACGTCAAACGCGACGGCAAGGCGAACGTGCTGGTCGACGTGGCAGTGCCCGACGCGCGCGAAGTCAGCCTGTTCGTCGAAGGACCCACGCCGGACTGGGCGCTGCCGATTCCGAAGCTGATCGAGACCGGCTACCCCGGGGTCAAGCGGTTCGGCTTCGAACTCGACGGCCTGCCGCCGGGCGCGAACCCGGAAGGCGCCGCGCTGAAGTTCACGGTGGTCGGTGGCGACAAGGCGTATGAGTTCAATGTGAATTTGAACTGACCCGGTGCCGTCCCGGCCGAGCGAGCAGAGCGAGCGCTGAGCCGGGACCCACAGCCTCCGTCGGCCGCAGTAATCCGAGCTGTCGAACCACCGCCTTTCAACAGCGAGCCCCTGTGGTTATGGGTCCTCCGCGTCCGCATGGACGACAACGAGGCCACCTATTCTTAACGAATAGTTGATAGGTCAAAATATCGCCGCGCCTCGCGCGGCTTCAGGGATTTTCGCTGTGGCCGTGATGGACACTGAACCCACGCCAGCCTTGCCCGCAGGCCCGACCGCCCGGCTGCGCGCGATGCTCGGCCGCCTGCTTGGCGGGACTCACGAAGCTTCCGTCACAAAACGCCTCGCCGGCACGGTGTTCATCATTCGCGTCGTCAGCGCGGCGATGGCGTACCTGTCGCAGATCCTGCTGGCGCGCTGGATGGGCGGCTCGGACTATGGCGTCTATGTCTACGTCTGGACCTGGGTGCTGCTGCTCGGCAGCATGATGGATTTCGGCATTTCGGCGTCGGCGCAGAAAATCATCCCGGAGTATCGCGCCAGCGGCGACACCGCGCTGCTGCGCGGCTTCCTCTCGGGCAGCCGCTGGATGACATTTGCGGTGTCTGCTCTCGTCTCGGCGCTGCTGGCGGGCATCGTGAAGATGCTGTCGCCGTGGCTCGATCCGAATTCAGTGGTGCCGTTGTACATCGGCTGCATCACGCTGCCGGCCTTCGTGGTCGCCAATACCCAGGACGGCATCGCGCGCTCGCACGACTGGATGCGGCTCGCCCTGATGCCGCAGTTCATCGTCCGGCAGTCGCTGATCATCGGCTTTACGGCGGGCGCCTTTGCGCTCGGCTTCGATCTCGGCGCCACCGCAGCGATGCTTGCCAGCGCCGCCGCTGTATGGATCGCCATGATCGGGCAGATGTTCGTGCTGAACCGCCGGCTCGGCGGCCATGTCGAGTCCGGCCCGAAGGCGTACAGTTTCCGCGGCTGGCTCGCGGTCTCGCTGCCGATCCTGCTGGTGGAAAGCTTTTACCTGCTGCTGTCCTACACCGACGTGCTGGTGCTGCAGCAGTTCCGCTCCTCCGAAGAAGTCGGCGTCTATTTCGCCGTGGTGAAGACGCTGGCGCTGGTCTCCTTCATTCACTACGCCATGTCGGCGACGACGGCGCACCGTTTTGCAGAGTATCACGCGCTCGGCGACAAGGCGCGGCTGTCGGCCTATGTCGCGCACGCGATCAAATGGACGTTCTGGCCGTCGCTGGCCGCGACCATCGTGCTGCTGGCATTGGGCAAGCCGCTGCTGTGGCTGTTCGGGCCGCAATTCGTCGTCGGCTACGACATCATGTTCATCGCCGCCATCGGCCTCGTGGTCCGCTCCGCGATCGGGCCGGTCGAGCGGCTGCTCAACATGCTTGGCCACCAGATGATCTGCGCGCTGGCCTATGCGCTGGCATTCGTGGCTAACCTGGTGCTCTGCATCCTGCTGGTGCCGAAATTCGGCGGCCATGGCGCGGCAGCGGCGACCTCGATCGCGCTGGCGTTCGAGACCGTGCTGCTGTTCTGGATTGTGCGGAGGCGGCTCGGGCTTCACGTGCTGGCGTTCGGGAAATAGCCCCTCCATTGTCACCACCCGCGAAGGCGAAGGCGGGTGATCCAGTAATCGCAGCCGCCGAAGCTCAATTCAGACGTCCTGGCATACTGGATGCCCTGCCTTCGCAGGGCATGACGGTGCCCCCTACCCCGCGGTCCAGCCGCCGTCGATCGACAGGTTGGTGCCGGTGATCTGCGCCGCGTCGTCGCCGCAGAGGAACAGCGCCAGGGCTGCGACCTGCTCGGACGTGACGAACTCCTTGGTGGGCTGCGCTTCCAGCAGCACGTCGCGGATGACCTGCTCTTTGGTCAGGTTGCGGGCCTTCATGGTGTCGGGAATCTGTTTTTCCACCAACGGCGTCCAGACATAGCCGGGGCTGATGCAGTTGCAGGTGATCTTGTGGGTTGCAAGCTCCAGCGCCACGGTCTTGGTGAGGCCGGCGATACCGTGCTTGGCCGACACATAGGCCGATTTGAAAGGCGAGGCGACCAGCGAATGCGCCGAGGCGGTGTTGATGATGCGGCCCCAGCCGCGCTTCTTCATGCCGGGCACCGCGGCGCGAATGCCGTGAAAGGCGGAGGACAGGTTGATGGCGATGATCGCGTCCCATTTCTCGATCGGGAACTCCTCGATCGGCGACACGAACTGGATGCCTGCATTGTTGACGAGGACGTCGACCGAACCGAAGGTGCTCTCGCCGAGAGCGACCATGCCGGCGATCTCGGCGGGTTTGGTCATGTCGGCAGGCGAATGCACCGCCTTGACCCCAAAGTCGGTCTCGATGGCCGAGCGTTCCTTCTCGATGTCGGCGGCAGCGCCCATGCCGTTGAGAACGATATTGGCGCCGGCGCCGGCGAAGGCGCGCGCATATGCCAATCCGATGCCGCTGGTCGAGCCGGTCACGACAGCGGTCTTGCCTGTCAAAATACCCATTCGCTTTACTCCTTTTTGCCGTTGAGGGTGCCGTCCCTCGCGAGATCGTAAGTCACCATGGTTTCGTCGGATTGCGGCTGCTCCAGCGTATCCTTGTGGCGCATCGACAGATGAACGTCGCGCTCGCCCGCGCCCCAATGTTCGACCATGCCGACGCGTGAAAAATCGTAGTCCTTCGAGGAGGATTCATAGTTCTTGCTGCGATAGATCAGGTGCACCACCGTGACGGTGCTCTCCTTGGTGGCTTCACAGAGAATGTCGACCGACGGATCGTTCCGGAGATAGTCGGGCAACTTGCCGATCAATTCGCGCAACGCCTTGCGGGTGTTGTGGACCTGCCTGTTCTTGTCGGTGTTCATGCGGGTGCGGCTGGAGAAGCGGATGTCCTTTTCGCGCTCGGCGGCCTCGAGCAACGTGACCGGCAGCTCGCCGCGTGCGCTGAACAGGTCGACCTGGAAGATCAGGAGATCGCGGTTGGTCTCCCCATCCAGCACGAAATCGAGCGGCGTGTTGGAGGCGATGCCGCCGTCCCAAAAATGCTCGCCGTCGATTTCGATCGAAGGGAAGCCCGGCGGCAAGGCGCCGGACGCCATGATATGCTCCGGTCCGATCTTCTTGCCGAGCTTCTTCATCTCGTAATTGTCGAAATACTTGAAATTTCCCGACGTCACACCGACGGCGCCGACGCTGAGCCGCGTCGTCAGGTCGTTGTTGCGGTCGAAATCGACCAGCCGCTCCCGCGTCTTCCTCAGCGGCGCCGTGTCGTAATAGCTCTGCGACTGCGGGCTGCCCTGCGGCCACAGCGGCGCCGGCGGGACACGGGGCGTGAAGAAGCCGGGAACGCCGAAGGTGGCGATCAGCGCGGCGCTGGTCTCGTTGAACAGCGATCGGCCCCGATCGCTCGTGGTGACGGGTTTCCACGGCACCGGCGAGGAAACCATTTCCCAGAATTCCTTGAGACGCTCCACCCGCTTTTCGCGCGGATTGCCGGCGATGATCGCCGCGTTGATGGCGCCGATCGAGATGCCGGCAATCCATTCCGGCTCGAAATCATGGTGACACAGCGCCTGATAGGCGCCGGCCTGATAGGAGCCGAGGGCGCCGCCGCCCTGCAGGACGAGCACGCGCTTCGCCTTTGCCGGCGTGTGGTCGGGCACGGAATGGCGATGGGGATTGGGATTGTCCGTCATGGGACATACCGTGGCGTCAGTTGGCAACGGCGTCAATCAGCCCGGCCGCGGATGCGGATCACGCCGTGGTTATCGCTTTTCCGATGATGCAAGAATGAGCGTCCAGAACACCTTGTATTTGGTGTTGGGAGCATAGGTCGCCGCGATGCCTAAATTTGTGACACCGTTCTTCAGCATATTGGCCTTGTGCGGCGGCGAATCCCGCCAGCCCGAAAAGGCTTCGGCCATGGTGTGATAGCCGGCGGAGACGTTTTCGACCGCCACCGTCGCGGGATAGCCCGACGCATTCAGGCGTTTCGCCAGCGGTCCCTTGACGTCGTGGTCGAGCTTGTTGCGGCTGGCCATCGCCTGCGACTGCTGCTCGGCGAGCCTCATCAAGTCAGGATCGACCGCCACAGCGCCGAGGCCGTTATTCTGGCGGTAGAGCGAGATCATCGAGGCCGCGGCCTGCGGATCGAGCCTGGCGCCGCCACTGGCCATGCTGAGATACATGGTCGGCTGCTCGGCCACGGGTGCGTCCGCCGCACAGCCGCCCAGTGCCAGCAGTCCGATGATCGCGACCGTCGCGCGCGTGATTCGAAGGTTCCCCATGGGGGGGGTTGTTGCATAGGAACCGTGGCTGAATGGTGAATGCGAACTAAATTAACGCGTCATTCCGGGGCGGGGCGAAGCCTCGAACCCGGAATCCAGAGATTGTCGCACGAGATTCCGGGTTCGCGCTCACGCGCGCCCCGGAATGACGGCCTAATCCTGCCCCGCGAAAATCCGGTAGCGGCGGGGGTGCAGGCTGACGATGTCGCCGGGCTGCAGCTCGCGGTCCCGGGGCGCATCGATCTCGATCACGGTGGTGCCCTCCCCCGCCGAGAGTGCCACTTCGGCGCGCTGGATCGGGCCGAAGGTGCGGACATGCCGCACCGCGCCCTCGAATGCGCCGCTGCCGGCCGGCCCGATAGCCATGTCGTGGCGGCGAACGAACAGCTTTGAGGCCCCGGAGCTGACGCCATCCGCTGATATATTCAACGGCTTGCCGCCGAGCTCGACGCAGCCGTCGCGAACCTCGACCGGCAGCACGATGGATTCGCCGATGAAGCTGTGCACGAAGGCGGTCGCCGGATTGTCGTAGACGTCGCCGGGCGTGCCGATCTGCACGATGCGGCCCTTGTCCATCACCACCACCCGGTTGGCGACTTCCAGCGCCTCCTCCTGGTCGTGGGTGACGAAGATCGAGGTTACGTTGATTTCGTGATGCAGCGAGCGCAGCCATTGCCGCAGCTCCTTGCGCACCTTGGCGTCGAGCGCGCCGAACGGCTCATCGAGCAGCAGGATACGCGGCTCGATCGCGAGCGCGCGGGCCAGCGCGATGCGCTGGCGCTGGCCGCCGGAGAGCTGGCTCGGGTAGCGGCTGGACAACCAGTCGAGCTGCACGAGGTCCAGCAATTCCTTGACCCGCGCCCGGATCGCGGCTTCGTCTTTGCGAATCGCGCGCGGCTGTACCCGCAGTCCAAACGCGACGTTTTCGAACACCGTCATGTGGCGGAACAGCGCGTAGTGCTGGAACACGAAGCCGACGTGGCGCTCGCTGGCGCCATGCGCCAGCGCGTTCTCGCCGTCGAACGAAACCTCGCCGGCGTCGGGCCAGTCCAGTCCGGCGATGATCCGCAGCAGCGTGGTCTTGCCGGAGCCCGACGGCCCCAGCAGCGCCAGCAATTCGCCATTGGCGACCTTCAGGTCGACATGGTCGAGCGCGGCAAACGCGCCGAACTTCTTCACGATATTCTTGACTTCAATCACCGGGTAGCCGTCCTTCGTCCAGATGCCGCTCGAGAATGGTCTTCGCCACCAGGGTAATCAGCGCCAGCATGGCCAGCAGGGAAGCGATCGCGAACGCCGCCACGAATTGATACTCGTTATAGAGGATTTCGACCAATAGCGGCATGGTGTTGGTCTCGCCGCGAATGTGCCCCGACACCACCGACACCGCGCCGAACTCGCCCATCGCCCGCGCGTTGCACAACAGCACGCTGTATAGCACGCCCCATTTGATATTGGGCAAGGTGACGCGGAAGAAGGTCTGCAGGCCCGAGGCGCCGAGCGAGATCGCGGCCTCCTCCTCCTGGGTACCCTGCTCCTGCATCAGCGGGATCAGCGCCCGCGCGACGAACGGAAATGTCACGAAAATGGTGGCCAGCGCAATGCCCGGCACCGCGAACAGGATATGGACGTCGTTGGCCTGCAGCCACGGCCCCAAAAAGCCCTGCGCGCCGAACAGCAGCACGAACACCAGGCCCGAGATCACCGGGCTGACCGAAAACGGCAGATCGATCAGCGAGATCAGGAGGGTCTTGCCGCGAAAGTCGAATTTCGCGATGGCCCAGGCCGCGATCACGCCGAACACCAGATTGAGGCCGACCGAAATCGCCGCCACCATCAGCGTCAATCTGATGGCGGACAGCGCTTCCGGATCCGACAGCGCCGCGAAATAGGCGCCAATCCCCTTGGAGAATGCCTGCGCAAACACCACGACCAGCGGCAGCACCACGAAGACGGTGAGGAAGGTCACGGCAATCGCAATGATGACGATGCGAATGACCTGGGGCTCGGTTCGCAGATCTTCCCGCGCCGTGCTCGGTGAAATTTTCGGCTGACTCATTTCATCAGCCTCTAATGCGCCGGCATGCGGGTTTGCGCCCAGCGCTGCAGGCGGTTGACCGCGAAGATGAGCAGGAACGACGCCACCAGCATGACGACGGCGATCGCGGTGGCGTCGGCATAGCGGAACTCCGAGAGCCGAATCACGATCAGCAACGGCGCGATTTCCGAAACGTTCGGCAGATTTCCGGCAATGAAGATCACCGAGCCGTACTCGCCGACCGCGCGCGCGAAGGCCAGCGCAAAGCCCGTCAGCAGCGCCGGAACCAGACTCGGCAGGATCACCCGGGAGACGGTATTCCAGCGGTTGGCGCCGAGGCTGGCGGCGGCGTCCTCGATTTCGGCGTCGAGATCGATCAGCACCGGCTGCACCGTCCGCACCACGAAAGGGATGCCGATGAAAATCATCGCGACGAAAATGCCTGCCGGCGTGAACGCCACCTTGATGCCGAGTTCAGCCAGCGGCGCCCCTAACCAGCCCTTTTCCGCGAACAGCGCGGTCAAGGCCACGCCAGCCACCGCGGTCGGCAAGGCAAAGGGAATATCAACGATGGCGTCGAAGATCCGGCGGCCGGGAAAGCGATACCGCACAAGCGCCCAGACGATGATCAATCCCATCACCAGGTTGACGATGGCGGCGGCGAAGGCGAGGCCGAACGAAATCTTCAGCGCATTCAGGGTGCGGCGGCTGGTGAGGATACTCCAGAACTGGTCGAGGCTGAGCTCGAAGCTCTTGAGGAAGAGGCCCGCGAGCGGGATCAGGATGATGACGGAGAGCCATGTCAGCGTCAGGCCCATGGTGAGACCAAAGCCCGGCAAGGTATTGCGTCGTCCCGCGCCTCCGTTGTTCACAACGCCCCCTGCTCCCCTCGGCCAGATCAGTTCTTGTAGATCTGGTCGAAAATGCCGCCCTCGGCGAAGTGTTCCTTCTGCGCCTTGGTCCAGCCGCCGAACAATTCGTCGATGGTGAACAATTCCATTTTGGCGAAGGATTGCTCATGCTCCTTCGCAACTTCCTGATCGCGTGGACGGTAGGAATTGCGTGCGGCAATTTCCTGACCTTCCCTGGTATACCAGTATTTGAGATAGGCCTCGGCCGCGACGCGCGTACCCTTCTTGTCGGCGACCTTGTCGACCACGGAGACCGGCGGCTCCGCCAGGATCGACAGCGGCGGCGCGACGATCTCGAACTTGTTCTTGCCGAATTGGCGCTGGGCCAGAAACGCCTCGTTCTCCCAGGCCAGCAGCACGTCGCCTACACCGCGCTCGACGAAGGTGACGGTCGAGCCCCGCGCTCCGGCATCTAGCACCGGAACGTTCTTGAAGATGTCGCCGACGAACTGCTTCGCCTTGTCCGCTGAGCCAAACTTCTTCATCGCGTAGCCCCATGCGGCCAGATAATTCCAGCGCGCCCCGCCCGAAGTCTTCGGGTTCGGCGTGATCACGCTGACGCCCGACTTGATCAGATCGTCCCAATCCTTGATGTCCTTGGGATTGCCCTTGCGCACCAGGAACACGATCGTCGAGGTGTAGGGCGAGGCATTCTGCGGCAGGCGTTTCTGCCAGTCGGCCGAGATCAAGCCCCTCGCCGCGATGGCGTCGATATCATAGGCAAGCGCGATTGAGACGACGTCGGCTTGCAAGCCGTCGATCACGGCGCGCGCCTGCGAGCCGGAGCCGCCATGCGACTGCTTGATCTCGATGCTCTTGCCGGTTTCCTTTCGGTAGGCGTTCGCAAACGCCTTGTTGAATTCCGCATAGAGTTCGCGCGTCGGATCGTAGGACACGTTGAGCAGCGACACATCGGCGGCCAGCGCGGAACCCGCCCAGAGCAGTCCCGCGACAAGGACCAGAATACGGCGGACCATCTCGATCTCCATTCGCACCGACGACGACACTGTCATCGAAATCACGCGCACATAACTCGCGATGAATGGTTCAAGTCAACGAAACCACATTTCAAAGTTTGCGGCGTCGCAACGCCATTGTCCTATAAAGTCTTGACGGTATGGATGCCGCATTCCGTCTTGGCTCTGCCGCGCCAGCGGCCGGCCCGCGCATCCTCGTCCGGCGAGGTTCGGCTGCTGCAGGGCATGCACCCGACCGAGAAATAACCCGATGCCGCCAGCGGATGCGGCGGCAATTTTGCGAGCTTGTAGATCGCCTCGATCTCTTCGCGCGAGACGTTGGCGAACGGATTGAATTTCAGCCTGACGCCGTCGTCCTCGACCACGGCAATGTCGGCGCGCAGCCCGCCCTGGAAACGCTTGCGTCCGTTGACCCAAGCCGAGAACGGCGCCAGTGCCTGCGCCAGCGGCTCCACCTTGCGGATCCGGCAGCAGGCATCGGGATCGGAGAACCACAATTCGCGGTCCGGATCGTCGCGCGATAGCGCTTGCTCCAGCGGCTTGATCGAACGGACGTCGCGCAGGCCGAGCGTCGCGATCAGGGTGTCGCGATAGGCCAGCGTCTCCTCGAACAGCCAGCCGGTATCGAGAAACACCACGGGAATCGCAGGATCGACGTCGGCCATTACCTTGAGCAGCGCCGCCGATTCGGTGCCGAACGACGACACCACCGCCAGGCGCTCGCGGCCGACTGCTTGCAGCGCGGTTGCGATCACCTGCGCGGGCGAAGCGGCCCGCAAGCCAGAAGCGAGTTCCTCGGCCAGCGGCAACCCGCGCGCCGCCTGCACGGGTACGGCCTGTTGCCCGCGCGCGTTCATTGGCCGGCGCTTTCGGAGTGACGCAGTTGCATGCGCCGGTGCAGCGCCGTGATGCGGCCGTCGCCGGTCGGCTGGTAGAACACCGAATAACGCTTGACCGTGGCGGCAAAGGCTTGCGCGTCGCTCTCCTTGTTGACCTGGAAGGCGTCGAAGCCGGCGCGCAGCATGAATACGAACTGGTCGCGCAGCACCTGGCCGGTGGCGCGCAACTCGCCGCGATAGCCATGCCGCTCCCGCAACACGCGGGCCTGGCTGTAGGCGCGGCCGTCGCGAAAATTCGGGAACACCAGCGCGACCGCGGCAAGCCGGTCGAGCCAGGGCACGAGATCGTCGACGTCGCGGTTGTTCGGCCAGATCACGCCTGTCTTGCCTGTCCGCTGCAACAGCGCCTCGGCATCGCCAAGAAAGCGGGCTGCGGAAATCAGGATCCCGCCATCGCCGGGGATTTCGGCGTCGTCGGCCACATGGACGAGCGCATCGGCGGCGATTTTTCCGCCCTTAACGAGTGGCATAGACCCGCTCCCTGAAAGGTTCGACGCCCAGCCGTTTCACCGTGTCGATGAAAAGCTCGTCGGGGCGCGCCCGCAGCGCCAGATAGGCTTCGACGATATCCTCGACCACGTCGGCGACGTCGCCATAGGGCACGGCGGGTCCGATCAGCGTACCGACCTCGGCCTTCTCGTCGGCGCGGCCACCGATCGTGATCTGGTAGAATTCCTCGCCGTTCTTCTCGACGCCGAGAATGCCGATATGGCCGACGTGATGATGGCCGCAGGCATTGATGCAGCCGGAAATATTGATGTGCAGCCGTCCGATCAGGTTGGCGGTGTCGTGATTGGCAAAGCGCCGGGTCAATTCCTGGGCGATCGGGATCGAGCGTGCATTGGCGAGCGAACAATAATCCAGTCCGGGGCAGGCGATGATGTCGGAGACCAGGTTGACGTTCGGCGTCGCGACCCCGATGCTGTCGAGCGCCTTCCACAGCGCCGGCAGGTCGCGCCGCGCAACATGGGGCAGTGCGAGATTCTGTTCGTGGCCGACGCGGATTTCGCCGAAGGAATATTTGTCGGCGAGATCGGCGATCGCGTCCATCTGGTCGGCAGTGGCGTCGCCGGGCGGACCGCCCACCGGCTTCAGCGACAGCACCACAATCGCGTAACCCGGCGCCTTGTGCGGGAAGGTCGAGTTCCTGCGCCATGCCTCAAAATGCGGATCATGCGCCGCCTTCTTCAACTCATCCGGCGTATGCGGCAGCTTTTCATAGGCCGGATAGCTGAAGCGCGAACGGATGTCCGCGATCACGGAATCGTCGATCTGAAGCGCGCTGTCGCGCATCTGCAGCCATTCCTCCTCGACTTCCCTGGCGAATTTCTCGATGCCGAGCTCGTGCACCAGGATCTTGATGCGCGCCTTGTAGATATTGTCGCGGCGGCCGTACTGGTTGTAAACGCGCAGGATCGCCTCGACATAGCTGAGGAGATCGTGGCCGTGCACGAACGGTTTGATCGTTTTGCCGATGAACGGGGTGCGGCCGAGGCCGCCGCCGACCAGCACCTCGAAGCCGGTTTCGCCATCCGCGTTCTTGTGAAGCCTGAGGCCGATGTCATGCACCTTGATCGCCGCGCGGTCGTGATCGGACGCGGTGATGGCGAATTTGAACTTGCGCGGCAGGAAGGAGAATTCCGGATGCAGCGTAGTGTACTGCCGCAGCAATTCGGACCAGATCCGCGGATCCTCGACTTCGCCGGGCGCGACGCCGGCCCATTGGTCCGAGGTGACGTTGCGGGTGTTGTTGCCCGAGGTCTGCATGGCGTGAATGCCGACATCGGCGAGATCGGCCAGCGCATCCGGCAGTTCGGCGAGCTTGATCCAGTTGAACTGGATGTTCTGCCTTGTGGTGAAATGGCCGTAGCCGCGATCGTATTTGCGCGCGACATGCGCGAGCCGCCGCAGTTGCTCCGACGACAGCGTGCCATAGGGGATCGCGACCCGGAACATGTAGGCGTGCAGTTGCAGATAGACGCCGTTCTGCAGCCGCAGCATCTTGAATTCGTCCTCGGTGAGTTCGCCGGACAGCCGGCGCTTCACCTGATCGCGAAATTCTTCAACGCGTTCGTTGATGATCGTGCGATCGAGTTCGTCATATGCATACATGGATAACGCCTTATGCCGGAACCGGAAGCTCGATGGTGACGCCTGCCGACCGGATGTGTTCGCGCAGGTTGCCGGGCTTGACCTTGCCTGAGTCCCTGATGTCGACCGGCGCGATATAGGCGCCGATCGCTCCGACATCGTCGGCGACCGATTCTGCCAGCAGCGCCCGGGCCTCGTCGGCGGTGCGGACGATCGCCGCGTCGGACAGTTCGGCCGACCAGGCCTTGGTTGCGGTGCGCCAGATCACGATGCCGTCCCAGGTGCGGTTGGCGGTGATCACGGACGGACCTGTGATCTTGATCTTTTGTTGCAGTGGAGAGGTCATGCGGCGGTTTCCAGCAGTTTGGAGAGCACGGAATTGAGATTGGCTTCGCGCCATGGCGCGGAATGCGCGACCACGTCGCCGATGATGAGAATGGCCGGGCCGCCGTCGATCTTCTCGACCAGGTCCGGCAGGTCCTGCAACGTTCCGACCGTGGCCTGCGCATCCGGCCGCGTGACTCGCGCGAACACGCCGACGGGAGTTTGCGGCGAACGTCCGGCCGCGAGCAGGCCTGATCGAACCGATGGCGCCGCGGTCATTCCCATGTAGACGACGACCGTCATCTTCTCGTCGGTCAGCGCCGACCAGTCGACGGTTTCGGCATCCCTGGCCTTGTGCGCGGTGAGAAACGTAATGCGCAGCGCCTCGTGCCGGAACGTCAGCGGCACTTCGAATTGCGCGGCGGCGCCGAGGCCCGCAGTAATTCCCGGCACCACCGAATAGGCGACGCCGGCCGCGCGCAGCGCTTCGATCTCCTCGCCGCCGCGGCCGAACACGAAGCCATCGCCGCCCTTCAGGCGCACCGCGCGCTGGCCCGATTCCGCGGATTCAATCAGCAGCCTGTTGATGGCATCCTGGCCGATGCCGGGCTTGCCGACGCGGCGGCCGACCGGCACGCGCGACGCATCGCGTCGCACCCGATCGAGAACCTCCGGCGAGACCAGTTCGTCGTAAAAAACCACGTCGGCATCCTGCAGCGCGCGCAACGCCTTGATGGTCAGGAGATCCGGATCGCCCGGGCCGGCGCCGACCAGCGTCACCCTGCCCTCGGCCTTGCCCGATGCGAGCGCGCCGGCAAAGGCGGAGGCGTCGGAAATATCGTTCAGCGCGGCTTCCGCCTCGTCCTTGCGGCCTTCAAGCACCAGCGCGCCGATCGGGCCATCGACCACCCGCTCCCAGAAGCGGCGGCGCAGCGCAAATTCAGGAATGCGGCCATGGATGGCTTTGCGCCAGCGCCCGATGAACGTGGCGAGATCGCCGATCCGGGCGGGCAGCACCGCTTCGATGCGCGCGCGCACGCGGCGCGCCACCACCGGCGAGGCGCCGCCGGTGCCGACGGCTACGACGACGTCGCCGCGATCGATGATGGCGGGAAAGATGAAAGTCGAATGCGCGAGGTCGTCCATCACATTGACGGGAAGACCGACCGCTTTGGCGCGCGCCGACATCGCAACCCCGATGTCGCCGGCGCCCGCGCACAGGATCGCGATCACGCCGTTCAAATCGGCCGTCAGCGGATCGCCTTGGGCCAGTTCGATCCGCGCCGCCTCATCGGCGGCGAGCCCGCTCACATCATGATGGCCGTCTGTCGCGAAGTAGCGGACACGCGCACCCGCCGCCGCCAGCAGGCGCAATTTCGCCCGCGCCAGATCGCCGGCGCCAACAAGCAGCACCGGTCCGGTTTGCAGGTCGAGAAAGACTGGCAGGAATCGCATGCGACACTCGCTGCCCCAACTTGCGGGGTTGACTAGAATTATTTTCTATATATGTCTCGTTCAATGCCTGCAAAGAGAAATTTTTCCTTCTCTACTGCGGTGCAACTATAGAATTTTAGCCTCCAAAGGCCAAGGGGCAGAGATGCATCTTCTCGACAACGATTCCGCCGTCGCCCGGTTGCGCCGCGCTGATCCGCCAAACGGTTCTTCGGCCCAGCAAATCTCGTCCCGGATTTCACCCGATGGGCGCCTGCCTCCCCCCACCATGGACCACCTCGACGCGCTCGAGGCGCAGAGCATCTACATCTTCAGGGAGGGCTTCGCGCGGCTGAAGAAGCTGGCGTTACTGTGGTCGCTCGGCAAGGATTCCAACGTGATGATCTGGCTGGCGCGCAAAGCCTTCTTCGGCCGCGTGCCGTTCCCGGCCCTGCATGTCGACACCGGCAAGAAATTTGCCGAGATGTACGCGTTTCGCGATCGCTACGGCAAGGAATGGGAGCTCGACCTGAAGATCGAACCCTGCCCGCCGCTGGAAACCATCGATCCCACCCTGCCGCCGGCGGCGCGATCCGCCGCGCGGAAAACCGAGGGGTTGAAGCTCGCGCTCGCCAAATATGGTTTCGACGGATTGATCGCCGGCATTCGCCGCGACGAGGAAGCCACCCGCGCCAAGGAACGGGTGTTCTCGCCGCGCGGCACCGAGGGCGGATGGGACGTGCGCGATCAGCCGCCGGAATTCTGGGACCAGTTCAACGCCTCGCCGCCGCCGGGCGCGCATTTGCGCATCCACCCGATCCTGCATTGGACCGAAGCCGACATCTGGGCCTACACCAGGCGCGAGAACATTCCGATCATCCCGCTCTATCTGGCCAGGGACGGCAAGCGCTATCGCTCGCTGGGCGATCAGGACATCACCAACCCCGTGGCCTCGACCGCCTCGACTATCGAGGAAATCCTGATCGAACTCGACGGCACAAGGGTGCCGGAACGGGCGGGCCGCGCGCTGGACCACGAAACCGAAGACGCCTTCGAGCGGCTACGCGTCGCCGGCTACCTCTAGCCTATATCGAGTTGAGCGCCCCATGAACATGATCATCCCCACCGCGATATCAACGACGCCCAACGGCACCACGCGCCCGCAGGTCCGCATCGTCATCGTCGGCCATGTCGATCACGGCAAGTCGACCCTGGTGGGACGCTTGCTGCATGAAACCGGTAGCCTGCCCGAGGGCAAGCTCGAAATGCTGAGGGCGGTCAGCGCCCGCCGCGGCATGCCGTTCGAATGGTCGTTCCTGCTGGATGCACTGCAGACCGAGCGCGACCAGGGCATCACCATCGACACCACCCAGATCAGCTTCCGCACCCGCTCGCGCGACGTGGTGTTGATCGACGCGCCCGGCCATGCCGAATTCCTGCGCAATATGATCACCGGCGCCTCGCAGGCGGACGGCGCGGTCCTGATCATCGACGCGCTGGAAGGCGT
>JAUXWH010000242.1 GCA_030681365.1 Bradyrhizobium sp.
CCTTGCGGCCCACGGCGTCGAAGAACTGGCCGTTCCACTCATTCAGTTCCACCTGCCCGAACATGTTGGCGATGGTGACGACGGTCGAGACGGCGAAAATCGCCACCACCCGGCGCCCGCCCTCGGCGCGAACACGCGCGAACAATTTCAGGTCGCGGGCGAGATTGAAATCCCGTATTGGCTGGGACGCAATGAGTTCGTCCGCCAGAGCGGGTCTGGCCGCCACGCCCGGTATTAACGGTAGCACAGGCAGGGCGGTCTGCGGCACCTCGGGTGAGGGGTGAGCGGCCAAGGGCGGCAAGGTCGATGGAAGGTCCGTCTTCATCAGCCTGCGTCCACACCTCGCATCGCGTGAGCGGCGCTACAACCAGCTGATACCCGCCAGCGGCAGCACCCGCTGCAGGATCGCCGCCAGGCAGATCAGCACCACGAGCAATTTAAGGAGATTCGCCAGGCGTGCTTCGTTGACGAACTTGTCGATGGCCCAGAAGCAGATTGCGCCAACGATGCAGATAATGAGAACCCCGATCAAGACCGAAAGCATGTTGCACTCCTGTTGTTCGAACGGTGTCGGTCAGATGATTCAGGTTCACGGCGGGCGGCTGGACGTGACGATCAAAGATGCTCTTCGAAGTCCTCGAAAGACTTGCCGAACTGGGTCAGCGCCTCCTCCAGATAATCCGCCAGCATGGGCGTCCCGATCAGGTAGGACGCCGTACGGTTGTTGTGGGCGCGCGAGGCCTCGGCGTGCAGATCGCGCCAGCTGTCGAGATCGCCGTCACCGCGACCGAGCCACATCAGGGCGACGAGGTCGATCTGCTCATCGACGTTCAGGCCGCGAATGAAGCCGGAAAGCTCGGAGCGATCGGTGGTGTTGCGGTGATCTTCGGGCATGTCATCGTCCGGATCGGCGGCCAGGTCGGACTGGTTGGCGTTGCCCTCGGATTGGCGTGACTTGGCAATGATGAAGAACACTTTTTCCGGCGAGATCGACAGGTTCGGAACTTTTCGCATCGTGGACATCTCCAGAAAGCAGGCGCGGAATTCAAGCCCGGGGGACGAGAGAGGCAATGGCCGGAAGGAAAGCCCACCACGCGGCGGCCTCTCCGAAATTCGGTTTGTGGCCCGGATCAGGCGGTGGCCCGCTTGAACGCTTCCCGGGCCGTCTGATTGGCGCGATCGAAGACGGTGCGTGTTTCAGTCAAGGCAGCCGTAAGTGCCGACCATGACTGGTTTCCGGCCTCGTTCAGCTTCCGGAGTTTTTCCTCCGCGGCGACCGCATCGGCCTTCATGCGCTTGACGTTCGACTCGATTTCGTCCCGGCGCTCGCTTGCGAATTCGCCAGCGGCGACCGCCAGCTTGTCGGCCGCCTCGCGCCATGCTTTCAACTGCGCCGCCGCCTGCAGTTCGAATGTCGCCTGCTGCAGTTCGAATTGCCTGCCGTAGCTCTCGACATATTTCTTGACCTCCGCCTCGAAGGCGCTCCAGTCGGTTTCCAGCTTTGCCTTGGCGCTGGTCCATGCGGCCTCGCCGGCTCCCGCCTGCTTTTTGATGGCTTCGCGGAATTCGTCGCGATTCTTGCGCAGCTCGGCCAGAACTTTACTGGCCTTGTCCTTCGCATCGGCCTGCACCTCGGCGGCCTTGCCATCGAGGGACGTCAGCGCGGCGTCCATCTCGTCGAGCCGTTCCTTGGCCCAGTTCGTAAAGAAGTGAATGTTGTCTGGCCCGCTCATTTCCTGACTCCATGAAATTTCGGGGGTATGCTCGCCGTGAGCAAGCTTTCCCTTCGAAAAGACTAGGGCTTCCCGGCGGAGGCAACCTTGCGCGAGATCAACACGCTCGCCGCGGGGCTTGGGTTGGCGGGTCTTGCGGCAGGGCCGGCGCCCGGCCTCAGCGCGTATCTCGGCGTTGAGGCCGTTTCTTTTGGGCAGCCCTATAGCGCTCGCTATTGCCTGTACCGGCAGTACTCGTCGCCATTGTCGTACTCGAAACAGATCTTTACGCGGCGCCGGGGCAGGTCCGCATATCCCCTGGAGTCCCTCTCGCTGTCCTCATTGTCGCGATACCGATCGCCGCGCTCCTGATATCGTCCACGATCCTTGTCGCGATCGCGGCCCATGCGGTCGTCGTCGCCGCGACGCATCATCCCGCCGTGGCCCTTCTCGCGGTCATCGCGGCCGGTGCGTTCATCGTCGTCGCGTCGCATCATGCCACCGTGGCGCTTCTCGCGGTCATCGCGGTCCATGCGATCGCTGTCGTTGCGGCGGATCTTCCAGTCCGGACCCATCTCACGCTCGTTGGTCTTCTGTTGCTCGCGGCCGGCTTTCTGATCCGGAGGGGACGGAGCATTCTGGTCAGTCTGGGTGGGAGTTTCGGTTTGCGGCGCCGCCGGAGGCGTTTTTCCCGGCTCCTGGGCGAATGCGCACAGGCTCGACGAGGCGAGCAACATCGCGGCGAGAACGATCACGCGCATGGGGGTTTCCTCCGTTGGAGTGTGACCGGTAACGAACTGGCCATCAGTTGGTTGCGTGCCTCGGATTGAAATCGAACACGTCTCCCTGGAGAGCGAGATGGTTTTTGGTCGAATCGGCCGCCTGCGGATGCGGCTTACCTCTCCCGAAGGGAGAGGTGACCGGTGCTGCTCCAGCTCAGCCTAATCTCATCGCGCGCTAGTTCTCATTTCCCTGCGGAAGGTCGTTGCCTTGCGAAGATCTTTGCCTCTTCTTCGGCCGGCAGCTTGAAGAGTGGCTTGCGCTCCGCGTCGTCGTACGGCTCGGCGAGGCGCTTCCTGAACAGGGCCAGGTTTTCCCGGTGAATGAAATTCTCCACGGCGAGCCCTCCGGGTTTTGGCAAGCTAGGATCTCGGACGAAAGGCAAGTGCCAGCCATCCTTGCCAGGCCGGAGCCTTCAACGGGTCTTCTAAATTCCCGGCCATCTTCATGGCGCGCGGGGCATTCGGGCACCCTTCGCACCCGGGAAATTCGAACACGCAGAACTCGCGACCGTCGGGCGCGTCCGCCGTCAATTCGAAACGGCACTGGAACCGGGGCGGGCACACAGTGGGCTGAATTTCGGACATGATGCTCCCCAGGATCTGGCGGGAGCGCGGGGCTCTCAGTCACCGGTGATGGCCAGGCTCGGGCGGTGATGGAACTGAAACTGTCATGTCCGGAACCCGGCATGGTGATCAATTCCGCTCATCCCGCCTGAAAAATTTACACCGGGACCGTCATCCAGCGGTTGCACGGGCGAAGAGTCGGCATCTTCATCGGATTGCGTCGCGGCCGGCGGGTACTACAAGGTTTCCTCGACCAGGAGGGAAGCATGCGATCCATCGTCATTACCGGGGCGTCCACCGGCATCGGCTGGGCCACGTCAAGACTGCTGCTCGACCGCGGCTTTCGTGTGTTCGGCAGCGTGCGCAAACAGCCCGACGCCGAACGTCTCGCGGATGAGTTCGGCGCGAATTTCTCGCCGCTGCTGTTCGACGTCACCGACGAGGCCGCGGTGCTGGCCGCCGCGCGCGAAGTCCGCGCCGCGCTGAATGGCAGGACGCTCGACGGCCTCGTCAACAATGCCGGCATCGCGGTGGCGGGGCCGGTGCTGGAGCTCGCGGCCGACGAATTTCGCCGCCAGATGGAGGTCAACGTCATCGGGCCGGTGATCGTCACGCAGGCATTCTGCCCGCTGCTCGGATCCGATCCGTCGCTGGCCGGGCCGAAAGGCCGGATCGTGATGATCAGTTCGGTCTCCGGCAAGACCGGCGCGCCGCTGACGGCGCCCTATGTGGCGTCGAAACACGCGATCGAGGGACTGTCGGAGAGCCTGCGCCGCGAGCTGATGCTGTTCGGCATCGACGTCATCATCGTCGCCCCTGGCCCGGTGAAGACGCCGATCTGGAGCAAGGCCGAGGAGACCGACATTTCCCACTACCGGAACTCGCCGTTCTTCCCGGCGCTGCAGCGAATCCGCAAATACATGCTGCAACTCGGCGCGGCCGGATTGCCGGCGGAGAAGGTCGCTGCGGTGATCGCCGACGCCCTGACCTCGTCGCGTCCCAAGGTGCGCTACCAGATCACGCCGGATCCGGTGCAGCAACTGATCGGATCGCTGCTGCCGAAGCGCATGGTCGACAGCATCATCGTCAAACGTCTCGGTCTGATGCCGAAGGCGTGAGGCCGGGACACGCTATCCCGCTTCGATCCTGCGCGGTGTTCGCCGCGCCGCCATCGCGATCAGCCGCAGCGCCAGCACCGCCAGCAGCGGGATCAGGAACAACGCGTAAAGCGGCATGTCGGGAATCCGCTTGCCGAACGACACTGTGAACTGAAACAGCAGATAATAGCCGCCGGTGAGATGCAGGATGCGAAAGGCGCGCGGGCCGATCGCCGCCGCGGTGCGGTCGAACGAGGTTGCGGCCATCGCGATGATGAAGGCATAGCCGATGCCGCCGAAGATGTAGGAGGCGGCGTTGGTGGCGGCCGCGTAGCCGGCCGGATCCATTACGGCAAAGCAGGCGATGGCGACGGCGTGGATGCCGTGCGACGCCGCAAAGGTGACGCCGAGATAGCGCCGGTTGCGGCGCTGCCACCGCGTCCACCCATTGGGCCACAGCCGCGCCAGCGCCGCGGCGCTGAAGGCGAGGCAGAAGAACAATAGCGAGGTCCGGGCGGTGAAGCGGATCACCATGCGCACGCCGTCGACCTCGAAACCCCGCATGCCCGCGATCCAGACGCAGAGCGCGGCGAGCGCCAGCGTCAGCACGGCGAACAGCCGCCAGCCTTCGAACCAGTTTTGGCGATGTGGCGGCACGATGCGCTCCCTCGTTCATGATGTAATCACTGGTTACATCGAGTTCCGAAACCGTCAACCTGTGTATGCAGTGCTTACATTCACGTTCAGGTGATGCTACTAGATCTTGATGGGATCAGATTGGGCGCGACCAGGCATTCTGTACATGGGGTTGTTTTCAAGATTTTTGGTTGGGCCATAGCCATGCCCGTCGCCCCCAAGCCAAAACGCCGGCCAGCCAAAAATCCGGCAACGCCGCCAAAGCCCTACCACCACGGCGATCTCAGGCGCGCGCTGATCGAGGCGGCGCTGCAGCTGGCCGGCGAGGGCGGGGCGGAAGCGGTCAGCGTGCGCGAGGCCGCGCGCCGCGCCGGGGTCTCGCCGGGCGCGCCGTTCCGGCATTTTCCAAGCCGCGACGCCCTGATGACGGCGGTGGCCGGCGAAGCGCAGCAGCGCTTCCGGGCCGAGATATCCACCGCGCTGGCGGAGGTGCCGGCCAGCGACCCGCTGGCGCGGTTTCGCGCGCTCGGCCTCGCCTATCTGCGCTGGGCGATGCGCAACCCGGCCCATTTCGAGATCATCTCTAGCGGCCGGTATTTTGTCCATGACAAGGCGGCCGACCTGTCGCGGGACAATGCCGAATTGATCGGTCTCGCCGAGCGCATGCTGGCCGATGCGTTTGCGTTGGGCCAGTTGCGCAGCGGCGACCTGAAACGGGTCCAGATTGCCGGCCGCGCTCTGGTCTACGGCTTTGCCCGCATGAACATCGACGGGCACTTTCCGCGCTGGGGCATCACGGAGGAGGAGGCCGGCAGAACCGCCGAAGCGATCCTCGACCTCTTCATCGAGGGCATCGCCAGGCGCTGACGTTGCCGCGCGCTTTGCCGCAGCGGCTGCTGTGAATCCTCTCGGAACAAACGCTTGCCGCGACCGTTTTTCGTCGACAGCAAAGGAGAACGACAGATGGCAATGGAATCCAGAGAGACAGGAACCTTGATCGGCAGCGACAAGGTCGAAGGAACCGCGGTTTACGGCGCTGGCAGCGAGAAGATCGGAACCATCGAGCGCGTCATGATCGACAAGGTCAGCGGCAGGGTTTCCTACGCTGTGCTGAGCTTCGGCGGTTTCCTGGGCATCGGCGACGATCACTATCCGCTGCCCTGGCAGTCGCTGAAATACGACACCAACCTGGAAGGCTACGTCACGGGTATCACCCAGAAGCAGCTCGAAGGCGCGCCCAAATACGGCAATGACAATGCCTGGAATTGGGCGGACACGTCGCGCACCCGCGCGGTGAACGACTATTACGGCGTCCCCGTCGTCGCCTGAAGAAACAGTAAAAGGCCCCGGTATCCGCCGGGGCCTTTTTCGAGAATCCGCATCCCCCTACCTCCCGGCCTCGTCGGAGAGATCGATCAGCGCAATCCCGAGTTCCGGCCGCTTGCGGCGCCGCAGGTCGGCCGATGCTTCCTCCAGCACCACTTCGAGGGTCGGCCGGACCTTGCCCTCGAGCAGATGACCGCCGCGCGTGGTGCCGTCCGACAGTCCGAGCACGACATGAACATGCAGGCTGGCCTTGCCATCGTCGCCGATGGCGACGTCGCCGAGCGCGCTCAGCACCTCACATTGCTCGTCCACCCTGATTTTCCGGTAGCTTTTGGTTGCGATATCGAACCAGCCAATGACGGCGTTCTCGAATGCGCCGATCGCCGTCAGCGATGCGCCGGAAATGCCGGTCGCATTGGCGAACAGGGTCAACGTCGCGAACGCTTCCTCCCCGGTGTCGAGGACGACGATGATGGTGCGCTGCTGCGCGTCGCCGGAAACGACCTTGCTCTTCATTCGATATTTCCGTGACCAGTCACGCCGCCATCTTGCGGCAGCTTTCCGCGCATTCCCGGCAGATCGCGACGCACGCCTCCATGCCGCCGACACGTTCGCAGTCTTCGGCGCATTCGGCGCAGATCTCGGCGCATTCGCGGCATGTGTGCTTGTGGTGGGGGGTATTGATCAGCATGAAATGCGCCGATGTCCGGCATATCTCCGCACACGCCATCATCAGGCGAAAATGTGCCGGCTCGACATGTTTTCCGCCGGCCACCAGGCAATGGTTCATCGCGGTGCCGAGACAGGTCCGGTAGCATTTCAGACAGGTCTCGATGCAGTGGTCCATCTGTTCGGTCATCTTCACGGATGCGCCCTTTCGGCAAAGCAGCCCCAACCAGAAGGCAAACGGGTTGGGGCGAACGGTGTTCCCGCCGGCCGGAAGGCACGCGGCGACCGGTCGCAATCCGGCCCGGAACCGGCAAAGCGGCCGTAGGTTACCGAAGCGTCAGGCGGTCGTGTCACGGCCGTCTGCGAGACCCGCGAGAGAGCTGAATCGCGGCTAAGACGCCGACGGCCCTGTATTCGATAGGTCGGGAGCTTCCTGCCCTGGAGGGGTAACAAAGCGCGCCGCCGTCCGACCCGCGCGGGAAAGCGTCAATGTGCAGGATTGCTCATTCGCGTCGTCGGCAAATTCATTGCGTGTTCATGACGTTTACCTTACATTTTTGTGACACGTCGCAGGCTCCGGATGCGACGTCGGTCTCCTGGTCATCGCCAGCCAAGGCTCAAAGGCAGTGCCGGGTATAGTTGTGTCCCGTCCATGGCGCCCGCGCCAAACCCAGGTCCAGTCGCCGCCACCGCCGCCGCAGGCCTCGCCTCGATAGGCTTCTGGCGGCTGCTTGCCGTCGCGGCCCCCCATTTGGCGGCGGTCGGCCTGATGCTGCAGACCGAAAACGACTTCGGTGCGCGGCTCGGCTTCCTGCTGTCTTGGGGTCTGCTGAACTTCTTCTGGATCGCGCTGCTGCGGCGTCCGGCGCTGACGGGCGCGCTGTCGCTGACCCTGGTCGTCGTGCTGATCCTGCTCTCGCAGTTCAAGCACGGCATCGTGCAGATGACGGTGAACTTCATCGACGTGATGGTCATCGACTTCGACAGCGCGGCGTTCCTGTTCACGATCTTCCCCAACCTGCACTGGTCCGTGATCGGGGCGGCTATCGTCATCCTCCCCTTGATGTACGGGCTGTGGTGGCTCGACCCGTTCCGGATTCGCCGGCTGCCGGCGCTGGCCTGCAAGCTGGCCTGCCTGGCCGCGCTGACGGGATATGCCTACGCCTGGCCCGAGCAGCCCTGGCGCGGCTATTACGACGACGGCTACCTTTCGAAATTCTCCCGCTCCGGCGTTACCGCGGTGTCGGATTTCATCAACTACGGCTTCATGGAATCCGATGCCGTTGCCGCCGGGCGTCTCAAGGTGCCGCTGGAGGATTCCTGCGCGCCGACGGGGCGGCGGCCTCACATCATCATGATCCATGACGAGTCGAGTTTCGACATCCGGCAGGCCAGGGGCATCAAGATTCCCGCCGGCTATGGCAGTCACTTCAAATCGTCCGACGGCAAGTCGCGCACCTTCATGGCCGAGAGCAGCGGCGGGGCGAGCTGGTTCACCGAATACAACGTGCTGGCCGGGCTTTCGTCGCGCTCGTTCGGCCGGTTTTCCTATTTCGTGACCCGCATCGCCGCGGGCCGCGTCGAGCGCGGCTTGCCGCTGGCTCTGCGCCGCTGCGGCTACAGCACGACGTCGCTCTATCCGGCCCATGGCGCGTTCATGAGTGCGCGCGGCTTCCACACCACCACCGGGATCCAGAACTTCCTGGACGCCCGCGATCTCGGCGCCAGGGGCGTCGAGCCCGACCGCTTCTTCTACGACAAGGCCATCAACCTGTTGTCGCAGGAAGCGCCGGCGAAGCCGCAGTTCATCTTCGTTTACCTGGCCGCCAATCATTTCCCCTGGGAGAAGAAGTTTCGTCCCGACCTGACGCCGTCCTGGTCCAGGCCCGGCAACGAACCGAAAGTCGATGAATATCTGCGCCGGCAGGCGATGAGCGCCGGCGACTACGCGGCGTTCGTGGCCGGGTTGAAGAAGAAGTTTCCGGCGCAGCCGTTCCTGATCGTGCGCTATGGCGATCACCAGCCGGAATTCTCGTCGAACATCCTCGATCCCGGTCTCGACGAGGCCGGCGTCGGCAAGAAATTCGAGAGTTACGACCCGCGTTATTTCGCGACCTATTATGCGATCGACACCATCAACTTCGAACCGGTGAAGAGCCCCGCGGTGATGGAAACCATCGACGCGCCCTATCTGCCGCTGGTGATCCAGGAAGCCGCGGGAATTCCGCTCGATCCCTCGTTCGAGGAGCAGAAGAACATCATGATGCGCTGCAAGGGCGTGTTCTATGCCTGCAAGAGCGGCGCGGAAGCCCGTCGCTTCAACCGGCTGCTGATCGACGCCGGCTTCCTCAAGAATCTCTAGCAAGGGAGGTGAGCATGCCAGCCTCCGTCGAAGCCGAAACCGAAACGGGCCGAAGCGGCGCTGCCGCGCGCGGCGTCCGGTTCCATGTCGGCGTTGGCGTGGTCGCGGCACTTCATCTCGCGGCGCTGGCTGTCCTGCTGTCCTGGGAATACGGACCCTTTGCTATCACGCTGTCGGTGCTGGCCTGGGTGTTCGTCAATTGCCTGTTCCTGCTGGTGCTGCCGCGACCGGGTGTCGCGGCGGCGCTGTCGCTCGCTCTGGTGGCGCTGCTGATCGTGATGTCGCGCTTCAAGTTCGATATTCTGCAGCTGTCGCTGACATTCCTCGATTTCCTGATCGTCGACCGCGATACTTTCTCGTTCCTGCTTTCGGTATTTCCGCGGTTGCAGACGCAACTGATCCTGGCGGCGATCCTCGCCGTTCCGCTGCTGTGGCTGGTCTGGCGCGCCGATCCGTTTCGCGTGGGACGTCGTGTTTCGCTGGCCGTTCTTGCCGCAACGACCCTGTTGATGTCGGGAATGTCGGTGGCGGTGCCCGAACAGCCGTGGGAGCCGTTTCAGGGCGTCAATCATATCTCCAACCTCGCGCGCTCGGGCGTGGTGGCGGTGTCGCGGCTGACCTCGACCGGATGGATCGAGGCCGATCCGGCTGCGAGTGGCTTGACCCCGAGAGCCTACGCCGCCGGCCGGCCCGCGCTGCCACCTGGCGAGGATTGCGACACCACGGTCAAGCGTCCGCACATCATCATGCTGCTCGACGAGTCGAGCTTCGACGTCACCGCCGCGCCCGGCGTCAAGGTGCCCGAGGGGTACACCGATTACTTCAAGTCGATTGACGGCATCCAGCGCACCATGATCGCGGAGGCGACCGGCGGCCCGACCTGGTACACCGAGTTCAACGTGCTGAGCGGCATGTCGGCGCGATCGTTCGGCGACCTGAAGTTCTACGTCACCAGGATCACCGCCGGCCGGGTCGCGCGCGGGCTGCCGCAGGCGCTGAAGCGCTGCGGCTACAAGACCTTCTCGCTCTATCCGACCTATGGGAACTTCCTCGGCGCCCGCGCCTTCCAGAAGGGCGCCGGCGTCGGCCATTTCATCGACATGGCGGAAATGGGCGTCAGCGAGGACATGCAGCCCGACAAGTTCTACTTCGATCAGGCCCTGAAGGTATTTGCGGCCCAGCAGCCGTCGCAGTCGCCGGTCTTCATGTTCGTGTACCTCACGGCCAATCATTTTCCCTGGACCAGTGTCTATCGGCCCGACCTGACGCCGGCGAACTGGACCCCGCCGGGCAATACCGGGGAGGTCGATGAATACATTCGCCGTCAGGCGATGACGGCGAAGGACTACGGCGATTTCACCGCCCGGCTGGCGCGCGATTATCCGGATCAGTCGTTCATGGTGCTGCGTTTCGGCGATCATCAGCCGGCGATCTCGCAGAAAATGATCGAGCCCGGTATCGACCGCAAACGGCTGGCGCGGCGCCTGATGGCGGCGGATCCGCGCTACTTCTCGACGTATTATGCGCTCGACGGGATCAATTTCTCACCCCCCGATCTGTCGTCGGCGCTGGAGACGCTCGACGCGGCCTATCTTCCGATCGTGATCCAGGAAGCCGCCGGCGTCCCGCTCGATCCGTCCTTCGCGGAGCAGAAGAAGATCATGCTGCGCTGCAAAGGGCAGTTCTATGCCTGCAGGGGCGGCGCCGAAGCGCGCCGCTTCAACCGGTTGCTGATCGACGCCGGCCTGGTGCGGGGGCTGTAGGACGGGAGGCCAAAAGTACCGCCAGCTTTCGCGCGGCAGCGTGGCCGGCGGGCTTGAGCGTGGCGGCGCAATCCTGCTACCATCGAGTGAGTGGAAGGCTTTCGATCGGGTTTTTCGCCATGGTGATGCGTCTGTTCGCACCGCAGTTTCTCGTGCTCTGGGCCTTTATCGGTTCGGCGCTGGCCGTGCATTTCCGCGGGAAGGTACGGCTCGGGTTCTGGCGACAGCTCACCGACCATTCCACCCTCATGGCGCCCTACAACGTGCTGATGTACCTGTTCTCGGCGGTGCCGAACCGGCCCATCCTGGATGAGGACTCGATCCCCGAACTCAAGGTTCTGCGCGATAATTGGGAGCCGATCCGGGACGAGGCGCTGGTGCTGTTCGCGCAGGGCCAGATCAAGGCCGCGGACAAATACAACGACTGGGGCTTCAATTCGTTCTTTCGCACCGGGTGGAAGCGGTTTTACCTGAAATGGTACGGCGCCGCGCTGCCGTCGGCGCTGGCCAATTGCCCGAGGACGGTCGAACTCCTGAATTCGATCCCCAGCATCAAGGGCGCGATGTTCGCCACCCTGCCGCCCGGCGGTAAACTGGTGCAGCACCGCGATCCCTATGCGGGCTCGCTGCGTTATCACATGGGATTGGTGGTGCCGAAATCGCCCGGCGAATGCCGGATCGTCATCGACGGCGAATCGCACTATTGGCACGAAGGCAAGGGGCTGCTGTTCGACGAGACCTATCTGCACTATGCCGAGAACACCACCAGTGACGACCGCATCATCCTGTTCTGCGATGTCGAACGTCCCTTGCGCACCCGCGCCATGACGGCGGTCAATCGCTGGGTCTCCACCCACATCATCAACGAGAGCGCGACGCAGAACGAGGATGGCGAGCGGATCGGCTGGCTGAACCGGATCTTCGGCTCGGTCTACCAGGTGCGGCTGCTGGGCAAGCGGATGAAGGCCTGGAACAAGCGCGCCTATTACGCGGTGAAATTTCTCCTGATCGGCGGCATTCTCGCCGCTTTCCTGGCGACGGCCTTCGCCTGAGGCTCAGCCTCTCTCGACGACGGGATTTCCCCGCAGAACGCTTGGGCACCGGGCCTGCGTCGCGGCGCCGCCTCCATTCCTGCCGTTTTTGCCGCCGCAAGGCTTGACCGTGGGCGCCAGCATCATATGAGATGAAACCCATGAACTGGATCCGATCGATACTGCTCGTGCTTCCCATCGCCGCCGGCTCGCCGGCGCTGGCGCAGACCATGAAATTCGAGGACTCGGCAGCCCTGCTGGGGGCCAGCTGCGCCAGGGATATCGAGGCCAATTGCCGCGGCGTCAATCTCGATCCCACGCGCATGAAGGACTGCCTGTTGCGTAACCAGGATGCGCTGTCGCCGCAGTGCAAGAGCGACTACGGCCCGGCCTTCGCGGCGATCCAAAAGCGCGTGGCCGCGCGCGCCGCCGTCTTCAAACTCTGCGCGCGCGACATCGCCAAGCTGTGTGGCGTCGACAAGGCCGATCGCGGCAAGGCGCTGGAGTGCCTGATCGCGGGGCCGCGCGGCATGGGCATCAACTGCAACAAGTCCGTCATCGAAGCGGGGTATCGCTGATGCGGACGGGAATGAAGAGCCGCCGCCGCATCGGTTGGCTGGTGGCCGCGCTGATCGGCTGCCCGGCGCTGCCGGCCCAGGCGCAGGCCCCGGCGGGAAATCAAGCCCCGGCGGAAGGTACGTCCGAGGAATGGATCGACAGGCTGGCCGGCCTCGAGACCGCGCCGGAGTTCGACCTCGCCGAGTTGCGGCAACAATTGGCGGAGCGGGTCAAGTCGAGGACCGATCCGGTGCCGAGCAAGCGACCGCCTGCGGTGCCTCAATTGTCCGGGCTGCCGCAACTGGTGGCCGACATCCGGTTCGATGAAGACGCCGCGGTGGTCCGGCCGGAATCCTATCGGCTGCTGGGACGGATCGCCGACACGCTCTACCATCCGTCGCTGCTCGAATACAAATTCCTGATCGTGGGGCATGTGCCGTCGACCGGCCGTCGCGACCACAATCTGACGCTGAGCCAGCGGCGGGCCGACGTGGTCCGAGATGTGCTGGTCAACACGTTCAAACTGTCATCCAAGCGGCTGCTGTCGATCGGGCTCGGCGAGGAGCAGTTGCTGGATCGCGCCCGTCCGACCTCGCCCGTCAACGCGCAATTCCACCTCGTGACCATCGGGAAGATGCTTTAGTCCGCGTCTCCGTGTAGGGTGGGCAAAAGGCGCCCTTGCGCCGTGCCCACCATCTTTCCTTGCACCGAGAATGGTGGGCACGCCACCGGGCGCGCATTCGCGCGATCGTCGGCTCTGCCCACCCTGCGATTCTCTTGCTACTTCCCAACCTTCTCCCACAGCCAGCGCGCCACCGCGTCCGGCGACGCCGCGCCGTCGCCGCCGGCGGCGCGCAGATTGGCCTCGCGCATGGTGGCGATGTCGATCCGGCCCAGCAGCGGCGCCAGCGCGGCGCGCAGCGCTTCGTCCATGGCGCGCTTCGGCGCCAGCAGCACGATGGCGTCGTAGGGCGGGATCGCATGTCTGACATCGTCCAGCACCACCAGATCGTATTTGGCGATCAGCCCGTCGCTGGTATAGCCCGCGATGACATCGACCTCGCCGGAGGCGGCCGCGGCATACATGAAATCCGGCTGCATCTGGCGCTGCGTGCGAAATTGCAGGCCATAGGCCTTTTGCAGGCCCGCCCATTCCGGCCGCGAGAAGAATTCGTAGTCCGCTGTCATCGACATGTCCCGGGCATGCGCGGCGAGATCGGCTATCGAGCGAATGGCCAGTGCCTCGGCGCGTTTGCGCGGCATCACCAGCGCATAGGCGTTCTCAAAGCCGAGTTCGCCCAAAAGCGTGATGTTCTGGCGCGCCAGCGTGGTTTTCAACTCGGTCAGTAATTCCCCGCGCGGCTTGATGTCGGTGCGGTGAAACTGGTTGGCCCACAACGTGCCGGAATAATCGACATAGACGTCGATATCGCCAGCCGACAGCGCCTCGAAGATCACGTTGGAGCCGAGGCCTTCGCGCGAACTGGCGGAAAATCCCGCCGCCCGCAGCCGCTGCGCGATCAGCGCCGACAGCACATATTGCTCGGCGAAGGTCTTGGCGCCGACGATGTAGCTGGAGGGCGAACGCGCCGCCTGCGGCACCAGCGTGGCCGCGACCAGTGCCGCGATGCCGACACCGCCTGCGATCGCGCGCAGCCGGCTGCGGTGGCGGATGCCGGCCTCGATCAGCGCCAGCAATTGATCGACCGCGAGCGCCAGCACCGCGGCGGCAACGCAGCCGAACAGCACGAACACCCAGTTCTGGGTCTGCAGCCCTGCAAAGATGTAGTTGCCGAGGCTGGTCTGCCCGATCGGGGTCGACAGCGTCGCGGTGCCGATCACCCAGACCGCCGCGGTGCGGATACCCGCCATCATGACCGGCAGCGCCAGCGGCAGCTCGACCTGGAACAGCGATTGCCGCGGCGTCATGCCGACGCCCTGCGCCGCCTCGAGGATCGCCGCATCGACGCCGCCAAGGCCGGTGATGGTGTTGCGCAGCACCGGTAGCATCGAATACAGCGCCAGCGCCAGCACGGCGGGGAGAAATCCGAACGCGGAGAAGCCAACGCCGATCCAGGACAACGACAGCGCCGCCAGCGCCAGCAGCAGCGGATAGAACAGCGCCAGCAGCGCCAGTCCGGGCACCGTCTGCACAATGCTGGCGAGCCCCAGCAGCGCGCCACGCATGGCTCGACGATTGCGTGCCGCAAGCGCGAGGGGCAGGCTGATCAGGAGCCCGAGCGCCAGCGCCGTGACGGAGACGCGGACGTGATTGCCGAGATAATCCGGCAAATGCGCAAAGGCCTCGCCCCAGCGCGGATCGGAAAAAAAGCTCATGCCGCGCCATCCCGCGGCAGCAATGCGTTGAGCCGTTCGGCCTGCCGCCGCGGCGTGCGCAGCAATTCGCCGACGTAAGCGTCGCCGCTGCGGGAAAGCTCCGCCGGCGTGCCCTGCGCCAGCAACTTGCCGCCGCGCATCACGGCAATGCGGTCGGCCAGCAGAAGCGCTTCGGTCATGTCGTGGGTGATCATGACGGTGGTCAGCCCGAGGCTGCGATGCAACTCGCGATAATCGTCGCCGAGCGCGTCGCGGGTGAGGGGATCGAGCGCGCCGAACGGCTCGTCCATCAGCACGATGCGCGGCTTCGCCGCCAGGGCACGCGCAACCCCGACGCGCTGGCGCTGCCCGCCCGACAATTCATGCGGAAAGCGGTCGCGGTACAGCGCGCGGTCGAGCCGCACCAGATCGAGCAACTCATCCACCCGTGCGGAAATTTCCTCCGGCGGCGTGCCGATCAGTTTCGGCGTGATCCCGATGTTGCCGGCGACGCTGAAATGCGGAAACAGCCCGCCGCTCTGGAACACATAGCCGATGCGGCGGCGCAGTTGGATCGGATCGACCGCGCGCACGTCCTCGCCCTCGACCGTGATCCGGCCCTCGTCTGCGTCGATCAGCCGGTTGGCCAGCCGCAGCAGCGTCGTCTTGCCGGAACCGGAACCTCCGACAATGGCGAGAAACTCGCCCTGGGCGACCGCGAGCGAGACGTCGTCCACCGCCCGAACCGCTTGCGCGCCACGGCCGCCGGCAAAACTCTTGCCGACATGCGCGAAGGCGATCAGGGGAGCATTTTCCATTAAGCAGGACCGCGGTTCCTCTTACCCTCCCCTGGAGGGGGAGGGTCGCTGCATCGTCCGGAGAGCGGCGGGGTGGGGTGAAGGTCTCTCACCTCGAACAGTGCCTGGGTCGAAAGACTTTCACCCCACCCCGTCTCGCACCTTGCGATGCGAGCCGACCCTCCCCCTCCGGGGAGGGTGAAGGACAGCCAAGCCTCACCTACCACGTTGCCGCACCGCGTTGAACTTATCCTTCGCAACCGCTAAGGCATCGTCCAAACTTGGAGGGAGTGCGGTGGATACGACGAAGCCGACGGCCGTTGCGCTGGATGACGCGACGGTGGCGTTCCGACTGGCCGGCGATCGGGTCTACACCGCGGTCGAGCAGGCCAGTCTTTCGGTCGAACATGGCGAGTTCGTCGCGATTGTCGGGCCCACGGGTTGCGGAAAATCCACGTTGCTCAACGTCGCCGCCGGGCTGCTCAAGCCGGCATCGGGCGCGGTTCGCATCTTCGACCAGCCGCTGACCGGGCTCAACAGGGACGCCGGCTACCTGTTTCAGGCCGATGCGCTATTCCCCTGGAAGACCGCGATCGACAACGTCGCCATCGGGCTGGAGATCAAGGGCGCGCCGCGCGCTGAGGCGCTGGAACGCGCGCAGGGCTGGCTGACCTCGGTCGGACTCGGCGCCTTCGCGGGCCGCTATCCGCACATGCTGTCGGGCGGCCAGCGCAAGCGCGTCGGCCTTGCCCAGGTCCTGATTCGCGATCCCAAAATCCTGCTGATGGACGAGCCGTTCGGGCCGCTCGATGCCCAAACAAGACAGATCATGGGCAATCTCTTGCTGGAACTGTGGAACGCCGATCGCAAGGCGGTGCTGTTCGTCACCCACGATCTGGAGGAGGCGATCGCGCTGGCCGACCGCGTCGTGATCATGTCGGCGGGACCGGGCGCGCGCATCATCGGCGACTGGAAGGTGCCGTTGCCGCGTCCGCGCGACATTTCGGAAGTCCGCATGGAAAAGGAATTTCACGCGCTGCACCGGGAGATCTGGAGCGTGCTGAAGGACGAAGTGATGAAGGGCTATGCGCAGTCCTCGCAGGCGCCGGCGGAGGTCGCATGATGAGCCGGCCCGTTCTGCTGCTCTGCCAGTTGATGGTCGCCGTGGTCGCCCTGGCGCTGTGGCAGTTGCTCACCAGCGTGCCGATCTTCGGCCGCATCCTGCTGCCGCCGTTCTTCTTCTCCAACCCGATGGACGTGGCGAGTCAGATCGTGGACTGGTTCGTGCGCGGCACGATCTGGAAGCATCTTCTGATCACGCTGTGGGAATCGGTGCTCGCCTTCACGATCGGTTCGGTGGCCGGCGTCCTGGTCGGGTTCTGGTTCGCCCGCCAGCCGCGGGTGGCGGCGATTTTCGACCCCTATGTCAAGATGGCCAATGCGCTGCCGCGCGTGGTGCTGGCGCCGATCTTCACGCTGTGGCTCGGCCTCGGTATCTGGTCCAAGGTCGCACTCGGGGTCACGCTGGTGTTCTTCATCGTGTTCTTCAACGTCTATCAGGGCGTCAAGGAAGTCAGCCCGACCGTGCTCGCCAACGGCCGCATGCTCGGCATGAACGAACGGCAATTGACGCGGCATGTCTACTGGCCGTCGGCGCTGTCGTGGATGTTCTCCTCCCTCCACACCGCGGTCGGCTTCGCCGTGGTCGGCGCGGTGGTCGGCGAATATCTGGGATCCGCGGCGGGGCTCGGCTATTTGATCCAGCAGGCCGAGGGGATCTTCGACGTCGCCGCGGTGTTCGCCGGCATGTTCGTGCTCTCGGCGTTCGTCATCCTGATCGATCTTCTGGTGACATTCGTCGAGCGACGGTTGCTGGTCTGGCGGCCGGACGGTGCCGGAGGCCATGGCTGATTTCTTCCGTCATTGCGAGGAGCGAAGCGACGAAGCAATCCATTCTTTCTTTGCGCAGCAAAGCTGGATTGCTTCGCGGAGCCTGTCATCGGGCGCGCATTCGCGCGACCCGTTGGCTCGCAATGACGGCGAGATAGCATAACCGCCTTCTCAAGCGCCGCGCGCTGCTCTATCGTGCGGCCAACCAATGAATGCACGGAGGATACCATGACCACGATCTTGCGTAGGCTGGCCGGGGCGCTGGTCGCGCTGGCGCTGACATCCGGCGTTGCGATGGCGCAAACCAAGGTCACCGTCGCGATCGGCGGCGGCGCCTGCCTGTGCTATCTGCCGACCGTGCTGGCAAGGCAGCTCGGCGAATATGAGAAGGCCGGCCTCGCCGTCGAACTGGTCGACCTCAAGGGCGGTTCCGACGCGCTCAAGGCGGTGCTCGGCGGCAGCGCCGACGTGGTGTCCGGCTATTTCGACCACACCGTCAACCTCGCCGCCAAGAAGCAGGAAATGCAGTCATTTGTCGTTTACGACCGCTATCCCGGCCTGGTGCTGGTGGTATCGCCCTCGCATAATGCCGCGATCAAGTCGATCAAGGACCTCGCCGGCAAGAAGGTCGGCGTCAGCGCGCCGGGTTCCTCGACCGATTTCTTCCTCAAATATCTCCTGAAGAAAAACGGCGTCGCAGCCTCCGATGTCGCCGTGATCGGCGTCGGTCTCGGCGCGACCGCTGTCGCGGCGATGCAGCAGGGCCAGATCGAAGCCGCCGTGATGCTGGATCCGTCGGTCACCGTGCTGCAGGGCAGCTATCCGGACCTGCGCATCCTTTCCGATACCCGCACCCAGAAGGATACGCTCGACGTGTTCGGCGGCGAATACCCGGGCGGATCGCTCTACTCGACGGCGGCCTGGATCAAATCGCACGAGAAGGAGGCGCAGGCCCTGACCAATGCGATCGTCAACACGCTGGACTGGATCCACTCGCATTCGCCCGAGGAAATCATGGCGAAGATGCCGCCGGAAATCGTCGGCAAGAACAAGGAGCTCTATCTCGCCGCGCTGAAGAACACGCTTCCGATGTATTCGAAAACCGGCTTGATGGATCCCAAGGGAGCCGACGCGGTGCTCGCGGTGTTCAGCCAGAGTTCGCCCGAGGTCGCCAAGGCCAATATCGACCTTGCGAAGACCTTCACCAACAGGTTTGTCGAAGCGGCGAAGAAGACGACGGGGACCGGTGCGAAGTAAGCGTCGTCGATGACGCCTCCGGCCATTCACCGGGTCACCACGCTCGAGCTGGATGTGGAGCCCTGGTCGTGGCCGTTCGCGCAAGTGCGGGCGGCCGAGATAGCGGCGCACTTCGCCGGCAAGCAGGCTGAGAAGCCGCAGATCTGGAACGGCCGCATCCTGCTGGCGCGCAATCCCGACTTCACCATGTCGGGCTTTCGCGCCGGTTATTTCGAGACCGATTTTGCCGCCTTCCTGGCCTGGCGCGACTGGGGCTTTCCGGACCGGGATATCTTCAACGGTTTTGGAATGGGTGCATTGCGCAGCAACGACGGCGCCTTCGTGCTCGGCGAAATGGGCCAGCATACGGCCAATGCCGGACGCATCTATTTTCCGTCGGGAACGCCCGATCTCGACGATATCAGCGGCGGTTCGGTCGATATGGCCGGCAGTGTGGGGCGTGAAGTCGCCGAGGAAACCGGGCTGACCGCGGCCGACTACCGCGCCGATCCGCATTGGGATTGCGTGGTTTCCGGAAGGTCGATTGCGATGATCCGGATCCTGCACGTCAATGCATCTGCCGAAGCGCTGCGTGCGCGGATCGAGGCCAACCTCGCCGCGCAGCGCGAGCCCGAACTCTCCGCTGTTCATCTGGTGCGCGGTGTCGGCGATCTCACCGCGGCGATGCCGCGCTTCGTCACCGCCTTTATTGAAGCGCAGTTTTCGGCATCCTGAACAGCACAACCGATAACCGGAAGGCGGTGTCGTATGACCAGCGAACCCCAGCAATTCGCCAGCGACAATTATTCCGGGATTTGTCCGGAGGCCTGGGCGGCGATGGCCGAGGCCAATCATGGCCACGCGCCCGCCTATGGCGACGATCTCTGGACCGCCAGGGCATCGGATGCGTTTCGCGCGCTGTTCGAGACCGACTGCGAGGTATTCTTTGCCTTCAACGGCACGGCGGCCAATTCGCTGGCGCTGGCGTCGCTCTGCCAGTCCTACCACGGCGTGATCTGCTCCGATGTGGCGCATGTCGAGACCGACGAATGCGGCGCCCCGGAGTTCTTTTCCAACGGCTCGAAGCTGCTGGTGGCGCCATCGGCCGGCGGCAAGCTGACACCGGAGGCGATCCGCGCCATCGCGACCGCCCGCAGCGATATCCATTTTCCCAAACCCCGCGTGGTGACGGTGACGCAACCGACGGAGACCGGACAGGTTTATGAGCTCGACGAGTTGCGGGCGATCTCCGCGGTGTGCCGCGAACTGGGATTGAACCTGCACATGGACGGCGCGCGTTTTGCAAACGCCTGCGCCAGCCTGCGCTGCAGCCCCGCCGACATGACCTGGCGCGCCGGCATCGACGTGCTCTGTTTCGGCGGCACCAAGAACGGCATGGCCGCCGGCGAGGCCATCCTGTTCTTCAACCGCAAGCTGGCGGAGGATTTCGATTATCGCTGCAAGCAGGCCGGCCAGTTGGCCTCGAAGATGCGCTTTCTGTCGGCGCCCTGGGTCGGCATGCTGGAGAGCGGGGCATGGCTGCGCAACGCCGAGCACGGCAACGCCTGCGCCCGGCGCCTGCAGCAGCAGATTGCCGGATTGTCCGGGCTGGAAGTCATGTTTCCGGTACAGGCCAATGCGGTGTTCGTCCGGATGGTGGACGAACGGATGGCGGCGCTGCGCGACCGCGGCTGGCGGTTCTATACGTTCATCGGCGGCGGCGCCCGCTTCATGTTCGCCTGGGACGCCGAACCCCAGCGCGTGGATGATCTCGCCGCCGATCTGCGCCGGATCGCATCGGCCTAGCGGCAATCCTCATCCAGCCCCGCGCATGACCTGCTCTGGAGGCCGCCGCAGCGACCTTGGCATTTCGGGTCCCGTTCCGAACCGCAGGACGATATCCGCTCGTCGATTGCCGATGCCGAGGAAGGATGCGAACTGGCTGCGCAACGCGGGCACTTCGACCGGCTGATTGATGAAGGCGTATTTCAGTCCCAGCGCGGTGGCCTGAAGGCCGAAGCGCTGGCAGGCACGGCCCGCGGCCACCCAATGCGTCCTGTCATCGGCCTCCGAGACGAACACGGCGACACCCGCCGAGCTTTCAATATGCTCGCGATATTTCTTGTTCTCGCCGGCTTCGGTAAAAAACATCTTCAGGAGCGGCCGTGCCAGCCACGCCGGCATCGCGGGGTTGCCGGACGAGCGCGAGAACAGGCCGTCCATCGTGGCGACGGCATCCGCCTCGCTGAAGCGCAGCCAGCTCTTGAGTTCATCCATGAATGCCGGGTCGCGCATCTGCGCCGAGTTTCCCTGCAGCACATAGTCGGCCACGCTCGATATCCCGGACCGGTCGGTCATGATGATCATCGAGGTGCCGGGCTCGCGGCCGGCGACTTCGAGCAGCCGGAGAGCTTCGCCCGAAACCGGCCGGCCGTCATATTTGGCGCGGCTGCTTTGCCGGGCGGCGATGGCTTCGAACAGCGGAGAGCGGGCAGGGGCTGCCGGCTCGAGACCGATGACGATCTTGTCGTCGGCCACCGTCGGCGTCGCATGCAGTCCCAGCGCCGCCGCAGCGTGCGAGAGGTTCTCGGCCGCGCAGCCCAGGCTTGCGAAAATATGGTGGTCGTCGGGATCGACCGCCGGACATCTCCGGCTGAAATCCGGCGCGATGGTGATTTCGTTGCCGGCGGCAGAAAAAATCCAGGGCTGCGTGTTGTGGCTATTGGCGGCAAGGCTCGCATAGCGCACCAGCTCGCGGTCCCGCGGGGTCGCCTGCAGCGGCCTCCATGTCGATTGCACCGCTTGATCGTAAGTCATGGAAGCGGCCTCTGAGGGCCTGGACCAGAATGCTGCTCCGGCGCCGAGGCTCAGTGTGAATCCCAGCAGCTCTCGTCGGTTCAACACGGGCACGTCTCGCAAGTTCAGATAAGCAAATTCGGTTGAAAAGGTAAGCGCCTTCGCGAAGCATGGCTTGACGCACATCAACGCCGGGTCTGGCGTCGCACGGGCGCGCCATGTACCGTCCGGACCGACCAGCCAACCGGAGTTTCCGAAGCCATGGGCAACAATTCCTCGCAGTCTCTCGGCGACCAGCTGAAGCCCTTCGTGGCGCCATTTCGCTACGACGGGTCCGGCCAGTTCCATCTGAAGTCGCACAAGACCAACGAGAAGGGCGGACTCGACAAGGACAGCGCCGGGCAGATTCTCGATGCCAACCGCAAGCGGCTGAACGACTTCCAGGAAAAGCTCTACGCCCAGGATCGCTGGTCGCTGCTGCTGATCTTTCAGGGGATGGACGCCTCCGGCAAGGACAGCGCGATCAAGAGCATCTTCGAGGGCATCAATCCGCAGGGCTGCGACGTCCATTCGTTCAAGCAGCCGACCTCCCACGAGCTCGATCACGATTTCATGTGGCGCAGCACGATCGCGCTGCCGGAGCGCGGCCGCATCGGCATCTTCAACCGTTCCTATTACGAGGAATGCCTGGTGACGCGGGTGCATCCGGAACTGCTGGAAAAGCAGAAGCTTCCGCCGAAGCTGATCACCAAGAATATCTTCCACGAGCGGTTCGAGGACATTTCGGCGTTCGAACGCTATCTGGCGCGCAACGGCACGGTGGTCCTGAAATTCTTCCTCAACCTCTCGAAGGATGAACAGCGCGAACGCTTTCTCGAGCGGCTCGACGAGCCCGCGAAAAACTGGAAGTTCTCGATGGGCGACATCACCGAGCGCGCGCTGTGGCCGCGCTACATGGCGGTGTATCAGGACATCGTCCGGCATACCTCGACGCCGCTGGCGCCCTGGTACGTGGTGCCCGCGGACCACAAATGGTTCGCGCGGGTGGTGATCGGCTCGGCCATCATTACGGCACTTGATAAGCTCGACCTGAAATTCCCCCGTGTCGACAAGGCCTCGCTGGAGGAGTTCAAGGAGGTGCGCAAGGCGTTGCTGGAAGAAGGAAAAGGGGGCGGGGCGAAGAGGTAGGCGAGGCCTGCGAAATCGCGCGCGATCCGCCCGGCGGCGATTTCGCCGGCAGCCTCGCTCAACTCATCGACGCAGTGACCTGAAGACGGCGCGCAGGTCCACACGAGAGCGCCTTCCAATTGAGATTCATTCGCACTCGCAGATAATATGTTGAGCGTCATAAG
The DNA here is from genome assembly GCA_030681365.1 of Bradyrhizobium sp. Lineage (GTDB taxonomy): Bacteria > Pseudomonadota > Alphaproteobacteria > Rhizobiales > Xanthobacteraceae > Bradyrhizobium. The sequence goes on from JAUXWH010000242.1 coordinate 22,888, forward strand.
TAGTGTTACTGACGCTATTAAGCATGTTTTATACATCACGATGCAATGCTGGCATTGCGGTGGCGCGAGTTGGCGCCGCCTTTGTGGTCACCAAGCGATTTGATCCCTCACGGAGCACGGCAATGCGCAGCAATCTCCCCGTCACCAGCGTCGAGTATCCCATTACCGACGCCACGCTGATCGCTTCGCGGACGGACACCAAGGGAAGGCTGACCTACTTCAACGAAGAGTTTGTTCTGGCGTCAGGGTTTACCGAGGCGGAACTGATGGGCCAGCCGCACAACATCATCCGTCACCCGGACATGCCGCCGGAAGCTTTTCAGAATCTGTGGGATACGCTGCAGGCCGGCAAGCCATGGGTCGGCGCGGTAAAGAACCGCCGCAAGAACGGCGACTTCTATTGGGTGCTGGCGACCGCTTCACCAATCATGGAGAACGGGCAGATCACCGGCTACACCTCGATCCGGACCAAATTGCCTGCCGAGCAGCGCCAGGAAGCCGAGCATGTTTACGCGCTGCTGCGCGCGAAGAAGGCACAAGGCTACAGGATCGACGCCGGCATCATTCGTCGCCGCTCGCCGCTGGACTTTCTCGCGTTCTTCACCGGCTCCCTGAATGCGAGATTGATGACGCTGGTCGGGACCCTCGCGCTCTTCATGGTGTCCATCGGACTCGCCGGCATTCTTGCGACGCGGGACAGCAATGCGCGGATGAAGTCGATCTACGAGGACCGCGCGGTGCCGCTGACGCAGCTCTTCGACATCAATGACCGCATGAAGGACAATACCGTCGCGCAATACGACGCCGCCACCAACGGCCGCGCGGGCAAGCCGGTGGGCGACATCGCCGGCAGGGTCGCCGGCAACGTCGAGGCCATCTCCAGGACCTGGAACGAATATATGGCCACCTATCTTACGCCCGAAGAGAGGATCGCCGCCGACAGCTTCGCATCCAGGCGCAAGGATTACGTCGAGAACGCCATCAGGCCCGCGCTCGCGCTGCTCGAGGCTCGCAAATATGACGAAGCGAGCGCGCTTTTGGCGGGCAGAGCCGGCGAGTTGTTCGCCCTGGCGAAGCAGGATCTGGACAGGCTGGTTGCAATCCAGGTCAAGGAAGCCAAGGCGGAATATGACGCCGCCGTGCGCCAATACTTCATCGTGATCGCAATCGCGGTCGCTGTCCTGATCGCGGGCCTGCTGCTGGGCGGGTTCCTCAGCCGGCAAACGATCGGGGCCATCGTCCGGCCGCTGGGACGCCTCAACGCCACGATGCTGAACATTACGCGGGCAAAACTCGACAGCCAGATTCCGGTTGAGCGTGACGACGAGATCGGTGTGGCGCTGCGCAACCTGCAGACGGTGCAGGCCATCGTTCGCTTCGACCGCGAGGAACTGAAAGCCACCGAGAAACGCGCGGCGGTTCAGCGCCGGTCCGACATGGTCAGGCTCGCCGACGGATTCGAAGGTGCGGTCGGCGAAATCATCGAAACCGTGTCGTCCGCCGCGACCGAACTGGAAGCTTCCGCCGGCACGCTGACGTCGACCGCGGACCGTTCCAGGCAGGTTGCCACGACAGTCGCGGCGGCATCCGAGGAAGCGTCGACCAACGTTCAGTCGGTGGCTTCCGCGACCGAGGAACTGTCGTCGTCCGTCAACGAGATCAGCCGTCAGGTGCAGGAATCGGCGCGGATGGCCAACGAGGCCGTCGACCAGGCTCGCGCCACCAACGATCGCGTCGGCGAGTTGTCGAAGGCTGCAAGCCGAATCGGCGATGTGGTCGAACTCATCAATACCATCGCTGGACAGACCAATCTGCTGGCCTTGAATGCCACGATCGAGGCAGCCCGTGCCGGCGACGCCGGCCGCGGCTTCGCGGTCGTTGCGTCCGAAGTGAAGGCCCTGGCCGAGCAGACCGCAAAGGCCACCGGCGAGATCGGCCAGCAGATCGCCGGCATCCAGGCCGCCACGCTGGAATCGGTCAACGCCATCAAGGAGATCAGCGGCACCATCGAACGGCTGTCGGAGATATCGTCGACCATTGCAGCCGCCGTGGAAGAGCAGGGCGCGGCGACGCAGGAGATTTCCCGCAACGTCCAGCAGGCCGCGCAAGGCACCCAGCAAGTCAGTTCCAACATTGCCGACGTGCAGCGCGGCGCCGGCGAAACCGGGACGGCCTCGTCGCACGTGCTGGCGGCGGCGCAGTCGCTTTCAGACGACAGCAACCGCCTCAAGCTTGAGGTCGGCAAGTTTCTCGACACGGTGAGGGCCGCCTGACGCGAACACATCGGCGCCGGCATGGGGCAACCTGACAAAGCCAGGGGTTGCATTCGGGCGATTGCGGAATACGCTGGACAGGCGCCCTTCCAATCTTCGAGAGGAGTGTCCCATGTCCACGGTACAAACTGATCGACAATCCGGAACCGGCCTCGGCTCGGCCATGGTGCATGCGCTGGCGAAAAACTGGTGGCTGCTGTTGTTGCGGGGCATCGCTGCGATCATCTTCGGCGTGCTCGCCTTTGCCTGGCCCGGCCTGACGCTGTTGACACTGATTCTGTTCTACGGCGCGTTTGCGCTGGTGGATGGCGTGCTTGCGATCACCGCCGCGGTTACCGGTGGGACACCGGCGCCGCGCTGGTGGCTGGCTGTTGTCGGTCTGCTCGGCATCGCGGCGGGGCTCCTGACCTTCCTGATGCCGGGTCTCAGCGCGCTGGTGCTGCTGTTTTTCATCGCCGCATGGGCGATCGCGACCGGGGTGATGCAGATCATCGGTGCGATCCAGCTGCGCAAGGAGATCGACAACGAGTGGCTGCTGATCCTCGGCGGCGTCATCTCGGTGCTGTTCGGTGTCGCCATGATGCTGGCTCCCGGCGCCGGCGCGCTGGCGCTGGTCTGGGTCATCGGCATCTACTCCGTGGTGTTGGGCGTGACGTTCGTCGCGCTGGCGTTCCGGTTGAAGAAGCACCGCCATGCCTGATGTGAGTGCGGTTCGCGCGCGCGCCGTCACACCGGACCGAGGATCGCCCATCGCCGGTCGCAGAATTGCTTGACGGCGGCCGCGACGCCGCTGCTGATGATGTCCCGGCGTTGGGGCGAGTCCATCTGAAGTTCTTCGTCCCGGTTGATGATCGAGCCCGCCTCCAGCAGCACGGCGGGCATTCGGGTCGTTCGCAGCACCACGAGTTCATCGTAACGGTAGACCCCGGTTTCCTTGTTCAGCAGCGGGCGCCGGTGCCGGCCCATGATGGGCTGGCTGTATTGTTCGGCATATCGCAGGCCGTGGGCCTTCATTTCCCTGGCCACGAGCTCGGCGAAGGCGAGGCTGGTCCTGAAGTCCGGATTGCTGCGGGAGACGAAGACGGAATAGCCGCTGAAGCGGTCGCTGAAGCGGCTCTTCTTGCCATCGAACTCCCACTCCTCGAGGAATTTGCTGGGCACGGAATCGTGGTGGATCGACAGGAAGAGATTGGCCTGCCAATCGTTGGCCGCGGCGACCCGCTTGACCAGGCTGCGCCTGGCCTTGCCCTCGGTCAGCAGCAGCCGGGTCTCGGCAAAGCCGTCAGCCTTCAATGTCTGCTCGATCCGTTGCGCCAGCCGATGATTGAAGAAGAACTCGGAGACGTTGCGGGCGCTCAACGCGCCCTCGGATTCGGCGGTATGTCCCACATCCAGGACGATCCGGAATTTCGCGGGATCGCATGTCGGTGCGGCCGGCTTGAAAGCGGACGGGCTCAAGGCGACCGGACCCAGCGCGGCGAGCTTGATATTCCGCTGCCTGGGCGATGCGGCAGGCCCCGCCAGGGTAACACGTTTCGCCGGGGGGGCACGCTTCGCCGGGGCGGCGCGCCTTGGAGAGTTCGCGTGCTTTGGCGATTTGACCTGCTTTGGCGAGCTCTTGAAGAGATCCGACAGCCAGCCGGCATCGCTGGCCTCCATCGGCAAAAACAGCATTGCGGCCATCGCGGCGATGATGGTGCGGCGGCATCGGACGCCAATGCCTGAGCGCGCGGATTTTCCCCCTGACGACGGCAATTCCGCTTCCCCCCGGCGTGGTCCTCTGTTCGCGCGTCACATGGCATGGCGGCGCAAGGCGCCTACTGGCATGGCGGCCCAAGGCGCCTACCGGCATGACGGCCCAAGGCGCCTGTGCAATGGCCATTATGTCCGAACGGTGTGCGCTTTCAACCCTTTGACCGCGCCTTGATCTCGTCGGCTATCGAAAGCGCCTTTTCGAACTTGGCATTGAACAGCCACATCGCATCGAGAATTTCGCGAAAGGTCGCCGAGGTCCTTGCCCGGTCGGCGCGTCCATAGGCGAACATGCTGTTGTTGCGCAGATATCCCATGATCCTGGGATCGGAAACCCGGTAGCTCATGGGGTTGCCGGACCGCAGCGCGGATTTGGTCGGAGTGGGAATGATCTGGATCAGTTCGAACAGCTTCATCTGGTCGATCGGATCGGGCAGCGTCTTCACGATTCCCGGGATCTGCGGGAAAATATCCGCATGCGCGTTCATGAGCGCGTTCCGCACGGCGGTCCAGTGGTTGTAGCGATGATCCAGATGGCCGGCCCGCGCCTCTTCCCTGTCGTCGCGACGGCTCAAGTCGGGATCGAGCGCTGCGATCGTTGGCTTGATCGCTGCCCACTTTCGTCGGCCGTTTTGATCCTCGGACGTTCCGGCTTGCAGGCTGCCCTTGTATTTGTTCGAGCGCGCGTTGCCGATGTTCTGGTTGCCGTTGGTCTCGGCAAAAAACAGCCCCAGGCTGATGCGGCCGGCCGCCTCGGCATCCGCAGCGCCCAGGCCCTTGGCGCGCGCAATCACCCTGCCGAGATCGACGACGTCCTTGAATGGCGTATCCGACTTCTGCGCGTTGGCGGGCGGCGCCTGCATGACCTCGAACAGCTTCACGTACTCGTCGAGCAGCGGCTCGAGGCCGGCGTCGAAATACGCGGGCGGGATTCCCAGTTTGTTGGGCCGTCCGATTCGGGACGGAAGAACGTCGGTGAGGTCCTTGTAGGCGCTCATCACGCTGGTGCGGGCAAGGTAGAGCGCCTGTCCCGGCAGATTGGGCAGCGTTTGCTTCCCATCGATCTGCGCGCGCCGCTGGCGCAGGATCGATTTGAAGCTGTTCAACGCAGTATCGTATGCGGAGAGCGCATCCGACTGCGCTTTCGTGAGTGTGCCCGGCTGAGCCATCGCATGGGAGATGAAGCCGAAGCGGCTGATGTCGGCCGGGACGAGCGAGGCGACCGTGTGGGTGATCGCATCGACGGCGATGCAAAACGGCGCCGTGAGGAAAAGCCCGAGAGCCAGGGCTGCCCTGGGCGCGGCGGCATGACGTTTCATTCGCATGTCGGTTCCCGGATGCCCCAGTTTCGCGGATGCGACTCATTGGATCGTAAACGGGAACCACGCCGCTCACCATCCGTTTCGAAGAGGGATGGGTTTGATCTCTTCGTGTTGGCCGGCTCGGTTGTTCGGCTTGCTTCCCCTCTCCCACAAGGGGAGAAGACAGGAAAACGCCACTGCTGGAATGACGCCGCGCAGCCGCAGGATCACACATTCGGCCCGCGACCTTTCGATCTTCCGGCGCTGGCATACATAGCAAGAGAACGCGGACATTCCTGGGCGGCGGGAGGGCGCCTGGGTTCCGGGAATTTTCCCGCCGCGATGACGGAGCATCGGATGCGGACGACGCGTCGTACGTTCCTGCGAGCCTCCCTGGCGACGGCCGCTGCGGCGCTCTTGCCAACGTCTCCGCATGCCCGGGAAGGCTCGCCCGCCCGCCGGTTCATACCATCGACCCGCGAGGCCATACCCATCGTGGGGTTAGGCTCATGGATCACGTTCAACGTCGGCGGCGATCCTTTGCTCAGGGACGAATGCGCTGATGTCATGGCGGCCTTCTTCGAGGCCGGCGGCCGCATGATCGATTCCTCCCCCATGTATGGCTCGTCGCAGCCGGTGATCGGCTATGGTCTTCAAAAGTTCGGGCGACCCAGCACGCTGTTCTCGGCCGAAAAGGTCTGGACCTCCTCGGCAACGGCAGGCCCGACCCAGATCGAGCAATCGCGACGCTTCTGGGGCGTGCCAAAGTTCGATCTCGTTCAGGTTCACAATCTCCTCGCCTGGAAGGCGCATCTGCGGACGCTTTTTGAGATGAAGGCGGCCGGTGCGGTGCGCTACGTTGGAATCACCACTTCCGAAGGGCGCCGCCATGATCTTCTCGAACAGATCATGGGGACGGAGCCTATCGATTTCGTGCAGTTCTCCTTTAACGTCGTCGACCGCGAGGCGGAGCAGCGACTGCTGCCATTGGCGTCGGAGCGCGGCATTGCGGTGATCGTCAACCGGCCGTTCCGGCAGGGCGCGCTGACGCACCGGCTCAAGGATGAGCCATTCCCCGAATGGGCGGTCGAACTCGGCGTTTCGCGCTGGTCGCAACTCATCCTGAAATTCATCCTCTCTCACCCGGCCGTCACAGTCGCCATTCCGGCGACCACCCGCGTCGACCACGTGCGCGAAAACCTCTCGGCTGCCGCAGGCCCCATGCCGGATCGGGCCATGCGGGAGCGCATCTCGGCCCACGTGCAGGCCCTTTGATGTCGGAGTGGTGGACCTACCGGCTGGAGGATTTCCTGCTTTTCTCGCCGCGCGTCTACTGGCGGACCATCGAATTGCACAATGCCGCGCTCTGGCCGCTGCACGTGTTCACGCTCATTGCCGGCATCATCATCCTCCTACTCGTGGCGCGTCGGCCGAGAAGTTCTGTCCGATGGCTCGGACTTCTCCTCGCGATTGCCTGGATCTTTGTCGGGTGGTCCTTCCTGTGGACCCGCTACGCTACCATCAATTGGGCCGCCGCCTATGTCGCGCCGGCCTTCGTCGTTGAAGGCGTGCTGTTCCTGGTCGCCGGGTCCCTGCTCAATGGCCTCACCTTCGGCCGACGCGGGTTCGTCGGCTGGACAGGATATTTCCTGCTTGGCTTTGCGCTCGCCGGACAGCCGTCGCTCGCGCCGCTACAGGGGCGCGGCTGGGCTTCATCCGAGGTTTTTGGCATCGCGCCGGATCCAACAGCGATCGCGACACTTGGCCTTCTGCTGCTCGCCCGGGGCAGGCTCGTGCCATTGCTGCTGCCAATCCCCGTTCTCTGGTGCCTCCTGAGTGGCATAACCCTTCGGACGATGGGAGAGCCGCAAGCCTGGGCTCATTTTTCGGCGCTGGCACTCGCCGCTGCTGCCTGCATCTGGACGATCGCCCGTCAGCGCGGATCGCCTCCGTGAACCGCCCAAAAGACGGTGATCAAGGCAGCTCACCGCAGCTCGCGACAATTCGCCGATCAGGCGGCGTCGAGTTCCCGCGCCTTGCCGTCGGCCGCCCATTCGGTGACCTGACGGTGCTCGTTGTCGATCAGCAGAAACAGGTCGAAGTACCGGATCGTCGGATAGCCGCCGGAACGCGCCTTGACCGCCTCGCGCCATTCGGCGTTGTGCGCCTTGCTGGCGGCTTCCATCGACGGCCAAATATAGACTCCGGCGCTGGTGCCCTCGTCCGTGCCAACGCCCAACGCGAAGTGCTTGCGCAGAAGGTCGCCGTTCGCCGCCCACTTCGGAATCGTATGCTTGGCATCTTCGAGCACCCGCGCGCGGTCCCAGCCGGCAGGCGTCTTGAACGTCACAAATTCCAGAATCATATCATGCTCCGTCGCGCGCCTTCAGCTATAGGGCGCTCCACGCCAAGATTACCGATTATGTCCTCGCGGGCAACGTGGGAAAGCGACGCTCGGGATCGCTGGCTGCCTGTTCGCATCGTGCGTCCATGTTGACCAGGTGACTGCCGCGTCTGGCGCCGATCCGGGATGTCTGCTGTCCGTTTGCTATCGGAGGCAAACCGGCCATTCGCCCCTTTGGCTCCCTTGATCCGCCGCAAGGCTTCGTCCGCAAAGCCATGCTATCAACGCGCTCAATCCGCGCGCTATCGTGCTGCGGTCAGAATGGAGGCTAAAATGGCGATCAATGACATTGGCCCAAAGCCGCAATCGTTCGACATTGAACTCGCGACCAAGGAAAACACGGATTATCGCTCCGTCGCCTGGAGCGGGCGCTATCTGCAAGTGACGCTGATGTCGATCCCGGTCGGCGCGGATATTGGCCTTGAAGCACATCCGGAGACGGATCAGTTCCTGCGCCTCGACGCTGGCCGTGGCCGGGTGCAGATGGGAGTCGCGAAAGACAAACTGACTTTTGAAAAGGAAGTCTCGGACGGCTGGTGTGTGCTCGTTCCCGCGGGGACGTGGCACAACATCACCAATACAGGCTCTGCTCCGATGCAGCTCTATACGATCTATGCGCCCGCCCATCACAAGCCCGGCAAGGTGCAGGCGACGGCGGCGGCGGCCGAAGCAGACAAGGACGACGAGCCGGCGGCCTGGTCAGTGCAGCCAAAACCTGTGCCCGATAAGCACGGGTGACGGCGGAAAGAGCAGATGCTCATTTCTTCGTTTCGCGTCCATGGCGCAGTCTTGTCTTGGCAGTCTTGCGAAGTGACGGCCCCTCGCTCGCCAGGGATCCGCCTGCCCGCACTGCCCTGACAGGAGAGGAGATCATTATCGCAGCGACTCCGCATCGGTGTTTCGTGTCCTGAAGGCTGGACCTGCGGCTACAGCCCGGACTCGATCGTCCGGAGCAGCCGGAAGCGCATCTCGTTGTCATTGCTCGCGAGCGAGATCACAAAACGCACCCGCCCGTGGCTCGAGGTGTCGGCATAGCCCGCGAGCGTGCGAACCCCCTCCAGGGAGCCGGTCTTGTTCATGCCGCCGTCATGGCCGCGGAGCAGGTTGGCGTGGGGCGCGAAGAACTCGAGCACCTTGGCGAGGCCGCGGGCGGTGAAGCGGTTGTTGCGGCTGATGCCCGAGCCCTCCTCGAGATGGATGGCCGCGGCGAGATCGTATGCGGCGAGCATCTCGTTCGCGACCCGGAGCGACTTCTCGAGGCCGACCGGCCCGCCCAGGCGATGTCCGCCGATCTCCAGGAAGACCTGGTTGGCGAGGTAGTTGTTCGATGCGCGGAGCAGCTCGACGAGGATCTCCGAAAGGGTACGCGACTGTCGGTGAACGTAGACCGGCTTCAATCCCTCGGGCACGAGTCCGGCAGAGATCTTGCCCTTCACGCGGCCGCCGGCCCGCTCGATGAACGCCGCGATCAGCTCGCCGGCATATTGCAGGCTCACCATGGGGTCCTTGCTCAGGCTGATGCGGCCGCTTCCGTTGGGGCCCCGCAGCCGGAACTGGTCGATCGCGAGCGGGGTGATCGGGGTCTGCTTCTCGGCGGAGCGCACCTTGTTGCCGCTGCGCACGGCGTAGACGGTGTTGAAATTCACCGCCAGCGCGGAGTTCAGCGCATTGTAGGCCTCGTCCGTGTCCTCGATGCCGGGGATGCGGAGGTCCGAAGGGTAGTAGCTCGCGTCCAGCACAATGCCAGTGATCCGCTTCTTGCCGACCGCCGCGACCAGCCTTGTCGCGAGCGCCGCCAGTTCCTCTGAAATCAGGAAAGGATCGCCGCTTCCGCGCACGTAGAGCACCCGCTTGTCGTCGAGGTAGAACCGGGTCTTGAAGCGGTAGTCTCCGCCAAGGACCTCCATCGCCAGCCAGGCCGTCACGATCTTGGTGACCGAGGCCGGGACGAAAGGCTCATCAGTGTTCTGGGCCACCAACTCGTTGCCCTTGGCGTCCATCACGAGCACCAGGCCTTGCGGAGCGAGGGCCGCGACGTCCTCCTTGACGCCGGCCAGAGCCGGGGCGGGCAGCAGCAGCAAAGCGAGGGCAAGCGAGCGAAACCACATGGCGACTCCTGCGCGGGCGCAGCATCTGCAAACTTCGGACCTACGCTGGTGACACTCAAGCGTTAAATCAGTCCGACTGCAGAATTTTTGCTTAGGGCGCTTTATCGGACTTGCGTCCATGTCTTGCGCCCATGTCTACGTTGAGTCCGAAATGCGGCGCCTAACGAGCTTCTCGAAATGAGTGGGCGCGCGTCTTTTGCGCAACCGCAAGTGTGAATGTGATTATGTGTGACTACCCGACGGGCAACTCACTCCGCGGTCTCTCGTTTGCTTGTCCAGCCCCTTCCGAAAAATATTCTGCTTTTCCGAAATTGTAAATTGGTGCATATCCACAGCCATCCCGTCCCACTCGAGGGGCGTATCCGGATCGTCAGAGACGCGGGGCGGGGACGCGGTGGACGCGGCAGCGTCGGGCGCGCAGGTGGTTGCGGGGCGGATCAATTCCGTGAGCGATCGAACGGCGTGCCGACGAACGGCGCTGAAGCGTACGGTGAAGTCGTGTGGACCCGACGCCTCGACGCTGGCGTCAAGTCTTGCGGAGGTGCTGCGAGCCCGACCGGGCCTCGGCGCTGGTTTCCGCAAGGCGACGGAGACTAGACAGCCCGCTACTCCGGGGTGAGCGCGAGATAAGCCGTAAAGCCATTGCGCAGGGAAGGCCGGGTGTTCCCCGCTGAACCTGTATGCTCATGTGCGTTTTTTTGTTGCACGAGTTTGCACATGAGACCGCGGGTGCAGCGCGCACCCGGTCTTCCCTGCGCCCTCGATTTCCCGGGGGCCGAGCGATTGGCAAAGCCTCGGGCGCACGGCGCGGCGAGGGTGAAGTCATGTGTTGGGAAAGCGGATCGCGCTTTTACCCTCCCCTGGAGGGGGAGGGTCGACGCGACTGCAAGGAGCGGCGGGGTGGGGTAACGGTCTCTCTCCTCGAACAGTGCCCGAGTTGAGAGACTGTCACCCCCCCCCGTCTCGCATCTGGCGATGCGAGCCGACCCTCCCCCTCCAGGGGAGGGTAAGAAAGCGGCGAGGGCAATGCAAACTAGGTCAGCCCGGCTGACTAACTTTTGGCATTGCGGCGGTCCATCTTTCTCGTTTAGAACAGCTGCGGAACGCCGTCCCGGCAACGAACCGTCAATGGTTTTGGCCGAGGATTGCGCGTCTCAAGGGTCTGGCAATGCTGATTCGCAGCCAAATGTACGGAGTTCAGGGGGGAGCGGCTCACGCCGTCCGTCCCCAGGCGATTCCGGCTGCGTCACTGCCCACCCTGCTTCTTGGCGGGCTTCTGCTTCTTATCGGCCCCTGAGGGCCGTCTGGGCGGTTTGCGCCTGGGCACTCAGGGGTTCGCGCGAGATCACCAGATCCCTTCCGCGCTCGACCA
>JAUXWH010000165.1 GCA_030681365.1 Bradyrhizobium sp.
GCGCCAAGTTCGTCGCCACCATGTTCGCCGCGCGCCAGTTCATCAATCACGGCCACATCAAGGTCAACGGCCGCCGCGTCAACATCGCGAGCTACAAGGTCAAGGTCGGCGACCTCATCGAGGTCAAGGAATCCTCCAAGCAGCTCGCCGTAGTGATCGAAGCGAGCCAGCTCGGCGAGCGCGACGTGCCTGATTTCCTCGAAGTCGATCACGGCAAGTTCACGGCGAAGTTCGCCCGCATCCCGCATCTGTCCGACGTGCCGTTCGCGGTGCAGATGGAGCCGCATCTGATCGTCGAATTCTATTCGCGCTGATTTTTGTCAGCCCATGTTTTCGCGACATCAAGGCCCCGGTTTTTCCGGGGCCTTTTTCTTTTCGTCATGCCCGGGCTTGTCCCGGGCATCCACGTCTTTATGGTCGCGCCCGACAGCAAGACGTGGATGGCCGGGACGACGCCCGGCCATGACGTCATGAAATGATGGACCTCGCCATGACCGCCTACACCCCTCCCCCGCGCGATTCAGCCGCCGCGCCGATCCGCATCAACCTGTTGTCCGACACGCAGACCCGGCCGACGTCAGGGATGCGCGAGGCGATCGCGCGCGCCGAGGTCGGCGACGAGCAGATCGGCGACGATCCGACCGTGAACCTGTTGTGCGAGCGCGTGGCCGATCTGCTCGGCAAGCAGGCGGCCGTGTTCATGCCCTCTGGCACCATGTGCAATGTCGCGGCGACTCTGGTGCATTGCCGGCCCGGCGACGAAATCCTCGCGCATGAGACCGCGCATATCATCGCGCGCGAGGGCGGCGCCCATGCCGCGCTCGGCGGCTTCCAGATCATGCCGCTGTCCGGCGCCGACGGCCAGTTTTCGCCGGACACGCTTCGTGGCGCGATTCACCCGCGCAGCCGCTACCAGCCGCCGCAGACGGTGGTCAGCGTCGAGCAGACCGCCAATATCGGCGGCGGCACGATCTGGAAGAAGGCCGCGCTCGATGAGGTCGTGCAGATCGCCAGACAGAACGGCATGGCCACCCACATGGACGGCGCGCGGCTGCTGAACGCCTGCGTCGCGACAGGCATCAGCGCCCGCGACATGGCGGCGGGATGGGACTCGGCCTGGATCGATTTTTCCAAGGGCTTGGGCGCGCCGGTCGGCGGCGTGATTGCCGGCAGCCACGATTTCATCGACGAGGTCTGGCGCTGGAAGCAGCGACTCGGCGGATCGATGCGCCAGGCCGGCGTTTGCGCCGCGGCCTGCGTCTATGCCCTCGACCACCATGTCGATCGCCTGGCGGACGATCACGCCAATGCCCGCGCGCTGGCGCGGGGACTGTCGCAGATCCAGGGTATCGAGGTGCAGCAACCCGAGACCAATCTCGTATTCTTCAAGCCCGAAGGCGCCGGGGTCAGCGGCGATGCCATGGTCAAGGCGCTGCGCCAGCGCGGCGTACTGCTTGCCATGATGGACGGCCGCATCCGGGCCTGCACCCATCTCGACGTTTCCGCCGACATGATCGAGGAAACGATCGAGCTGGTGCGCGAGATCGTGCGGGGGGCGTAGGAAGCCGTCCCAGAGGAGAGCTAAGTGGTAGAGATCTCAAAGTTCGATGCAGCAGATTATCTCCGGACCCCGGAAGCCATTGCGGCTTATCTGACTGAGGCGCTCGCAACAAACGACGCGGCCTATATTCGTGCCGCGCACGATACAATTGCGAGAGCCAAGGAAATTACCGCTAAGCCGGCCGAGGGAAAGGCGGAGTAATTCTTCGCATCGTCCTCTCCCAGCGAGTATCTCGCTGTGCCGGAACCGGCCCGCCCTCACCCCTTCCGGGTATGCCCCCAGGTCTCGTCCCAGTCCTGTCCGGCGGCATCGATGACGCGGCCGTCGGCCTCGAAGAACTTGTTGGGGACCTGGAAGATCGCCAGCATCAGCCCGCCCTGCGGACACCAGGCGACGTGGCGGCTGCCCTGTTCGCGCCAGATGAATTCGCCGGCCTTGCATTCGATGCCCTGCGCCGGGCCTTCCTTGTCGACCAGGCTGCCCTCGAGCACATAGGTCTGCTCGATGTTGACGTGCTCATGGTCGGGCAGCACCGCGCCCGGCTCAAACCGCATCAGCGCGGTCATCAGGCCGGTCTTGTGATCGAACAGCAGCGTCTTGGCCTCGCAGCCGGGAAAGCGGGTCTTCTGCCACTCCATGGTCTCGGGGCGAACGAGGTGAGAATGCGTCTCGCTGCTCTGCGAGCCCTTCGGCGTCACGGCGTCCATGGCGATGCTTCCTTCCATTTCTTGTTATCGCATCAATGATAGCAGCTTTGCCCAGGCCCGCCAGCCGGCGCCGGAGCAAACCGGTCTCGCTTCGCATCGCAGCAAAGACACCGCGGCGGCCGCGTTCTGATCGCCATCAGCGATCAAGCGCCTCGTAGATCAGCGTTTTCAATTCGCGTTGAATCCGGCCGCGCTGCGACGGCGTCTGGATCATGCAGATCGCGAACATGTCGTGCTTCGGATCGACGAAGAAAAAGGTGCCGGCGACGCCGTCCCAGCGATATTCGCCCAGCGGCCACGAGGTATCAGGCGGCGTCGAGGTGCGCACCGCGAAGCCAAGGCCGAACCCGCTGTTGGCCCCCGGAAAATAGAACTGGTCGCGGGCGATTTTGGTCTCCGGCCCGATATGATCCGACGTCATCAAGGCGACGGTCTCGGGCTTGAGGTAGCGCCTGCCGTCGAGCGTGCCGCCGTTCAGCAGCATCTGTGCGAAGCGCGCATAATCCCCGATGGTCCCCACCAGGCCCGCCCCGCCGGATTGCCAGCGCCGCGGCGTCAGGGGATCCCTGATCCCGGCGACCGGCGTGATGAAGCGGTCGGCGGGCATCGGTTCGGCGATGCGCGGCCGCTTCGCGGCATCGGCGACGAAGTACGCGGTATCGGTCATGCCGAGCGGATCGAACAGGCGCTCCTTCTCGAACTGGAACAGCGACTTCTCCGACGCCACTTCGATGACGCGGCCAAGCACGTCGGTCGAATGGCCGTAATCCCACAGCGTTCCCGGCTGTTCGGCCAGCGGCAGTTGCGCGATGCGCGCGACGAATTCGGCATTGTCGGCGTCGCCGTCGAACAGATTGGCCTGGGCGTAGAGTTTTCGCACCGCGCTGTCGCCGTAGAAGCCGTAGGTCAGGCCCGAAGTGTGGCGCAGCAGGTCCTTGATCGTGATCGGACGCTGCAGCGGCTCGAGCACCAGCGCCGGACTTTCGCCCGGTTTCTCGACCCCGACTTTCACCTCCGCAAAGGCCGGAATGTATTTGGCCACGGGATCGTCGAGCGACAGCCTGCCGTCGTCGACCAGCATCATCGCGGCCACCGAGGTCACCGGCTTCGACATCGAGTACAGACGAAATATCGTATCCGCTGTCATCGGCAGCCGGGTCGCGACGTCGCGCACGCCAAAATTCTCGAAATAGACCGGTCTGCCGTGTTGCTGGATCAGCAGCACGGCGCCGGGTATTTTTCCGGTTGCAATCTCGTTGCGGATGTAGTCGCCGACGCGTCCGAGTTTGTCTGGCGCGAAGCTCGATGAAACGGCTCGCGGCGCAGATTCGGCGCTCGCTGTGGCCGGCCAACCCCCGACATCAGCGAGGAGCAGCAGCGCGAGCGCAGCCGCGAAGCCAGAACGCCGCGTCAAGCCCACCGGTCTCCATCGTTTCATGGATCAGCTTCTCGCCACGGGCGTACGAACGTGGAGTTTACCGTCCGGCTCCATCGACACAAGGGCTGCCGACCTCCGCCAGCGCATGCGCATGCAGGGCGGCGCTCTCGTTCGAGAAGCAGCAGAAGATGACGCGGTTGACCGATGGCGCCGCGGTCAGCGCATCCACCGTTGCCGAGACGGCGATCCGCGTCGCACGATCCGCGGGAAAGCGATAGATGCCGGTGGAAATCGCGGGAAAGGCAACCGAGGCAAGGCCGTGGGCTCGGCAAAGCTCGATCGCGACGGTGTAGCACGACGCCAGCGCCTCATCTTCGCCAGCGTTGCCACCGTGCCAGACCGGGCCGACGGCATGAATGACATGCCGCGCCGGCAGGCGATAACTGTTGGTGATCCTGGCGCCACCGGTCTCGCAGCCATGGAGGGTGCGGCATTCCGCAACAAGCTCCGGCCCCGCTGCGCGATGGATCGCGCCATCGACGCCGCCCCCGCCGAGCAGGGACGAATTGGCGGCGTTGACGATGGCGTCAACGCTCAAGGTCGTGATATCGGCGACGACGACTTCGAGACGCGCCGTGCCGAGCTGGCGCGCCGCCAAGCTCAGGCGGAGGCCGCGGCGTTGACCACAACGCCCTTGTCAGCCAGCAGCTGCTGCAGTTCGCCGGCCTGGAACATCTCGCGGATGATGTCGCAGCCGCCGACGAATTCGCCCTTGACGTAAAGCTGCGGAATGGTCGGCCAGTTCGAATAGGTCTTGATGCCGTTGCGCAGGTCGGCGGATTCAAGCACGTTCAGGCCCTTGTAGCCGACCCCGACGTGGTCGAGGATCTGGACCACCTGGCCGGAAAAACCGCACTGCGGAAACTGCGGCGTGCCCTTCATGAACAGCACGACGTCGTTCGACTTCACTTCATTGTCGATAAATTGCTCAATGCTCATTTTCGCGTCCTTTGCGGCTCAGCCCTGCGGGCCGGCATCAGCCCGTTAAACCCGACATTGCCTATATATGTACCCCAAACCGTTGTGCATCCAAAGTAAAATGGCGGGGAGCTGGCATGCAGGGGCTTTCCGGCTGGATATCCCGCGGGCCGGCCATAGCCTGACGGCAGCAACATCATAGCCTCGGGAGGCTTTTATCCCGCGCAGGACCCCCTATCTAGGACAGACTGATGTCGGGGAACTCAAGCGCCGGTGCAACGTTCTCTCCCCCGATCGGAGACTCCAGTGACGAAACCAGCATCCGCTGCGGCCGCTTCTGCCGCCCCTTGCCCGTCATCATTCTCCGATTCCGGCGGTCTTGCCCAAGACTTGCTCGCCAAAGACCTGCTCGCCCAAAATCTGGTGGAAGCCTATCTGGCGGTCCGCAACGAGACCGAGTGCCGCGCCGCGCCCCTGACGCCGGAGGACCAGCTGATCCAGTCGATGCCGGACGCCAGCCCGGCGAAATGGCACCGCGCCCATACCACCTGGTTCTTCGAGCAATTCCTGCTCGGCGAGCACTGCGAAGGCTACCAGCCGTTTCACCCCGACTACGCCTTCCTGTTCAATTCCTACTATGTCAGCGCCGGACCACGGCACGCCCGCCACCAGCGCGGCCATCTGACCCGCCCCGGCGCCGAGGAAATTGCCGCCTACCGCCGGCATGTCGACGCCGCGGTGGTGAAGTTCTTTCATGAGGCCGGCGAGGACGTGCTGAAGGCGATCGCGCCGCTGGTCGAAGTCGGCCTCAATCACGAGCAGCAGCACCAGGAATTGATGCTGACCGACATCCTGCACGCCTTCGCGCAGAACCCGATTCCGCCGGCCTACGATCCGGCGTGGACCTTTCCGGCGGCAACCCGAAGCGGCGACAAAATTCGCGTCGGCGAGGAATGGGTCACCCTGAACGAGGGCATCCACACCGTCGGGCATGCCGACGACAGCTTCCATTTCGACAATGAAAAGCCCGCGCACCGCGCCCTGGTCGGCCCGGTCAGGCTGGCGCGCAACCTCGTCACCAATGCGGAGTGGCTCGCCTTCATGCAGGACGGCGGCTACACGAGGCCGACGCTGTGGCTGATGGACGGTTTTGCCGTCGTCGAAAAGGAAGACTGGCGGGCACCCGGCCATTGGCGCGAGATCGGCGGGCAATGGCACATCATGACGCTGGCCGGGCTCAAGCCGGTCGATCCGTCAGCCCCGGTCTGCCATGTCAGCTATTACGAGGCCGACGCGTTCGCGCGCTGGAGCGGCCGGCATCTGCCGACCGAAATGGAATGGGAGGTCGCGGCCAGGGCCGGGCAGCTCAACGACGCCTTCGGCATCGTGTGGCAATGGACCCGCAGCGCCTATTCCCCCTATCCCGGCTACCGCCCCATCGAGGGCGCGCTCGGCGAATATAACGGCAAGTTCATGGTCAACCAGCTGGTGCTGCGCGGCTCTTCGCTTGCAACTCCCGAAGGCCACAGCCGTATTACCTATCGCAACTTCTTTTATCCGCATCACCGCTGGCAATTCACGGGGCTTCGGCTTGCCGACTACGTCGCCTGATTTTCCAGATTCAATCGCGCCGGAAAACGCGACCAGGAGATTGTCATGAATGTGCACGCCCCCGCATTGGCCAAAGCGCACGACCTCGACGAGCAGGTCGCGGCGTTTGCCAGCGACGTGATCGAAGGGCTGTCGCAGCACCCGAAGCGGCTCTCGCCGAAATATTTCTATGATGCCGCGGGCTCGGAACTGTTCGAGCAGATCACGGTGTTGCCGGAATATTACCCGACCCGCACCGAACTCGGGATCCTGCGCGATCGGGCCAGCGAGATCGCCGCCATGATTCCCGAAGGCGCGGCCCTGGTGGAATTCGGAGCCGGCGCCACCACCAAGGTCCGGTTGCTGCTGGAGCAGTGCGCGGTCGGTGCCTACGTTCCCGTCGACATATCCGGCGATTTCCTGAAAGCCCAGGCCGACGCGCTGGACCGGGATTTCCCCGATCTCGCGGTCTATCCGGTTACCGCGGATTTCACCGCACCGTTCGCCCTGCCCGACGCCGTCAGCGCGATGCCGAAGGTCGGATTCTTCCCGGGATCGACGCTCGGAAATTTCGAGCCGCACGAGGCCAGCGCGTTCATGCGCAGCGCCCGCGAGATTCTCGGGCACGGCGCGCAAATGGTGATCGGCGTCGACCTCGAAAAGAACGAGCGCGTGCTGTACGACGCCTATAATGACGCCGCCGGCGTCACCGCGCGCTTCAACCTCAATGTCATGGTGCGCATTAACCGCGAACTCGGCGGCAATTTCGACATCTCCGGGTTCACCCACCGCTCGATCTACAACCGCGAGCGTCACCGCATCGAAATGCACCTGATCAGCCGGAAGGCGCAGAGCGTGCGGGTGCTCGGCCACAATTTTTCGTTCCGCCCCGGCGAAACCATCCATACTGAAAGCAGCTACAAATACAGCCTCGACCGCTTCACCGCGCTGGCGCGCGGCTCGGGCTGGACGGTGCGCCAGTCATGGACGGACGCAGCCCGGATGTTTTCGGTTCACGTGCTGGTGGCCTCGGAGTGAGATCCGGATCCGGCTGATTTCAGCGAGAACGATTCCCACACCGCGACGATGACCATGATCGCCGTGGTGAGGATCGAGAGCAGCAGCGGCGACATCCCGCCCGCGAACCAGGCGAGAATGCCGAGCGCGAGAATGCCGGCGCCGTGCGAAAACTGAAGAAATCCGCGAATGGTGTACTTGAACAGGATGGTCCCGATCAGGAACAACAGCGGTCCGCCGATCAGGCTTAAAACCGTCTTGAAGTCGGAATGGCCTCCGGGATGCTTGAGCACGAGTTCATCGGCCACCGCCGTAAGAATGATGCCGGCAACGATCGGCATGTGCAGATAAGTGTAGGCCAGCCGCGCCAGCCGCCCCGGCTCGGTCGATCTTGAAATCAGCTCGGAGCCGGCTCCCGCGCCCTTGTGGAAATAGATCCACCACATAACCACTGTGCCGACGAAACTCGATGCAAAAGCGCTGACCGTCTCGATGGTCCAGGTCAGTTTGGAAAACGTCGCGCCGGTGACGACGATGGATTCGCCGAGCGACAGGATGATGAACAGCCCAAACCGCTCCGCCATGTGGCCGCCCTCGATCACCCAGTCGGCGACCTGCGAAGCGCCGTATTTGGGGATCCAGAACCGCGCCGCCGCCGAGCAGTATTCGATGCCAAGCGCCACGGCCCACAGCAGCAGCCGTAACTGTCCTTCGGCCAGGCCGCCCGCGATCCAGAACACCGCCGACAGCGACAGCCAGGCCGTAATGCGAATTGCATTCATGCGCGCCGCCGGCCGTGAAGGCGGCGTCGACACCCACAGGAAGACGGTCTTGCCGACCTGCATCGTGGCGTAGGCTGCGGCGAACCACAGCCCACGCGATTCGAAGGCCTGCGGAATCGAGGTGGAGAGCACGAGCCCGCCCAGCATCAGCGCGAACAGCAGGATCCGCACCCGCGTCTTTTCCGGATCGAGCCAGTTAGTGATCCAGGTGGTGTAGACCCACACCCACCACACCGCCAGGAACAACAGGGCGGTCTGCAACACGCCGAGAGGGGTGAAGTGTGCGAGCAGGCTGTGCGAGATCTGCGTGACCGCGAAGACGAACACCAGGTCGAAAAACAGCTCGGCATAGGTGACGCGGCTGTGCTGGTGCGGCGCGTGCACCCGATACAGCGCGCCGTGATGCTGGTCCGCCGTCATCGCCCCGCCCCCCGAGCTAGCCCTCCGGAACCCCGGGTCCGCCAGGTACCCCGGTCTGCAGCGCCAGTGCGTGCAGCACCCCGCCCATCTGCCCCTTCAGCGACTGATAGACAATCTGGTGCTGCTGGACCCGGGATTTGCCGCGGAACGACTCCGAGATCACGGTCGCGGCATAATGGTCGCCATCGCCGGCCAGATCGCGGATCGTCACCTCGGCGTCGGGGATCGCCGCCTTGATCATCGATTCGATATCGTGCGCGTCCATCGGCATCCAACAGGTCTCCAATCCGGCGTTTCGAATCGCAGCGAGCCTCGCTGCGGCGCGGCAGAACTTAGCCCGGTCACCCTTCCACGTCACGCTCTCAGCACTATATTCCAGGTCCAATCCTTGCAAATCCCCGACATCGTGGCCCACGATCACAACGGGCTGACCGAAGAGGCTGTACCGCCATGAAACTCCCCGGCCCCGACCACCCCATCACCATTGCGGCGAATCCGAAGCGGGTCCGCGTTACCGCCGGCGGTGTCGTGATCGCCGACACCGCCCATGCCCTGACCCTCAAGGAAGCGAGCTACCCCGCGGTACAATATGTGCCGCGCGGCGACGCCAATATGGCGCTATTGGCGCGCACCGACCGGGTGACGCACTGCCCCTACAAGGGAGATGCGAATTATTTCAGCGTGATCGCCGGGGGCAAGACGCTGGAAAACGCGATCTGGAGCTATGAGACGCCATTCCCGGCGATGGCGGAAATTTCAGGCCATCTGGCGTTCTATCCCGACAAGGTCACGGTCGAGGAGGTCGGCTGATCCCATGGCGAGCAGCCGCGCCGCCCTGCCCGGCCGCGGTTGGACCTTGCTCAATCGGGTTCCCGGCGGCAACATCACCCTGTAACCTTGGGCTGGGGAGACGCGCTTGTCATCGATATCCGAAACGGCTGCCGCCGCTGACATCAGCGCCGCGCCCAAGGCCAGGTCACGCAATCCTTCGCTCGACCGCGCCCGCACATTTCTGACCCTGGTGGTGCTGCTGCACCACGCCGTCATCCCCTATACATATTACGGCCACACCGATCCGACGTCGTTCTTCGGCTTCGACATGATCGTGCTCGCCACCGACAGTTTCTTCATGGCGATGTTCTTTTTCCTGTCGGGCCTGTTCGTGTGGCCGGGCATCAGCCGGAAGGGACCGCTGAACTATCTGGCCGACCGGCTGCTCCGGCTCGGCCTGCCGTTCGTGATCTGCGCATTCACGGTGATTCCGCTCGCCTACTACTCCTTCTCGCTGCGGAACCATCCCGAAATCGGCTTTTCGGAATTCTGGTGGAATATGATCACCGTCGGGCCGTGGCCGAGCGGGCCGATCTGGTTCCTCTGGGTGCTGCTCAGCTTCGACGTGGTGGCCTGCATCCTGTATCGGCTGTCACCCAACATGCTCGATCCGATCAATCGCCTCTCGCTGCACGGTCGCCGCCGGCCGGCCGTGTTCTTCCTGGTCATGCTGGCCGTCACCGCGGCCTTCTACATTCCCGGGCGGATTCACTACGGCGCAGGCAGCTGGTTCGAGTTCGGTCCGTTCTCGGTCCAGCACGGGCGCGTGATGCTTTACGCCACCTACTTCTTTTTCGGCGCCGGCATCGGTGTCGCGTTTCTGGATCGCGGGCTGCTGGCGGCGGACGGCCGCATGGCGAAGGTCAGCTGGGACTGGTTGGTGCTGGCGATCGTTCCGTATTACCTGATGTGGGTGCTGATCACCATCAAGCGCGACATCATGGGCAATCCGCCGGACTTGCCGGACTGGTACGAGGGGCTCTACGCCGTCTGCTTTACGGTCTTCAGCGTGGCCATCCTGTTCCTGATCCTGGCCTATTTCCTGAGGTTCGCCCACTCGGGCAGGAGCATATTCGATTCCATGCAGGCGGATGCCTACGGCATGTTCCTGGTGCACTATCCGATCGCGCTGTGGCTGCAGTATTGGCTGTTCGATTTCACGCTTCTGCCGGCGACCGTGAAGGCGCCGATCGGATTCGTGCTGACGGTCGCGTTCAGCTGGGCGCTGACGCGCGCGTTGCGGCAGATTCCGGGGGCCAACAAGGTGCTGTGAGAAGCGGCGCCGAGCCCTCTCACCGTCATTGCGAGCGCTTGCGAAGCAATCCATGCGGCAGCCCGCAAGCTGTGAGATGGATTGCTTCGCTGCGCTCGCAATGACGCTGTTAAAGCTTCGCGTTCATATACGCCGGCAGCCAGCTCTCGAAGGCGGTGCTGAGCGTTTTCACCGTCACCGCCGGCTCGCCGGCGATCGCGATCGCCTCGCCGCCCGTGGTGCCGATCCGCGCGCACGGAATATCCGCGCCCCGCATCTTGGCCAGCACCAGGCCGGCCTGCGCTTCCGGCACCGTCACGATGTAGCGCGCCTGGTCCTCGCCGAACCACCAGGCATGCGGCACGATCGCGGCAGGCGCCGCCAGCAGTTGCGCGCCGATGCCGCCGGCAATCGCCATCTCGGCCAGCGCGATCAATAGCCCGCCGTCGGACAGATCATGCGCCGCGGTCGCGGTGCCCGCATGGATCATGCCGCGCACCACGTCGCCGTTGCGCTTTTCGGCGGCGAGATCGACCGGCGGCGGCGCGCCCTCTTCGCGGCCGCAGATGTCGCGCAGATAAACCGATTGCCCGAGCCAGCCATGGGTCTCGCCGATCAGCAGGATCGCCTCGCCGGCGGCCTTGAACGCCAGCGTCGCGGATTTGGTGAAATCGTCGAGCAGTCCGACGCCGCCGATCGACGGCGTCGGCAGGATGCCGCGGCCGTTGGTCTCGTTGTAGAGCGAGACGTTGCCGGACACGACCGGAAAGTCGAGCGTGCGGCAGGCTTCGGCGATGCCCTTCAGGCAG
>JAUXWH010000169.1 GCA_030681365.1 Bradyrhizobium sp.
ATGATCAGCACGCTGACGGCGGCAACCAGACCGAACGCCATGCGCGGCTCCGGACCGAACCATGCCCAGGCGCCGAAAGCGATGAGCGCTACGGCGATCACCACCGGCACGAACCAGCCGGAAACTTGATCGGCCAGCCGCTGGATCGGCGCGCGCGAGCGCTGCGCTTCCGCGACCATCTTGACGATCTGGGACAGCAGGGTGTCGCGCCCTACCTTATCGGCGCGCATCACGAAGCCGCCGGACTGGTTGAGCGTGCCCGCGATCACCATGGCCCCCGCTTCCTTGGTGACGGGCATCGATTCGCCGGTTACCAGCGATTCGTCGAGCGACGAGCGGCCCTCGAGGATGACGCCGTCGACCGGCACCTTCTCGCCGGGACGAACGCGCAAATGGTCCCCGACCTGCAGGCTGTCGATCTCGACTTCATGGTCGGTGCCGTCATCGCCGATCCGCCGCGCGGTCTTCGGCGCCAGTTCGAGCAGCGCCTTGATCGCGCCCGACGTCGCCTCGCGGGCGCGCAGTTCGAGCACCTGGCCAAGCAGCACGAGCACGGTAATCACCGCGGCGGCTTCGAAATAAACCGCAACGGCGCCGCCATGGCCGCGAAAGGTTGCCGGGAAGATTTCGGGCGCGATGGTGCCGACGAGGCTGTAGATATAGGCGACGCCGGTACCCATCGCGATCAAGGTGAACATGTTGAGATTGCGCGTCAGCAGCGATTGCCAGCCGCGCACGAAGAACGGCCAGCCCGCCCACAGCACCACAGGCGTCGCGAATACCAGCTGGATCCAGTTAGACAGCGTCGGGTCGACCCAGCCGTGACCGCCGACGAGGTGACCACCCATTTCCAGCACGACCGCGGGCAACGCCAGCACGAGGCCGATCCAGAACCGCCGCGTCATGTCCGCGAGTTCGGGATTGGGCGGCGTATCGAGGCTGGCCACTTCGGGCTCCAGCGCCATGCCGCAGATCGGGCAGCTGCCGGGGCCGACCTGGCGGATCTGCGGATGCATCGGGCAGGTGTAGATCGCGCCTTCCGGCGCCTCGGCCTTCGGCTTGCTGCCGCCGAGATATGCCTTGGGGTCGGCAGCGAATTTGGTGCGGCAGCCGGCCGAGCAGAAATAATGGGTGTCGCCCTGGTAATCGAACCGATGCTTGGCGGTCGCCGGATCGACCGTCATGCCGCAGACGGGGTCGCGCACGGTCGTGTTGCCGCCGGCATGGTGGCCGTCATGGGCGGGGTGATGGCTGGCGTGATCGTGATGCCCGCCGCAACAGCCGCCTGCGTTCGCGTGCTTGGCCATTTGATATTCTCCAGTTCCGCTTGCAACCCATACCCGGTAGGGGTATATAGACCGGATGCGAAAAGACATCAAGGCATCCTGTCAGAAGCGCCTGGGCCGGATCGAGGGCCAGGTCCGCGGCCTGTCCAGGATGGTCGACGAGGACCGCTATTGCATCGATATCGTCACGCAGATCTCGGCGGTGCGGGCCGCACTTCGGCGCGTCGAGGAAGAAGTCTTGCGTGATCACGTCTCACATTGCGTCGAACACGCGATCAACAGCGGCAACAAGAACGATCAGCGCGAGAAGATCGCCGAACTAATGGCCGTGATCGGGCGCTCCGATCGTTGATCGAGATCAAGGTGTGACCATGCATTTACCGCAATTTGAACCCCTGTTCCTTTCGCTCGAAGCATATGGTAATAGCGGCGCATGGCTTTGACCGGCACATTGTTGCGGATAATCGGGGCGGCGATCCTGCTGATCGCCGTTCAATTCGCGTCGGTCGCTGCCAGGGCCCATGTCACCCATGGACACGCGCCTGAGGTGCACCACCTTCAGGGTCACCATTTTCAGGGACCCGGCACTGCCGCCGGCATCGCCCAATCGGTTTCCTTCGACGAGGTCGGGCGAATCCAGCCTGCGGCGCAAGCCGAGGCCGCGGTTCAGAACACGCCCGGCGCACAGCCCTCCGCCTCCGACGCCTGCGTGATGGGCTGCTGCGGATGTACGGGGTGCTGCGGAGCGGCACTGGCGGCGGTTTCGCCCAATCTTCCTCCCCAGGCGTGCTCGCTTCGCATCGGCTTTGCATGCCCTGTTTCCGTGCCCGAAGTGGACCCACGAGGTCTGCGCAAACCCCCTCGATCCCTCGCCTGAGTAACGACATCCCCGCGGTCCTGCCCCGGCAGGCCGGCCGCGCGATGAAGCTTCTTGTCAGGTGAGGATTTTCCAATGCGCTCTATGTTTCGTGCCGCGCTTTGCGCGGCGGCTCTTGCTTCCTTTTCGGGAGGCGGATCGTTGCTGGCTCATGACGGTCACGATCATGGCGCGCCACCGCCGGCTGCAGAGATCGCCAATCTCGCGCCTCGCGCGGAAGCCGCTTCGGAAAATTACGAGCTGGTCGCCATCGCCCGTGGCGGCGACCTCGTCATCTATCTCGACCGCTTTGCGACCAACGAATCGGTGGACGGCGCCAGCATCGCAGTCGAGACTCCGGCGGGTCCGGAGCCCGCGCGCGCCATGGCGAACGAGCCATACCGGCTCAGCGCACCCTGGTCCGCCAAACCGGGGTCCTATGATCTGATCTTCACGGTCAGTAAGGACGGCATCGACGATGTGCTGCCCGCGACGCTGATCATTCCGCCGGAAGATGCGGGCGCGAAAGCCGGAACGGATTCCCTGTCGGACATGGCGGGCGGAATTCGGGATCTGTCGTCGCGCTATGTCCCGACCGTGCTGATGGCCGGGCTCGGAGGCTTTGCGGCGGGAATTATCGCGATGACGTTGGTGTGGCGACGGAACCGGCCCGCGATGATCCTCATCCTTGCCGGGATGCTCGCCATGTTCCATGGCGCCGCGCGCGCTCATGACGGCGATGACCATGGCGCGCCGGCCAATTCGAACCCGACGGTGCGCGATTTGGCGCAGCGGCTGCCCGACGGCGGCGTCTTCGTACCCAAGAGCATCCAGCGAATCCTAGCCATTCGCACCGTCCGAATCGAATCCGCCGCGCATCGCGCCGCCCTGGAATTGCCGGGCCGCATCATTCCCGATCCGAACGCCAGCGGTTTCGTTCAATCGTCGGTCGGGGGCCGCCTTTCGCCGCCACCGAACGGCTTTCCGCGGCTGGGAACGCCGGTCCGGAAGGGCGATGTCCTCGCCTATGTGACGCCGCCGCTGCAGGCTATCGACGCCTCCGACATCCGCCAGCGGCAAGGCGAACTCGACCAGCAAATTGCCATCGTGGAGCGCCGGCTGGCCCGCTATGAAACCCTCGTACCGGGCGGTGCCATCGCGCGCACCCAGCTGGAGGATACCAGGACGGAGCTGCAAGGTCTGAAGGAGAGGCGTGGGTCGCTCGACAAGGCGCGCCGCGAGCCGGAAGAACTGATCGCGCCGGCAGACGGCATCGTGGCGGAAGGCACCGTCGTCGCAGGCCAGATGGCGCAATCGAACGCCGTCATCTTCCATATCGTCGACCCAACCCGCCTGTGGGTAGAGGCGCTCAGCTACGATTCGCTTCCCGGGGTCCAGAGCGCGGTAGCCCGGCTGAACGACCATCGGACCTATCCGCTCGCCTTCCGCGGCGCCGGCTTTGCCGGCCGCAATCAATCGATTCCGGTTCAATTCGCGGTGCAGGGTGACGTTGCAGGCCTTCGCGCCGGTCAGTTCGTCACCGTGCTCGCCACCACCGATGTGGAGAAGACCGGTTTTGCGGTTCCCCGGGCAGCACTGGTGCGCAACGCCAGCGGCCAGGACGTGGTCTACGAGCATGTCGCGGCGGAACGCTTCGAGCCGCGCCCGGTGCGGGTCGAACCGCTCGACGGCGATCGCGTCTTCATTGCCACCGGGCTCGCCGCGGGCAAACGCCTCGTGGTCCAGGGCGCCGAGTTGCTCGGCCAGGTACGCTGAGGGGAACGACAGATGTTTCGCTTTCTCGTCACGCAGTCGCTGCGCAACCGTCTCATGGTGCTGGCGGCCTCGGCCGTTCTGGTGCTGCTCGGAATCTTCAGCGCCAGCCGGCTTCCGGTCGACGTATTTCCCGACCTCAACAAGCCGACCGTCACCATCATGACCGAATCCGAGGGGTTGGCGCCCCCGGAAGTCGAGCAACTCGTCAGCTTTCCCATCGAAACCCAGATGAACGGCGTTCCCGGGGTGACCCGGGTGCGCTCGGTCTCCGGCGTCGGGCTCTCGATCGTCTATGTCGAATTCGACTGGGGCACCGACATCTATCGCAATCGCCAGCAGATCGCCGAACGGCTTTCCCTGATCGGGGCGCAGCTGCCGCCGAACGTGGTTCCCCAGATGGGCCCGATCAACTCGATCATGGGACAGATCTTGCTGGTTGCGATGACCAGCGACAAGGCGTCCGCGATGGAAGTCCGCGAGGCCGCCGACTTTACGGTGCGCCCGCGGCTGCTCTCGATCCCGGGCGTCGCCCAGGTCATCCCGATCGGCGGCGAAGTCCGCCAGTATCGCGTCGCGCCGAATCCGCCGGCGTTGCGCAGCCTCGGCGTGACCTATGAACAGGTCCAGCAGGCGCTGACCCAGTTTGGCGTCAACACCGGCGGCGGCTTCACCGACCAGCATTCGCGCGAATATCTGATCCGGAATATCGGACGAACCACCGATCTGGACGATCTGCGCAGCGTGGTGGTGGCGCAGGTCAATGGCGGGCCGGTGTTTCTGCGCCAGGTCGCGACGGTGGAGTTCGCGCCGAGGGTGAAGCGCGGCGAAGCCGGCTACATGGGCAAGCCGGCCGTCATCGTCTCGGTCGAGAAGCAGCCCAATGTCGATACCATCGCGCTGACACGCGAGATCGAGCGCGCACTGAAGGAGATCACGGCCTCGCTGCCGCAGGGCATCAAGGCTGACCAGGTCGTGTTCCGTCAGGCCGACTTCATCGAAACGTCGATCCGCAATGTCGAACAGGTGCTGATGGAAGCCGGCCTCGTCGTCGCCGTGGTGCTGTTCGCATTTCTACTGAACTGGCGGACCACGGTGATTTCGCTAACCGCGATCCCGGTCTCGATCCTGGCCACAGCCACGATCTTCTATTTCGCCGGGTTGTCCATCAACACCATGACGCTGGGCGGCCTCGCCATCGCGCTCGGTGAACTGGTCGACGACGCCGTGGTCGATGTGGAGAATATCTTCAGGCGCCTGCGTGAAAACCGCACGCTGCAGCATCCGAGGTCCGCCTTCGACGTCATCGTATCGGCCTCGCAGGAGGTCCGTTCCGGCATCGTCTATGCGACGGCTATCATTGTGCTGGTGTTCGTGCCGCTGTTCGCGCTGTCGGGCATCGAGGGCCGGCTGTTCGCCCCGCTCGGCCAAGCCTACATCATATCGATCCTCGCCAGCCTTTTGGTCTCGATCACGCTGACGCCGGTCATGGCCTACTACATGCTGCCGCAGCTGAAGCGCCTTGAGCATGGCGACAGCGCGCTGGTGCGCCTGCTCAAGCGTGGCAACGCGGCGCTGCTCGAACGCGCGTTTCGCCATCAGCGCGCGCTGATGGCGGTCACCGTGCTCGCCGTGACGATCGCCGCGTTTGGCGCCTCGCTGCTTCCACGCTCGTTCCTGCCGCCCTTCAACGAAGGCACGTTCACCATCAACATGCTCTTCAACCCGGGTATCTCGCTCGCGGAATCCAATCGCGTCGGCCTGATTGCCGAGCGTATTCTTCTGGAAGTGCCCGAAGTGAAGACCGTCGGGCGCCGGACCGGGCGCGCCGAACTGGATGAGCATGCCGAAGGCGTCCATTCCTCCGATCTCGAGGTCAACCTCAAGCCTTCGTCGCGAACCAAGGTCGATGTGATCGCGGAGATTCGCTCGCGATTGGCGGTGCTCCCGGCCTCGATCAATGTGGGTCAGCCGATTTCGCATCGGCTCGATCACATGCTGTCCGGGGTCCGCGCCGAAGTTGCGCTGAAGATCTTCGGCGATGATCTGGACGCGCTGCGTGCCGCCGCGGAAGCCATCCGAACCAGGCTGGCAGCCATCCTCGGGCTCACGGATCTGCAGGTCGAAAAGCAGGTGCTGATTCCGCAGCTCGAGATTCGTGTCGATTATGGCCGCGCCGCGCTGTATGGCGTGCAGCCCGCAACGGTGGTCGAGCAACTCAGCCGGCTCTCGAACGGGCGGGTGGTATCGCGCGTCGTCGACGGCTATCGCAGGTTCGATGTCACCATGCGGTTGCCCGACAGGCTTCGCACCACGCAAAGGCTGGGCGATCTTCTCATTGAAACCCCAAGCGGATGGATTCCGGCCAGGCAGGTCGCCGACATCAAGGAGACCGAGGGTCCGAACCAGATCCTGCGCGAGAACGGGCGCCGACGCGTGGTGGTGTTGGCCAATACCACCGGCACCGCCGACATGGCGCAAATCGTCGGATCGATCAGGGAGGCGCTGGCGTCGACGAAGCTGCCCGAGGGTTTCTATACCCGCCTCGAAGGCACCTTCCAGGCCCAAGAGGAAGCGAGCCGGACCATCGGAATTCTCTCGCTACTGTCGCTGTCGCTGGTTTTCGCCATCCTCTACAACCGCTACCGCTCGGTGCTGTTTGCCATGATCGTGATGGGCAACGTGCCGCTTGCCCTGATCGGGGCCGTGATCGCGCTGTGGCTGGCGGACCAGCCGCTCTCGGTCGCGTCCATGGTCGGTTTCATCACCTTGACCGGCATCGCCGCGCGCAACGGTATCCTGAAAATCAGTCACTACATCAACCTGGCGCTGCAGGAGGGCATGCCGTTCGGACGTGAACTGGTGGTTCGCGGCAGTCTCGAGCGGTTGACCCCGGTGCTGATGACGGCGCTGGCGGCCGGCGTCGCACTCGTTCCGCTGCTGATCGATGCGGCAACGCCCGGCAAGGAAATCCTGCACCCCGTGGCCGTCACGATATTCGGTGGCCTCATCAGCGCGACGCTGCTCGATACGTTTCTTACGCCCGTGCTCTTCCTGCGCTACGGGGAAAAGCATCTCGAGCGCCTGCGGCGGGACGCCGCCGCGGCCCGTGATCCCGCGCACGGACCATCGCCAGCCGAAGCCTTCTAAACTCGACCAAGGAGAAAAAGATGTACGCCAAGCTTCTATTGATTGGAACGTTGCTCACCTCGGCAGGTTCGGCCTGGGCTCACGATGCCAAGGGGTCGCATGGCGGGCGTATCGCCGATGCGGGACCATACCATGTCGAAATGGTCGTGAAGTCCGATACCGTCGATGTGTTCATCAGCGACGAAAGCGAAAAGCCGGTTTCGGCGACGGGATTCAAGGGAACGGCAATCCTCGTGGCAGACGGCAAATCGCAGCGCGTGGTGCTGGCGCCCGTCGATGGCGTCAGGCTTTCCGGCAGCGCGACCGCGGCGTTGCCAAGCCAGCCCAAAGGAGTTGTGCAGCTGACCGGCCCCGACGGCAAAACCAGTCAGGCGAAATTCAACTGAGCCCAGGCCGGGCGACGATCAAGTCGACACGGCACGAACCGGCATCAAACGCGAAGGAGTTGAGAGATGATGAATTGGACCAAGCGCGGAATCGCAGTGGCCGCCGCAACGCTGCTTTCGGCAAACGCCTGGGCAGGCGAAGGCCCGGCCGGGCACAGCCACGGCCACGGCCACGGCGAATCATTTTCGGCCGGTGAGCCGGGCAATCCGAAGAAGCCCTCAAAAATCGTCCAGGTGACGATGGGAGAATCGGACGGGAAGATGCTGTTCATCCCGGCGCGGCTCGAGGTCAGGAAGGGCGACCAGATCAAATTCGTGCTGCGCAACAACGGCGAGCTCGAACATGAATTCGTGCTGGCCAGTACCGCGGACAATCTCAAGCACGCCGAAGAAATGAAGAAGCACCCGGATATGGCGCATGAGGAACCGAACGGAAGACAGCTGGCGCCGAAGAAGGCCGGCGAGATCGTCTGGAAGTTCACCAAGGCCGGCGAGTTCGAATATGCCTGCCTGATCCCAGGTCACCGCGAGGCGGGAATGACCGGGATAATCGTGGTCAAATGATTGTGCTCGACGGTCGGCGTGGCGGCGCCGATCCAGCTTGATCTAGCTCAACGGGGAACAACGGAATCGGAGGCTGACTATGCCATCGTCCACATTCAGGTCCGGTCATATGGTTTCCCGTCGCGGCATCTTGTTGGGAGCGACGGCGGCAGGCGCCGCGCTTCTCATGGCATCGCGGCCTGGCTTGGCCGCCGCCGGCCGCTTTGCAAACCCGCTCATGGTGCCGCCGCTGATCGAGGGAACATCGGGAGCCGACGGGAAGGTCTACGAACTGAACATAGCTTCCGGGAAGAGCGAGTTCCTGCCGGGGATTTCGACGCCGACACTCGGAATCAACGGCGCCTATCTCGGCCCGACGATTCGTTGCCGCACCAACGACCGTGTCACGATGCGCGTCAGGAACAGCCTGACCGAACCGACCACCTTGCACTGGCACGGCCTGCGCCTGCCGGCGGCCAGCGACGGCGGCCCGCATCAGGTGATCGCACCCGGCACGGTCTGGGAGACCTCGTTCGCCATCAAGCAAGCGCCGTCGCTGTGCTGGTATCATTCGCACCTGATGGAGCAGACCGGCGAGCAGGTGCTGCGCGGCCTTGCCGGCCTGTTCCTGATCGAGGACGAGCAGAGCAAATCGCCGGGACTGCCCTCGGACTATGGCGTCGACGATATCCCGCTGGTTATCCAGGACCGCCGGTTCAACGACGACGGCAGCTTCGACTACGACCTGACGATGCACGACGTCATGATGGGCTACAAGGGTAACGTCGTGCTGGTGAACGGAACGGCCCGTCCGCACGTCGTTTTGCGCCGTCAGCGCACGCGCCTGCGCATTCTCAATGGATCGAATTCCCGCATCTACACGCTCGGACGCGATGATGGCGCGGACCTTGTCGTGATCGGCTCGGACGGAGGCTTGCTGGAGCGGCCGGAGCGACTGCGTCGAGTCCGGCTGGGACCGGGCGAGCGGGTCGAGGTTCTGCTGGACATGCAGAGCGGTCAATCGGTTCGAATGATGAGCTATCCCGACCGGGTCGCGGCCGGGGGCATGGGGCCGGGCATGATGATGGGCGGCATGGCGGGCAACAGCGAGACGTTTCCGGTGATCGAGCTGCGCGCGGAGAAGCTCTATAGTTCGGATCTGACGCTCCCCGACCGGCTCATCCAGGTTCCGGGCTGGATCGCAGCGCAAGCGGCGCGCACCCGCACCTTCTCGCTGGACATGCCGATGATGGGCATGGGGGGAATGATGGGCGGCGCCGGGATGGGCGGCGCGATGGGAATCAATGGCCGCGCCATGAACATGGATCGCATCGACGAGCGGGTTCCGCTAGGCAGCATTGAAATCTGGCGGATCAGGAACGCGAGCCCCCTGGCTCATCCGTTTCATATTCACGGCGTCCAGTTTCGGACCCTCGATCGCGATGGCGCGCCGCCGCTTCCGCACGAGCGGGGTCTCAAGGACACCGTGCTGGTCGATCCCGATTCGACCGTTCGAGTCATCACCAAGTTCTCCGACTTCGCCGATGCGAAGCGTCCCTACATGTATCACTGCCACATCCTGGAGCACGAGGATGCCGGGATGATGGGCCAGTTCGTGGTGGTTGAGGAGTCGATCTGAATGGGCGTCGTCAAGGTTTCCTATTTCTCTGACGTATTATGCATCTGGGCCTATATCGCCGAGGCCCGCATCGATGCGGTCAAGGAAAAGTTCGGCGATACGGTCGAGCTGGACCACTGCTTCTGCATGGTGTTCGGCAATACCGCCGCCAAAATTCCCATCAACTGGAAGGACAAGGGCGAGTATGCCGGGTTCAACGCGCATCTGCGGCACGTGGCGCTGCAGTTCCCCCATGTCGAGCTGCATCCGGAAGTCTGGCTGAAGACGCGCCCGCCAACTTCGAGCAGCGCGCACCTGTTCATGACGGCGGTCCGGCAATGGCAGCAGGAGCGCGAAGCCGCGGTGTTCGACGAGCTGCTATGGGCGTTCCGTTGCGCGTTCTTCCGGGATTGCCGCGACGTCGCGCGCTGGGATGTTCAATGCGAGCTGGCCGAGGCGGTGGGCGTCGATATCGCCGCGATCGAACGACGCATCCACGACGGAACGGCCTATG
This sequence comes from Bradyrhizobium sp., assembly GCA_030681365.1. Classification (GTDB taxonomy): domain Bacteria; phylum Pseudomonadota; class Alphaproteobacteria; order Rhizobiales; family Xanthobacteraceae; genus Bradyrhizobium. Next base: position 10,127 of record JAUXWH010000169.1, read on the forward strand.
CGGGGCTGGCATCCGACTATCAGGACGCCGACAAGATGCGCATCGAGGGCAGCCCGAGCTTCGTCCTGAACGAGGGGCGGCAGAAGCTCTACGGCAATGTCGGCTTCCGCATCATCGAAGCCAACATTCAGGAATTGCTGCGAGCGCCGGCGGGCGATCAGGCCAGCTGGTGCTGAACGCTGGATGGTCATGCCGGCGACTTGTTGCGCCGGCCGGGATGGCAGACGTGAGCCGGTGTCGCCTGACGGGGCCATCGCTAAAACAAAGTTCGTGACGAAAATTGGAGGTCCAGGCCATGAATAATTCACCGGTCGGTCGTTCGCGCGGATTGTCGCGACGAAACCTGCTTCGATTGGCGGCGACGGCGTTGGTCGTGCCGGCGTCTTCCGCCTTCGGCCGAAGTGCAGGCATTCTCGTTCACAAGGATCCGAATTGCGGATGCTGCACCGGCTGGGTGCGACATCTCGAGGCCGCCGGCTTCGTCGTCAGGGTCGAGGAGACCGCCGACCTGGAAGCTGTGCGGAGTAGGCTTGGCGTACCGGCGGATCTGGCCGCCTGTCATACCGCCGAGCTTGACGGTTACATCATCGAGGGCCATGTGCCCGCGCCGGCCCTGCGGAAATTGCTGGAGCAGCGGCCTCGCGCCGTCGGCCTGGCGGTCCCGGGTATGCCCGTGGGGTCGCCGGGGATGGAGGGCGGCACGCCCGAGAAGTACGACGTCGTGCTTTTCGGCGCGGCCGGCCGACAGCCTTTCATGCGCTTCGTTGGATCCGAGATAGAACTCTGAAGCGACACGAAGGCCGGCCTGGCTCGCCCGTTCAGCAATCCCGCAACGGGCCACTCGACAAATGCGGTCAGCCGTTGCTCGGAATGCCCTGCATCGGCGTCCTTCTTTCGTGTGTTGCGCGCGTGGCCGCCGGCTCCAGCGTTCGCCGCCGCGGTTGGGCGCGGCGTTCCCTGATGTGCTCGACCACCATGAAGTGCTCCGACAGCGTGACGCGTTCGACCAGCGTCGCGTCGGCGGCAACCGGCGTCACCTTCGTGGTCGCAACCGCAAGCGGCGCTTCCTGGTCAACCGCTTCAGGAATAAGCGGCGGCGATTCGACCTGTTCTGGAAAGATACCGAATTCGCCCGCTACCTCCGGGAGCGGCTTCTGCTTGTCGGCCCAGTGCAGGGCGGTGTAGTCGAAGCCCTGCACGATGGTGGGTTTGACCACTTCGAAATAGGGCGAGATGTCGAAATCGCGCGGCATGTACAGCGAGGAATCGCGGATGTGCAGGATCTCGCGCCGGGCCTGCCTGGAACCCGCGCGGGTGATCTTGGGCAGGATCGGGTAGCGCACGGCGTCGAACGCCTGTGCGATCAGCGCCGAGCAGATGATCTTGGTGGGATCGCCGGAGCCGAATGCGATCATCCGCCGTCGCCAGCGTTGCGGGATCGGCAGCGGAATCAGGAAGCGCATCAGGTCGAGAATGTTCTTGGTGTCGTAGCCGAAGCCGATCCGGTTGATGGCGTAGCGGCACACCGTGGTGCGGTCTTCGTAGCTGAGGCCGACGGGGCGGCACAGCCTGGTGTGATAGGGAAAATATTTCGACAGCGGCGCTGAGGTCACGCCCTCGCCGATATTGGCCTCGATCAGGACGTGCGGCTCGCCATCGTCTTCGGCCGCGCCGTCGATCGGGCCGACGAAGAGCGCGCCATGCGACCAGGTCGATTGCGTCAGGTATTTGATGATGCCGGAAACGCGGTTGTTGCCCTCGACCAGCAGGACGTCGCCGGGCTCCATGATGCCGCGCAGATGCTCGGGGTCGCTCGGCGTGAACGGCTCATAGCCGGGCACCTCCTTCTGAAGGTACCCCGCGATCCATTTGCCTACGGTATCGAGCACGACACCCATGATAATTCCCCCCGACGGCCTTTCTGACCATTCTTTGTGTGTCTGATCATGGTCGCAAGCCGTTGCAATTTAGTTCATGGAACGGAGCGATCGATCATGATTGATTTACCATGATGGTTGCCGCGCGCGCGCGGATGCGGCAAGTTCGCTCGATGTTCTCTCATTTCTAAAAGTTCCGGAAACCATGACATGACAATGACGCGCCGGGATTTGCTGACGGCGGCCGTAGCGCTCGCGGCGGCGCCGGCCCTCGGCGCCCGCGCATGGGCCGCGCCGCTGCCGCGCGAGGCCGATATCGTCGTGATCGGCGCCGGCGCTGCCGGCATAGCGGCGGCGCGGCGCGTCATGGCGGCGAATCGCAAGGTGATTGTGGTGGAGGCTTCGGGTCGGATCGGCGGCCGCTGCCTAACCGATACCGCGACGTTCGGCATCCCGTTCGATCGCGGCGCGCGCTGGATGTACAACCCCGAGACCAACCCGATGATCAAGCCTGCGCGCGCTGCCGGGCTTGACGTCGGGACCGCGCCGATCGGCCATAAGATCCGCATCGGCCGCCGCAATGCGCGGGCCGGAGAAACCGAGGAATTTCTCGCCGCCATGGTGCGCGCCAACCGCGCCATCGATGAAGCCTCCCGCGGCAAGGCCGACGTCGCTTGCGCGTCCGTGCTGCCGAAGAATCTTGGCGCCTGGGCGGGGGCAGCGGAATTCCTGCTCGGTGCCTGTTTCGCCGGCAAGGATCTGAAAGACCTCTCCGCGATCGACAAGGCCCGGGCGCAGGACCGCAATGGCGCGTTGGTTTGCCGGCAGGGCATGGGCACGCTGATCGAAAAGTTGGGCGAGCAGATCCCGGTTGCGCTGTCGACGCCGGCCAGCCGCGTCGCCTGGAGCAACCGCAATGTCACGGTGGAGACGCCCTCCGGCAAGGTCGTCGCGCGTGCCGCCATCGTCACGGTATCGAGCAACGTGCTGGCCGCGGGCGGCATCAAGTTCATGCCCGACATTCCGAAGCGTCAGCTCGATGCCGCGGCCAAACTGAGCCTCGGCAGCCTCGATCGCATTGTGCTTCAGCTCGAAGGTAACCCGCTCGGGCTCGGCCGCGACGACATCATCATCGAACAGAGCGATTCGACGCAGACGGCGCTGCTTTTCGCCAACATGGCGGCATCGTCGCTGTGCGCGATCGACGTCGGCGGCTCCTTCGGCCGTGATCTCTCGGCGCAGGGCGAGGCGGCCATGGTGGCCTTTGCGAAGGAGTGGCTGACCAGGCTTTTCGGCAGCGAGGTCGCCGCCGCCGTCGGCAAATCGAGCGCGACACGCTGGAACGCAGCTCGCTTCACGCAGGGCGCGATGTCATCGGCAGCACCGGGCGGGCAAGGATCGCGAAAAATCCTGGCCGAGCCGTTCGGCTCTATGTTCCTCGCGGGTGAGGCTACCCACGAAACCCTGTGGGGCACCGTCGACGGCGCCTGGGAAAGCGGCGAGCGCGCGGCGGAAGCGGCGCTGCGCCGGATCGGCGCGCTGAAGGTTGAACCGGTGGCGCCGGCGCAGAAGCCGCGGCGCAGTACCAAATCTCCGGGAGCGCCGAGCAATTGAAAGCATCGAGGCCGAGGGCGCTGATCTCGTGGTCGAGCGGCAAGGACAGCGCGTTCGCGCTGCATGAAGTCAGGCGAACGGGTGAATTCGACGTAGTCGGCGCCTTGACCACGGTGACCGAGACGTTCGAGCGGGTGTCGATCCACGGCGTGCGCCGGGAAATCCTCCTCGCCCAACTCGACGCCGCGGGCCTGCCGCCACACATCGTGCCGATCCCGTACCCTTGCCCGAACGAGACTTACGAAGCGCGGATGGGCGAAGCCGTCGCGCGGGCGGTGCAGGACGGTATCACCCATATCATCTTCGGCGATCTCTACCTCGCCGATGTCAGAGCCTATCGCGAACAGAAACTCGCGGGCACCGGGATTACGTCGGTGTTTCCGCTGTGGCAGAGGCCGACCCTACCGCTGGCGCATGCGATGATCGCAAGCGGGCTCGAGGCCTATCTCGCCACCGTCGATCTGAAGCATTTGCCGGCGGAATTCGCGGGCCGCAAATTCGATCTGTCGTTGCTGGCGGATTTGCCTGTGGGCGTCGATCCCTGCGGCGAGAACGGCGAGTTTCACACCTGCGTGGTGGCGGCTCCGATCTTTTCACGGCGGTTGCCGGTGGTGACGGGCGAACGCGTCGAGCGCGACGGCTATGCGTATTGCGATCTGGTGATGCAAGTATCGTAGAATCGTGGGGTGGGCAAAGGCGCTCTTTGCGTCGTGCCCACCATCTTCCCTCGTGCGGGCAATTGGTGGGCACGCCGCGAGGAGTGCGCCTTTGCCTACCCTACAATTCTACGCACTCACCTCAACACCCCATCCAGCGCCGGCAGGCCGATGACGACCGCGGCCGCGATCAGGGCGTAACAGATGGTGCGGAACAGGGACTCGCTGGCGCGGCCGAATAGCTGGGCGCCGATCAGGACGCCGATGCCATAGACGGGACCGACCAGCAGCGAGAACCGGATGGCGTCCGAGGTGATGAGCCCGGTCAGCGAATAGCTCACCGCCGAGAAGAAGTCCGAGGCTGCGAAGAACAGCAGGATATTGGCGCGCGCGATCACGGATGGGACCGGGCGGCCGAGCCAGTAGCCGACGATCGGCGGCCCGCCGGTCTGCGCCAGTCCGCTGCAGAAGCCCGAGAGACCACCGATGCCGATCGAGATCGCCGCATGGTCCTTGCCACGATAGCGCCAGCCAGACAGCAACAGCAGCAGCAGCGCGAACACGAAGCCGGAGATGATCCAGCGCGTCGTCACCGGATCGAGCCGGCTCAGGAAGTAAGTTCCGATCGGCACGCCGATCAGGGCGCCGAACACCATGACGGAGGTGGCTTTGCGGTCGGCCTGCTTCCACGCATTCGGAATCAGCGGCAATGCCGCGATGAAATCGATGATCAGCAGGACGGCCGCAACCAGTTGCGGCGTCGCCATGCTGCTGGCCAGCGGCATGAAGATCAGCGCGGAACCGAAGCCGGAAAATCCGCGCGCCGTGCCCGACACGAAGCCGATCGCGCAGATGGCGATTGCAGTGTTGAGGCCGACATCCGAGGGGATGAGCCCAATGAGGCTCATCCGCGCAGGCTGCCGCCGGTCTTTTTCGTAACCTCGGCCACGATCCTGGCGGCGACCGCCTCGATCTCCTGATCGGTCAAGGTCTTCTCGCGCGGTTGGATCGTCACAGCGATCGCGATCGACTTCTTGCCGTCGTCGATGCCCTTGCCCTCGTAGACGTCGAACACGCCGACATCGGTGATCAGCTTCCTGTCGACGCCCTGCGCCGCGCGCACGATGTCGCCCGACTTGACGGCGCGATCGACGATGAAGGCAATGTCGCGCGACACCGGCTGGAACGCCGAGAGCTCGAGCACCGGTCTCGCGCGGGTCGGCTTCGCTTTGGCGGCCGGGATGCGATCGAGAATCACCTCGAACGCGACCATCGGGCCGTCGGCGCCGAGCTGCTCCAGCACGCGCGGATGCAGCTCGCCGAAATAGCCCAGCACGTTTTGCGGGCCGATCTGGATGGTGCCGGAACGTCCGGGATGCAGCCAGCTGGCGCCGCCGGGGACCACCTGCAGCGCCTGCACAGGCGCGCCGGCGGCAGCGAGCACCGCGAACGCGTCGGCCTTGGCGTCGAGCGCATCCGTCGTCGCCGAGCCGGACCAGTGCCGACCCATGCCCTTCGACGACGCAAAGCCGTGGCGGATGCCCGACGCCGCGACCAGTTGATCCCCGGGTCTGTCGCCCTTGAACACTTGGCCGACTTCGAACAGCGCCACATCCGGCAGGCCGCGGTTGGAATTGGCTTGAACGGCCGCCACCAGGCCCGGCAGCAGACTCGGCCGCATGTCCGACTGATCGGACGCGATCGGATTGGCCAGCGCCAGTTCGGGCCGTCCGCCGCCGAACAATTCGGCTGCGGGCTTTGCGATGAACGACCATGTCACCGCCTCGACCATGCCGCGCGCGGCCAGCCCGCGCTTGGCGCGGCGGGTGCGCAGCTGGATCGGGCTGAGGATCGGCTTGCGCGGCGCGGCGCCGCGATCGAACTGCGTCATCGGCACCCGGTCGACGCCGATGATCCGCACGATTTCCTCGACGATGTCGGCCTTGCCATGCACGTCAGAGCGCCATGACGGCACCGCGATCTTCACCACCGGGCCGCTGCCGGCCACCATGAAACCAAGATGGCCGAGAATGCGCCTCACTTCGCCGAGCGGCACCTCGATCGCCGCCAGCCGCTTGATCTCGCTGAGCGGAAAATCGATGATCTTGTCTTCGCCGTGGGTTTTGCCGACGACGACGTTTTCCGACGGCGTGCCGCCGCACAGTTCCATCACCAGCCTCGTGGCCATCTCCAGCCCCGGCACCATGAAGGCCGGATCGACGCCGCGCTCGAAGCGATAGCGCGCATCGGAATTGATGCCGAGCTTGCGGCCGGTCTGCGCGATGTTGATCTCGTTCCACAGCGCCGATTCGATCAGCACGTCTGACGTGTTCTCGTCGCAGCCGGAGGCCTCGCCGCCCATGATGCCGGCCAGCGATTCGACTCCCTGGTCATCGGCGATGACACAGATGCCGCTTTCGAGCCCGTAGATGCGGCCGTCGAGCGCCAGCAGCGTCTCGCCGTCGCGGGCGCGGCGGACCACCAGATTGCCCTTCACCTTCGCCGCATCGAACACATGCAAGGGACGGGCGCGGTCGTAGGTCATGAAGTTGGTGATGTCGACCAGCGCGTTGATCGGCCGCAAGCCGATCGAGGTCAGGCGCTTCTGCAGCCATTCCGGCGACGGGCCGTTCTTGACGCCGCGCACGAGCCGCAAGGCAAAGCCCGGACACAGCGTGGCGTCCTCGACCGTCACCTTCACCGGGCAGGGGAACTCGCCCTTGACGGGCTTGATGCCGGGATCCCTGAACTTGCCCAAGTCGGCGGCGGAAAGATCGCGGGCGATGCCATGCACCCCGGTGCAGTCCTGCCGGTTCGGCGTCAGGTTGATCTCCAGCACGGGATCGCCGATCCCGGCCCATTGCGCGTACGGCGCACCGATCGGTGCGTCGGCCGGCAGTTCCATGATGCCGTCGTGATCCTCGGAGATCTGCAGCTCGGCCGCCGAGCACAGCATGCCGCGGCTCTCCACGCCGCGGATGGTGCCGACGCCGAGGGTGATGTTCTTGCCGGGAATGAAGGTGCCCGGCGGCGAGAACACGCTGACGAGGCCCGCGCGCGCATTCGGCGCGCCGCACACCACCTGCACCGGCACACCACCGTCGCCGGTGTCGACCATGCATACGCGGAGCCGATCGGCATTCGGATGCTGCTCGGCGGAAACCACCCGCGCAATGGTGAACGGCGCCAGCGCCTTGGCCTTGTCGTCGATGCTCTCGACCTCGAGCCCGATCATGGTGAGCTTGTCGGCGAGCCTTTCCAGCGGCTCGTCGGTGTCGAGATGTTCCTTCAGCCAGGACAGGGAGAATTTCATGATGACGGGTTCTCTTGTCCCCTCTCCCGCTTGCGGGGGAGGGTCAGGGTGGGGGCTCTCTCGGCAACGGCGGTCTCAGCGAGACTCACGTGCTCAATCCTCCCGCCAGCGTTGGGACGTCGAGCGGCTTGAAGCCGTAATGGCTGAGCCAGCGTGCGTCGCTGTCGAACAGTTGCCGCAGGTCGGACATGCCGTATTTCAGCATCGCGATGCGGTCGATGCCCATGCCCCATGCAAAACCCTGGTAGACGTCGGGATCGATGCCGCAGGCGCGCAGCACGTTCGCATGCACCATGCCGCAGCCCAGAATCTCCAGCCAGTCCTCGCCCTCGCCGAAGCGGATCTCGCCCTTGTCGCGGCGGCACTGGATATCGACCTCGAGCGATGGCTCGGTGAAGGGAAAGAACGAGGGACGGAACCGCATGTTGATGTGGTCGACCTCGAAGAACGCCTTGCAGAACTCGTGCAGAATCCATTTGAGGTGGCCGAGATGCGAGCCCTTGTCGATGACGAGACCCTCGACCTGGTGAAACTGCGGCGTGTGGGTGGCGTCGGAATCGATGCGGTAGGTGCGGCCCGGGCAGACGATCCGGATCGGCGGCTGCTGCGTCAGCATGGTGCGCACCTGTACCGGCGAGGTGTGGGTACGCAGCAGCATGCGCGAGCCATCCTCCTTCGGATTGAAGAAGAAGGTGTCGTGCATCTCGCGGGCCGGATGACCCTCGGGGAAATTCAGTTTGGTAAAGTTGTAGTCGTCGGTCTCGATGTCAGGGCCTTCGGCAATGGCGAATCCCATGTCGGCGAAGATCGTGGTCAGCTCATCCATCACCTGGCTGAGCGGATGAATCCGGCCCTGCTCGGCGGCGGTCTCCCGCAACGGCAGCGTGACATCGATGGTTTCCGACGCCAGCCGGGCGTCGAGCGCCGCGGATTTCAGGATGTCGCGGCGCGCGGTCAGCGCCTGGGTGACGGCATCGCGGGCGAGATTGATCGCAGCACCCTGGGTCTTGCGTTCGTCCGGCGACATCTTGCCGAGCGTCGAGAGCAGCGCGGAGATCGAGCCCTTCTTGCCGAGCGCTGCGACGCGCACCGCTTCGAGCGCGGCTTCGTCGCCGGCAGCGGCGATCTGGCTGAGAATTTGGGATTCGAGGGTCGTGAGGTCGGTCATGGCAATCCCTTTTAGCCAGGATGCTTAGCCGATGCTCCTAGCCCGTCATGCCCGGGCTTGTCCCGGGCACCCACGTCTTACAGCGTTCGCGAGAGGAAAGACGTGGATGGCCGGGTCATCTAGTGCGAAGACGTGCTTCGCACTTCTACCCGGCCATGACGACTTCCCGAGTATTTCGTAGCAACCGAGGAGACGGCGGCTTACGCCGCCAGCGCAGCCTTGGCCTTTTCGGCGATCGCCTGGAACGCCGCCGGCTCGTGGATCGCGAGATCCGACAACACCTTGCGGTCGACCGTGATGCCCGACTTCGCAAGGCCGTTGATAAAGACGCTGTAGGTCATGCCGAGCGGACGCACCGCGGCGTTGAGGCGCTGGATCCACAGCGCGCGGAAGGTGCGCTTCTTGCGCTTGCGGTCGCGGAAGGCGTATTGCGCGGCCTTCTCGACCGCGGCCTTGGCGGTGCGGATGGTGTTCTTGCGGCGGCCGCGGAAACCCTTGGCGAGCTTGTAGACTTTCTTGTGCTTGGCGTGAGAGGTCACACCGCGTTTAACGCGAGACATGACGGGTCTCCTTCATATGGAAATGGGTGACGGATTGCCGCGCAGGCGCGGCTCGGCTGTGATGGGCGGCGTGAACGCGATCAGGCGTTCGGCAAGAAATACTTCTTGATGTTGTCGCCGTCGGTCTTGAACAGCACGCGGGTGCCGCGCAGCTGACGAATTTGCTTCTTCGTCCGCTTGATCATGCCGTGGCGCTTGCCGCGCTGGGCGGCCATCACTTTGCCGGTGGCAGTCACCTTGAAGCGCTTTTTAGCGCCTGACTTGGTCTTCAGCTTGGGCATTTGGCTCTCCTGTGGCCGAACGAAAGACGC
>JAUXWH010000174.1 GCA_030681365.1 Bradyrhizobium sp.
GGAGAACCCGGCCTGGTACACGGCCTACACGCCGTATCAGCCGGAGATCAGCCAGGGCCGGCTGGAAGCCCTGTTCAATTTCCAGACCATGATCTGCGACCTCACCGGGCTCGATGTCGCCAACGCCTCCCTGCTCGATGAGGCCACCGCCGCGGCGGAAGCGATGGCGCTGGCGGAGCGCGCCGCGCAGGCCAAGGCGAAAGCGTTCTTCGTCGATCACGAGGTGCATCCGCAGACGCTGGCGGTGCTGCGCACCCGCGCCGAGCCGCTCGGCTGGAGCCTGGTCGTCGGCGATCCCGCGCTCGATCTCGACAAGGCCGAAGTGTTCGGCGCGCTGCTGCAATATCCGGCGACCTCGGGCGCGGTGCGCGACCTCAGGCCGGCGATCGCGGCACTTCGTGCCAAGGGCGCGCTGGCCGTGGTCGCCGCGGACCTTTTGGCACTGACCCTGCTGGCCTCGCCCGGCGAACTCGGCGCCGATATCGCGATCGGATCGGCGCAGCGTTTTGGCGTGCCGATGGGCTATGGCGGACCGCATGCGGCCTATATGGCGGTGCGCGACGCCCTCAAGCGATCCTTGCCCGGGCGCATCGTCGGACTGTCGATCGATTCGCGGGGGCAGCCGGCCTACCGGCTGGCGCTGCAGACCCGGGAGCAGCATATCCGCCGCGAGAAGGCGACGTCGAACATCTGTACCGCGCAGGTGCTGCTGGCGGTGATCGCCTCGATGTACGCGGTCTATCACGGCCCGGAGGGGCTGACCCACATCGCGCGCACAGTGCATCGCCGCACGGCGGTGCTGGCGGCGGGATTGCGCCAGCTCGGCTTTGCGCCGCAATCCGAGGCGTTCTTCGACACCGTGACGGTCGATGCCGGCAGCCGGCAAAGCGAGATCGTCGCCGGCGCCCTGGCCGAGAAGATCAATTTGCGGATCGGCAAGGGTACGCTGGGAATCGCGCTGGACGAGACCACGACTCCGGGAGAGGTCGAGGCGGTGTGGCGGGCGTTTGGCGGCAAATTTGCCTACGCGGAAATGGAGGCCGGCGCGCGCGAGGCGCTGCCGCCGGAACTGAAACGCGCCACCGGCTTCCTCAACCATCCCGTGTTCAACACCCATCGCTCCGAAACCGAGCTTTTGCGCTACATGCGAAAACTCTCGGACCGCGATCTCGCGCTCGACCGCGCCATGATCCCGCTGGGCTCCTGCACCATGAAGCTCAACGCCACCTCGGAGATGATCCCGCTGACCTGGCCGGAGTTCGGCGCGCTGCACCCCTTCGCGCCGGCCGACCAGGCCAGCGGCTATCACGCCCTGTTCAGGCAGCTGGAAAAATGGCTGTGCGACATCACCGGCTATGACGCGATCTCGCTGCAGCCGAATTCTGGCGCCCAGGGCGAATATGCCGGGCTGCTGGCGATCCGCGGCTACCACGCCGAGCGCGGCGAGCCGCACCGCAAGGTGTGCCTGATCCCCTCCTCCGCCCACGGCACCAATCCGGCCTCGGCCAGCATGGTCGGGATGGAGGTCGTGGTGGTGGCCTGCGATGCCAGGGGCGATGTCGACGTCGACGATCTTCGCGCCAAGGCGGAAAGGCATTCGAGGAATCTCGCGGCCATCATGATCACCTACCCCTCCACCCACGGGGTGTTCGAGGAGCACATCCGCGATATCTGCGAGATCGTGCATGGCCATGGCGGCCAGGTCTATCTCGATGGCGCCAACCTCAATGCCCAGGTCGGGCTGTCGCGGCCGGGCGATTACGGCGCCGATGTCAGCCATCTCAATTTGCACAAGACCTTCTGCATCCCGCATGGCGGCGGCGGCCCCGGCATGGGTCCGATCGGCGTCAAGGCGCATCTGGCCCCGTTCCTGCCCGGCCGTCCGGATCCCCCGAGCGCCAAGCCCGATGCAGTCGGGCCGGTTTCGGCCGCGGCGTTCGGCTCGGCCTCGATCCTGACCATCTCCTACATCTACATCCTGATGATGGGGGGCGAAGGCCTCACCCGGGCGACCGAGATCGCGATCCTCAATGCCAATTACATCGCCAACCGGCTCGATCCGCATTTTCCGGTGCTGTACCGCAACGCCAAGGGCCGGGTCGCCCATGAGTGCATCGTCGACCCCCGGCCGCTGAAGGCATCGAGCGGCGTCACCGTCGATGACATCGCCAAGCGGCTGATCGATTACGGCTTCCATGCTCCGACCATGAGTTTTCCGGTGCCGGGCACGCTGATGATCGAACCGACCGAGTCCGAATCGAAGGCCGAGATCGACCGCTTCTGCGACGCCATGATCGCGATCCGGCATGAGATCGCCGAGATCGAGTCGGGCCGCTGGAAGGTCGAAGCCTCGCCGCTGCGCCACGCCCCGCACACCGTACACGATATCGCCGACGATGGCTGGCAGCGCGCCTATTCCCGCGCCGATGGATGCTTCCCGGCCGGCACCTCGCGATCCGACAAATACTGGTCGCCGGTCGGGCGGGTCGACAACGTCTATGGCGACCGCAACCTGGTGTGCTCCTGCCCGCCGGTCGCGGACTACGCGGAGGCGGCGGAGTGACGCGTTGTTAAGGTGAATGAGGGATGGTGCGAAGAGCTTCGGATGTGCAATGCACATCCGCTTTTCCCGAGAACTTCGGTCTCACGGACGACAGCTCACGCACTTAAAGTGCCACTTCACATCAGCGCATCAAAATTCTCCGTTTTCGACTCCAAGTGCTTTTGGATTCTGAAGATTTCGAATCAGCAGCGCGCACGAAAGCTGTCGGCAAACGCTGTCAAAAAAACAAGACGGGCGCTGGTGACGTCGGCAACTCAACGTCCTCAGCGCCCGTCTGTGTCGAAGCCCGGATCATCCGATCCAGGCCCGATAAAACTCAATCCTCCGCGGGCTCCTCGCCTTCGGCGTCGCGCTCGGGGCTGCCTGCCAGGATCTGTTCGGCGATCAGGCCGGAGTTCTGGCGGATCGAGGCCTCGATCTTCGCGGTCATGTCCGGATTGGCCTTGAGGAAAGCCTTGGAGTTTTCACGGCCCTGGCCGAGCCGCTGGCTGTCATAGGAGAACCAGGCGCCGGACTTTTCCACGATGCCGGCCTTGACGCCGAGGTCGAGGATCTCGCCCATCTTGGAGACGCCCTCGCCGTACATGATGTCGAACTCGACCTGCTTGAACGGCGGCGCCAGCTTGTTCTTCACCACCTTGACGCGGGTCTGGTTGCCGACCACTTCATCGCGCTCCTTGATCGCGCCGATGCGGCGGATGTCGAGGCGGACCGAAGCGTAGAATTTCAGCGCGTTGCCGCCGGTGGTGGTTTCCGGGGAGCCGTACATCACGCCGATCTTCATCCGGATCTGGTTGATGAAGATCACCATGGTATTGGATTTGTTGATCGAGGCGGTGAGCTTGCGCAGCGCCTGGCTCATCAAACGAGCCTGCAATCCGGGCAGCGCGTCACCCATCTCGCCCTCGAGTTCGGCACGCGGCACCAGCGCCGCCACCGAGTCGATCACCAGCACGTCGACCGCGCCGGACCGTACCAGGGTGTCGCAGATTTCCAGCGCCTGCTCGCCGGTGTCGGGCTGCGAGATCAGGAGTTCGTCGATGTTGACGCCGAGTTTTCTGGCATAGACCGGATCGAGCGCGTGTTCGGCATCGATGAAGGCGCAAATGCCGCCCTTCTTCTGACCTTCGGCCACCGTGTGCAATGCCAGCGTGGTTTTCCCTGAGGATTCCGGCCCGTAAATTTCCACCACCCGGCCCTTCGGCAGGCCGCCGACGCCGAGCGCGATATCCAGCCCGAGCGAGCCCGAGGAAATGGTCTCGACATCCATCGAACGGTCGTTCTTGCCCAGTTTCATCACCGAGCCCTTGCCGAACTGGCGCTCGATCTGGGAGAGCGCGGCCGACAGGGCCTTGGTCTTGTCCATGGAAGATCCTTCGACGATACGCAGCGCGGTGGGGGCGGCGGCCATTGGTGGTGCTCCTTATGACGGGGATTCGCTAGAGGGACAAACGGGCAGCGGGCTTACGGAAGTGACTTGAAGCAGCGTCCTTGAAGAATAACGTACCCCATTTGTTCCGAGTTCGCAATATGTTCTTTTCGGGCTCCGGGTACTGGCCTAGTTCGACCCCTAGTGGCCTAAGTTGAAATACGCACTGGCCTATTTTGATTTTGGAGAATGTAACCGGAATACACGTTCCGTTAATGGAAACCGTAAAATTACGTAGTAAGACCAACTCGGTTGGCGGACCTCAAGCCCCTGGCAGCGACTTGGGGGTTAGTCCCTATTGCCACTTTTACCCGGAACCAAAATCCCCTAACTTTCTACCTGCTTTGGGGTGGGGACCACCATGCAGGTACTCTGGGCTGAGGAAATTGCCACTTTGGATGACCAATCCACCATGCCCTGTCGTTTATGTGCCGAGAAACTAAACCTCGTCAGGGCGGTAGTGGTTTCCGACACCGGTGCCCTCATTTACATGTTCGAATGCCCATGCGGAGAACGCCTTTGGACCGACTAGGCCGCCTCAGTTGGCTCCTACGGCACGAAGCGAAAGCCCGGCAACTGTGCCGGGCCGAACGCAATTATACCCTTGGGAAGAAAGTGACAGTTTGAGACAATGCCCGATAACCGTCTATCCGGAGCAATACCGTCAGCGCATCTGACAGAAAAAGCCGCCTCAGTTGGCGGCCTCTTTCACTACATGCCCTTTCCGTCATCCTCATTCGGTCGATATTCAAACGGTAATTCCAACTGATCGTGGAATCGCGGCCGGTGCGCATCAAGCGTCTTGATGAACGTCGGATAGTCCGGACTTACAGTCATGTAAGCGACCGCAGCGCCCAAATGCTCCCGGAGTTTAGGATATCCAATATTGCGGGTGAGTGCTTGAGCCAAAGTAGCTTTACGCCGGCCCTTGGCATCTTTCGGGATCACGCGCTTGAGTTCTGTCAGCACTCCAGGCGCGATTCTCTTCCAAACAATGTCATTAGTAAGCGTGCCGAAATACTGCGCTCGCTTAACGGATTCCGCGCTGTAAGGGAGGCCCCGCAAGCGGAATAGCTGCGCATAGTATTCGTCTGGGAAGGTCTTCACCCATGGCTGAAGTTCCTTTGCCACGAACGCTTCGAGGATGCGGGCCAAGGAAGTGCGGGTTCGACTGTACTGGTATCCTGTGGCCTCATCGACAAGCGCAATAATCCCAACTCGCCCAAAGCCTCGTAACAAAAGCTCGCATTGATCAGCAATGTGATCCTGCTGCTTTAAGAGCTTGTCCGCCTTTCGAGCGGTTAAAACAAAATCGCAAATGTCGGCGAGGATCGTTGCCTCGTAACTGTGCGCCACCTTCCCGCCTTGAGACGGTCGGAACGGATAGGGTTTCGGATGCGCGCGGCTAACCCTTTGTCGTCAATCCCCTTTTCTGCTAATCCCTCAATAAAAAGCGCTGGTCGGTGCGCACCTTGCACGCCGCCGCTTGTGGACATGCCGATGCCCGTCTGAACGCCTCGTTGCGAAAGGACTCGCGTTTCGTCGTCCAGCACGTAGCACGGGATTTCGGGTACTGGCCTGTTTCGACCCTTGGTGGCCTAAGTTGAAAACAGCACTGGCCTATTTTGATTTTGGTTGGTTGTGCGGCAGGTTAACACGCCCTTAAATGTTCTCAGTAGAACTACGGAGAGCGGGGTCGCCGGGATTGCATCGGAAATGGCCGACGACCCCATGCCAGCCACTTCCAATTGCCCCTGCTCAATGAGCGATGACCAGCACGGATATAACGCCGCAAGAAACGGTGCAGTTCCGGTTCCGGGTACTAGCCCCTTTCATCGCTTGCTTAAAGGGTTGGTCCCTGCTGCGTTCTGGATGGGGAACGAATGTTCACTTTGTAAGTTAAGCCAATACCCGCAACGACGCAGGGACCGTTTGGCGCCATGGAACACGAACTCGACAAGTGGAAAGCGCAATCGCTCGTGACCCTAACGCTGAGCACCTGCGTTCTCATCGCCGGCATTGCGCTGCTCGTGATCCAGTAAGGCCGCGTCCTCCCTGAGCTATGCGGGATTTTGGGTGACGAGGCGATCAGGCGGCGTGGTTTGCCGGCATTTGGATGACCTCGATGCCGTCGTTGAATCTGACACCTGCAATCACCTTCGGCAACTGATTTGTGCCTTTGAGCCGCCGCCAGGTTT
>JAUXWH010000244.1 GCA_030681365.1 Bradyrhizobium sp.
CGTACGTATTCACCCCCTCCCCACCGCCCAAGTACCCCGCGCCCGCAGCGATGTGACGTCGCGGATGAAATCTCGCTTGTAAGTTGCTGATTTTGCTCAGATACTGTGCGCATGCACAGCGCTGTTGATGAACCCAGGGCAACGCCTGAGCAGGCTGCGCCGGCCAAGCCGGCAACCCTCCAGCAATGCCATGAGCTGATCGACGCGATGGCGTTGCAGATTGGGCAGCTGCGCGAGCAGATGGCCTTGATGCAGGAGCGGCTGAAGCTGGACTCGCGCAACTCATCCAAGCCACCTTCGTCCGACGGGCCTGGCACCGGCAATCGCGCCCAGGGGCGTGCCAGCCAACGCAAGCGTGGCGCGCAAAAAGGTCACCCCGGCGCGTTCCGCGCGTTGCTGCCTGAGGCGCAGGTCGATGCCGTGCACGACTGCGCGCCGGCGTCGATGTGCGACTGTGGCGGCACGGTGACCGTCAAAGGCAAGCCGGTGCGCCACCAGGTGTTCGACGTGCCGCCCATGGTGGTGCCCGAGGTGCAGGAGTACCGGCTGTACAGCGGCGTGTGCGCCAGTTGCGGTCGCGAGCATCGAGCGGCCTTGCCTGCGGGCGTACCCAGCGGCCAGATCGGCCCACGCGCGTTGGCCCTCGTGGGCGTGCTGGGCACGCGCTACCACCTCACGCAGTTCAAGATCCGGGACCTGCTCGCACAGATGATGGGCGTGGACTTCAGCGTGGGCGCCATCTCGCAGGCGCACGGCAAGGTGGCCGCGGCGCTGAAGGCGCCCGTGGCCGAGGCCGCAGCCACGCTGGCTCGAGCGCCGGTGTTGCACATGGACGAGACGCGCTACCCGCGCGAAGGCTCCGCCAACTGGGTGTGGGGCGTGATTCAGCCGACGCTGGCCGTCTTCAGCGTCCTGCCCTCGCGTGCGCGCTACGTGATCCAGGACCTCATCGGCCAGACGCCCCAAGGCGTGGTGGTGTCTGACCGCTACGCTGCCTACGCCTATATCGATGTCGCTCGGCGCCAAGTGTGCTGGGCCCATCTGCTGCGGGACTTCAATCGCATCGGCCAGCGCGCCGGGTTGCCCGGCCGCGTGGGCCGTCGACTGCTTGGGCTGGGCTACGTGATGTTCCGTTGGCGCGAGCGCGGCAAAGTCACCGCCGAGCAGTTCGAGCCGCTGCAACGCCGGCTGCGCAAAGCCCTGGAGGCCGGCGCACGGCAGACACAGTGCCGCCGTACCGCCAACACCTGCGCCAATGTGCTCAAGCTCTGGCCGGCGCTGTGGGGCTTCATCACCAACCCAGCAGTGGAGCCCACCAACAATGCCGCCGAGCAGGCCCTGCGCGGCATCGTGCTCAAGCGCAAGATCTCCGGGCCGACGCGCTCGCGCCGCGGCGACGAGTTCATCGCCCATGGCTTCACCGCCTACGAGAGCTGCCGGCGCCAAGGCCGCGACTTCATCGACTACATGCGCGGCGCGGTCATCGCGTGGATCGACAGGACCACGCATCCGAGCCTGGTACCGGCGCCTGCGCCGACCGGCTGAGCGAACCACCTCCCGGTCTTGGCTCACGGCAACTTCCTCAGGCAGGGGGAGGGGGTGAATACGTACCGCCGCAACACAGTCCCTCACCGCGTCCGTATCGACAACTGCACGCAAACCGGTGTTAAGGCAGATTGCACGCCGCTTCCAGCGCATGCAGCCGCAACAGCGCGTCGCGTCGCGCTGCGCCGCTGGCGAACTCGATGTCGCGCACGCGGCGCGGGTCGATCTGCGTGCGCAGCAACTGCAGCAGCGCCGCATCCGGACTGAGGGTGAACGGCAGGTTGTCGATCTCGACGGCCGCGGGGCTGCGTTCACGCAGCATCTCGTGTGTCACGCCGGGGTGGCGGCTGATCGCGCGACCGCCCGCCGATGAAAATTCGAACACCGCCAGGTCGGTGACCATCACCAACTGCCCGACTCCGGGCGCGTGTGCGGCCAGCGGGTCGGCGACGACGAAGTCGACTGCGTCGACGAAGCAACGCTTGTCCTGCTGCGGCAGGTAGACGAGAAAGGGTTGCGCGATCTCGGCCAGTTCGGCCAGCCCCGCGAGGCCGGCGAAGCGGCGCAGTTTGCCCTGTCTGTCGGCAACCTGCAGACTGTTGATGCGGCCCCGGGCGTCGATCTGCAGCGGGCGCACGAACTGGCGCACGCGGCCGGCCAGGCGCGGCATCATCTGGGCGATCCATTCGGGGGCCTCGTAACGTCGCAGCGCGCCGAGCTGCGCGGCGCGCTCGCTGCGGCTCAGGAAGGCGGCGCGCTGTGCGCGCGTCAGCGTCAACGCCGCCGGATCTTCGAGTGCGGGGCCATGGCCGTTCGTGCGCGCCTGTGCGAGCAGCGCGGCGACCTGGTTCAGCGCCGAGGCCAGGCCGAGCTGGATGACCTCTGCCTGCAGCAGCCAGTCGCTCATCGTGCAGGCCATCAGCTCGGCCACGTCGGCTGGCGCGGCGGCGTTTCCTGTATCGGTATCGGTGTCGCTCATCGTGCAAATCCTTCGAGCCGTGCGCGGGCCCAGCCGGCGACGGCGTCGCGCTCGAGGGCGCAGTAGTCCAGCAGCGTCGGCCAGTCGGCCTCGTAGCAGGGCAGGCAAGCGCCGGGCCTGGCTCCGCCGGGCGCGTGTACCACCATGCAGACCAGCGGTTCGGTGAGGTCGGCCTCGACGCCACCGGCGGTGATGTCGTCGACCAGTTCGTCGCAAGTCACAACCGTCTGTCGCGCGGCCAGCGCCAGCAGCCGGTCGGCCGCGCGGTGGCCGGCGAACACGGCGTTGCCCTGGCGATCGGCGCGCCATGCGTGGACGTAGGCCACGTCGACGTGCAGTGGCGGGATCGCAAGTTGTTCGTCGTTGGTGTAGGGGCAGCGCAGCGAGCGCAGTTCTGGCCGCAGCTGCGCCAGCGCCACGCCATGGCGCGCCGGCAGCGGCAGGAAACTTGCCCCCTCGACTGCGGCGTTCAGGCCAAGCATCAGCGAGGTTTCGGTCTCCTCGATCACCTCGCAGCCGCCCTTCAAGCCTGGGCCCATTCCAAGCGCCTCCATGCCGAAATAGAAGCCGCGCACGCGCTGCACCACACCGGCGGCAAGCAGCAGGTCGGTCTCGATGCCGCCGGTGAGCACCAGCAACTCGTCGAAGCGCAGGCCTTGCGCCGCCCAGTGCATGGCCACGGCCAGCGGACGGCGGCTGAAGCTCCAGCCGCCAAGCGCAATGCGCTGCGCGCCGCGCGCGAGCTCGGCGGCGTCGGCAAGGCCCGCCAACTTGCCTTGGGACGCCGCCACTCAGAGCCCCATGCCGCGCGCGATGATGTCGCGCTGCACCTCCATTGCACCGCCGCCGATCTCGAACAGCTTGGCGTCCTGGAAGTGCATCGGCAGCCCCGAATCGATGGTGTAGCCATAGCCGCCCATCAGGTGCAGCCCGGTGTAGGCGCAGTGCATGTAGCACTCGGCACCGGCGACCTTGGCGAACGAGGCTTCGTTGTGGCAGCTGCCGGTCTTCTCGAGCACGCTGGCGCCGCGGTAGACCAGCAGCCGCGCCGCTTCCACGCGCATCTGCATGTCGACGATCTTGTGACGAACCGACTGCAGCTTGCTCAAGGGCTTGCCGAACTGCACACGCTGTTTCAGGTAGCCCACCACCTCGTCGATGATGGCCTGGGAGGCACCTACGCCGATCGCGCCGTGGTACAGGCGTTCGTTGTCCAGCCCGCCGAGCACGCATTGCCAGCCCTTGTTCTCCTGCCCGATGAGGGAATCCGGTGGCAGCACCAGGTCGCGGAAGTGGGCCGAGAAGGTGGGTACCGGTCCCAGTCCCATGGTTTCGATTCGCGTCAGCTCGATCGCCGGGTTGCTGCCGGGCTTTTCGATCAGGAAGGTCGAGATGCCTTCCTGCTTGACGGCGTTGGGGTCGGTGCGCGTGGCCAGGATCAGGAAGCCTGCCGATTGGGCCTGCGAGCAGAAGAGCTTTTCGCCGTTGATGACCCAGCTGCCGTCGGCGCGCTTGACGGCCGCGGTGCGCAGCGACGCGGCGTCGCTGCCCGAGCCGGGCTCGGTCAGGCCCAGCGCCATGAAGACCTCGCCGGCCATCACCTTGGGCAGCACCAGGTCCTTCTGCGCCTGGGTGCCGAACTTGGCCACCAGCGGCGCCAGGATCACCGCCGCGCGGCCCCAGGCAGTGGTGATGGCCGCCGAGGCGCGCGCGAACTGTTCGACGAAGGCCAGCATGCCCATCGGGTCGGGTTTCTCCAGCCCGCTGTAGGCCTCGGGCAGCAAGAAGCCGTAGTAGCCGAGCTTGCCGAGCTTCCTGAACAGTTCCTGCGGTGGCTCGACCTTGTCGCGCACCCACTTCAGCACCTGCTGACGCGGCATCTCCTTCTCGACGAATCGGCGTGTCGTCTCGGCGATCGCGCGTTGCTCTTCACTCAGATCGAAATCCATCGGGGTTCTCCGGTTCAGGCGCGGCTCTCGTCGGCCGCGCGTCAAGCGCGCGTTTCGTCGATCACGCGCAGGGTTTTGTAGCCGACGCGCGGCAGGTCGTCGTGGAAACAGACCTGTGTCGGTAGATCGAGTTCGGCATCCAGGTGCTGCTGCAGCCGGCGGGCGACGGCGGCTGCGGCGTCGGCGGCCAGGGCGGCTGGCCGCAGCAGGCGCACTTCCAGGACTTGCGGCTCCACCGTCTTGCGCAGCAGCGAAAATTCGAGATTGCGGCCGTCCTCGCTGCGCGACAGCGCGGTCTCGACCTGGAACGGGTAGACCGCCGTGCCGCGCACCGGCACCCGGTTGGCCAGCCGGTCGAGCAGCGTGAAGCGGCGCGACGTGCGTCCGCAACGGCACACCCCGGGGTGCACGCGCACCATGTCCTCGGTGCGCCAGCGCAGGTGCGGCGTGGCGCGGCGGTAGAAGTCGGTGATGACCATCTCGCCCACCTCGCCTTCGCGTGCCGGCGCACCGGTGGCCGGGTCGATGACTTCGACCAGCGTCATGTCCTCGCCGTGCCAGTGCTCACCGTCGTGGGCTTCGCATTCGGTGCCGAAGAGGTTGAAGTCCGAGCCCTGGCCCGACAGCGTGGTGACTTCCACTCCCAGTGTTTGCCGGAACTGCTCGCGCGCCTCGGGGCCCAGCGCCGCACCCATCAGGATCGCGCGTTGATACGGCAGCGGGCCGCCCTCGGGCGTGGCCGCGGCCTGCTGGGCCATCGCGCGCAGCGTGGCCACGCCGGCCTGCAGGAAGCTCGGTTCGAGCGAACGCGCGACCTCGACATAACGCGGCACCTGCGTCGGCTCGTGGTTGTCGCGGATGATCCACTTCACGCCGACGCGCTGCGCACCGAGGCGGAAGATGTCGGCCGCCGGCGTGAACGGCGTCACCAGCAACTGCAGCACGTCTCCCGGCCGCAGCCCGCTGCACCAGAACAGGCGCGCCGTCAGCTCGATGTTGCGGTCCAGATCCTGCGCGTCGAAGGCCTGGTAGGTCTGGCGCCCGCTGGTGCCGGCCGAGGGGCCGGACAGCACGATGTCTTCGCGCGGCACGCACAGGTGGGGCAGGGCGCTGCCGACGCGGTCCATCGCGGCGCGCAGGTCGTCCTTCGTGCTCAGCGGCACGAGCGCGGCAAAGTCGGCCAAGGTTCGCACCGCGGACGGGTCGACCTGCGCGAGGCGCTCGCGCTGCATCGGCGAGCGTGACTTCACCCAGGCCAGCAGCGTCTGCACGCCTTTGAGCTGCAGCGCCTGCCGAGCTTCGGGCGCCATGCCTTCGGCCGCGGCGTCCCACAGCGCGCGCGCGTCGCTCATCGTGGTGCGTCCTCGCCGTCAAGGCGGAACACCGGCAGCGCCACCTCGCGTTCGGGGAAGGCCACATGCACCCGTTTGTCGATGGCCATGTCCTCGGGTCGGCCTTCGATCTCGGAGAACAGGAACCAGTCTTCGTCAAGCCGCACCAGCCCGATGGTGTAGGGCGAGCGCGCGCGCCACACCGCCGATGGCGGCCGGTGCACCACCGAGAAGCTGTAGATGCTGCCCGCGCCGCTGGACTCTTCCCACGCCGGCGTGGCGCCGGCCTCGCACATCGGGCAGATCGAGCGCGGCGGGAAGATCGCGCCGCGGCACGCCGGGCAGCGCTGGAACAGCAGCCTGCCCTCCTTGACGGCGGCCCAGTAGGGCAGCGCGTCCTGCGTGACGCGCGGCTCGGGGAACGACTCGGTGTAGTCGGCGAATTCGCCTTGTTCCAACATGATGTGTGCTCCTGGTGCGGCGCTTATGGCGCTTCGGTGCCGAGGATGACGGCGCTGTGGCAGGCCAGCATGCCGCCGGCCGAATACGCCATCGCGCGCTTGGGCGAGTTGCCGGCCAGCAGGCCCAGCGGGTTGCCGCGCAGCTGGCGCACGGTCTCGACCAGCGAGTCGGCGGCCACCGAAATGCCGGGCTGGCCGAAGCCCATCCAGCCGCCGTTGGTGTCGACCGGGAAGTCGCCGCCCGGGCGCATGCGGCCGCTGCGCACCAGGTCCATCGCGCGGCCCTTGGGCGCAAAGCCCAGGTCTTCGAGCTGCACCAGCACGGTGTGCGAGAAGTTTCCGGCCAGCGCGCCGAGCTGCATGTCGGTGGGCGCCATGTCGGCCATCGCGTAGGCCTCGCGCGCGGCATGTGCAGCGCCGGTGGTGGTGATGGCCGGCAGCGGCCCCAGCGGGATGCGGCTCTTGCGCAGGTTGATGCGCTCGCACAGGTATTCGTGCGTGGTGCAGGTGCCGAAACCGTGGATGTAGATCGGCTTGACCGCCGCCCCGGCCTGTTTGGCGCGCTCGACGCTGGTGACGACGAAGGCACCAGCCGTGCCGCCGGGGCCCCAGGTTGCGCACATCCAGCGCCGCAGCGGCGTTGAGATGTAGGGCGAGCGCATCACGTCGTCCACCGTGATCAGGCCGTGCCGGCGCTTGGCCGCCTTCGGGTGGTGCACCGCCCATTCCTGGCGCTGCACCGCGACCTCGGCGAAGTCTTCCTCGGTGACGCCGAACTCGTGCATGTAGCGGCAGGCGAGCTGGGCGTAGATGGTCGGGATCGTCGGACCGTAGGGGAACTCGAACTGCGGGCAGGCATCGGTGGCCGCGCCCACCGCGGTGGCGTCGATGAAGAGTTCCACCGCGTCAGACTGCACGCACAGCACGTAGTCGGCCACGCCGGCGGCGATCGCCAGCGCGGCCTGGCCGATCATCGCGTTGACGCCGGCACCGTGGAAGGTGATTTCAGTCGTCATGCGCACCGGCATCTGCATGTGCGAGGCGAAGATGTTGTTCCACTGCGGCCGCCGGTCGGCCCAGGGCGAGCGGCCGGTGAGCAGGATGTCGATGTCGTCCTTGCGGATGCCGGCGTCCTTGAACGCGGCCCAGCTCGCCTCGGTGGCGAGTTGCAGCGGGTCCTTGACGGCCTGCTTGTCGGCGTACGCATCGCCCATGCCGATGATGGCGGCGACGCGGCCGAGGGATCTATCTGGTTGCTTCAAAGTGCTACACCTGTGGTTGGCAGGGCGACTGGCCCTGCGTCAGCGGCAGTGCGCGCCAGGCTCACCGCCTTGCACACCGCCGACGCGATGTCATCGGCACTCACGCCGATGAACTGGTGACCCGGCGCGTCGAAGATGGCTTGCGTCTTGGCGCGGACCGAGGCCTCGTCGGCTCGACTTTCGCGCAGCACCGTCTCCAGGCAATGGATCGGCGACTGCGGCAGGAACGGAAACGCCGACAGCGACCCCGTGATCAGCAGGTCGCGCAGGAGCTCGCCCTCGACCTGGACCGAGACGTCGAGCAGCGGACCGCCCGCGATCTTCCGTACCGCGCGTCCGAGGCGCCAAGACGACGGCACGTCGGTCCAGCGCTGCCGCGGACTGCGGTCGTAGAGCCAGCGCGGGTCGTTGAACTGCGCACGAAGTTCCTCGAAGCTGCGCTGCTCGTCGGCGGTCAGCGGCCCTGGCGCGAATTCGATGCCGTACTCGCGCGCCATGTGATCGATGACGAAGCCTCGGACCTCGGCGAATTCCAGGTCGCGCCCGACTTCGCCTGACAGTGAAGTGCTGCGCTCGCCCGCGTTCTTGGTCTGCTTGTCGGAGAACTTCTCCGGCGGTGGCTTGATCACGCTGGCCAGCAATCCCTCTTCGGCCGGCTGCACCTGCAGGCTGAAGACATACTGCGTGATCCGGTCCTGGGTCGAGAACGAAAAGAATCCCGGTTTGCGCCAGATGCCGTCGCTGCCCTGGATCTCGAGGTCGTTCAGCGGCCGGTGGCGCGCCGTGATGCCGAAACGCTCGGCCAGGGCACGCGCGACACCGCCGACGACGCGGCGGTAGCTATCGGCGGTGGGTCCGCTGATCAGCGGGTGGTCCTGTTCGAGCCAGAACGCTGCCAGCAGCGAGCTGCTGTCGGCGTAGCCCGCCCCGCCCGGTGCCAGCGTGCGTACAAACGGGATGGCGTGGGCGCGGCAGTAGTCGAGATCGATGTTGGTGTCCGGATCGAGATAGTAGGAATAGACGAAGCCCGGCCCGCGCGGGCGCATCAGCATGAGCGTGTCAGGCAATAGCCCGGCCGCGCGCCGACGCAACATCGCGAGGCGAAACGCGCCGAAGTCGGGGTAAGACAGGTGATCGAGTTCCAGCAGTCGCCAGCGGGACATCGTCTAGCCTCCTTGCGCGGCTGGCAGCGGACCGGTCCAATCCTGCAGCCGCAACGCCTCGGCGCGTCCATCGCCGGGTAAAACCGGGGAAGTGAGTCGTGCTGTGCGCGCAGCGGTTCTGGTCTTGGATTCAGTCAAGCTTCACCCCTGCCTGTTTGACCGCTGCGGCATAGCGCTGCATCTCGGCGTCGAGAAAGCGCGCGAACTGTTCGGGGCTTGATCCGACGGGCTGCACGCCCATCGCAATCAGGCGCTGGCGCACCTCGGGGTCGTGCATCACCTGGGCGGCCGCGGCCCCGATCTTGGCGAGCACCTCCGGCGGCGTGCCGGTGCGGCCGACCACGCCGAGCCACGAGTTGGCGTTGTAGTTGGTCAGGCCCGATTCGGCGAAGGTGGGAATTTCGGGGGCGATCGGCAGACGCGCGTCGCTGCTGACCGCGAGCGCCTTGAGCTTGCCGGCCTTCACATGGGGCATGGAGGAGAGCGAGTCGACGAACATGCCTGTCAGAACCCCCCCCAACACATCGTTCATCGCCGCTGCGCTGCCTTTGTACGGCACATGGATGAGATTGATCCCGGTGGCGGTCTTCAGCATCTCCGCGGACAGGTGGTTCGATTGTCCGTTGCCGGCCGAACCATAGGTCAGTTCCCCCGGTTTGCGCTTGGCCAGTTCGATGAACTCCTTCAGGCTGTTGGCCGGCACGGACGGATGGACCACCAACACATTGACGAGGTTGGCCGACTGCGAGATGGGCGCCAGATCGCGCTTCGTGTCGTATGGCAGCTTGGTGTAGACGCTCGGGTTGATCGCGTGGCTTGTGGCGATCATGCCGACCGTGTAGCCGTCGGCCGGTGCCGCAGCCACCGCCGCGGTGCCCAGGCTGCTGCCGGCACCGGGAATGTTCTGGACGACGACGGGTTGCCCCATCTTCTCGAGACCCCGCGCGACGATGCGGCCCACGGTGTCGAGGATGCCGCCTGGCACGGAGGCCACGACGAACGTGATGGGCTTGCTGGGATAGCCCTGCGCCAGGGCGGCCCCGGGCAGCGCGAGCAGGCTCCCCGCAGCCACCAATGCCGCCAGCAGCGCGCGGAAGATCCGACGGTTCAGAAATTGGCTCATCAAGTGTCTCCTTTGGGTAAATTTGCAATCTTCAACACGAGGTCAGTCGCAAAGCAATCCGAACTGCTCGGCGATCACGCGCAGCTGAATCTCGTTGCCGGGCCGGGGTCTTCAAGCGGTGGCTCCTGTCGGTCGAACGGCGACGGGCAGGGGCGAGATCCATCCCTGCAGCGAAGCGGCCTCGTCGCGGCACTGCGCCGGCGTGCCGAGAAACTGGCGGTCGAAGGCACAGCGTTTGAACCAGTGGTGCAGGCCGAGTAGGTCGGTGAAGCCCATGCCGCCGTGCGCTTCGGTCGTCATGCGCGCAACCTCGCGGGTCACGTCGCCGACGTGCGCCTTTAGGTGGCAGGCCAGCAGCGGCGCGTCGTCGGCGTTCTGGTCGTGGGCGTGCGCGGCCTGCCACAACAGCGCGCGGCACGGTTCGAGCAGCGTCACCGCTTCGGCCAGCGTGTGCTTCAGACCCTGGAAACTGCCGATGACGCGGCCGAACTGCACCCGCTCGCCGGCCCACGCCACCGCCGAGTCGAGCATGTGCTGCGCGGCGCCGATGGCGTCCGCTGCGAGCGCGATGCGGCCAGCATCGCGCACCCGGTGCGCCAGCGCCCAGGGGTCGGCCGCCGTGTCGAGCGGTACGGCGGGTGCGGCGTCGATGCTGATGTCGGCGACGCTGCGCGTTCCGTCGATGTTGGCCTGCGCCTGCACGCTGACACCGCGGCCATCGGCGGCGACCAGCGCCGTGCGGCCATCGCCGAGCAGCACCAGGCAATGGGTTGCGCCTGCCGCGTCGAGCACGCCGCTGACCTGACCGGTGAGGGCGTGGGCCGACATTGACGGCGCGCGCGCCGCGGCACACTCCAATGCGTCGAGCGCGATGGCGACACGCATCTCGCCGCTGGCCATGCGTGGCAGCCACTCGGCCTGCTGCGTGGCGCTGGCCGCGCCCTTGACCCAGGCCGGCGCCATCACCGCGACGCCGGCGAACGGCGCAGGCACGCTGCCGCTGCCGAGCGCTTCAGCCGCGACCGCTGCGTCGAGCAAGCCCAGGCCCAGGCCGCCGTGGGCCTCCGGCACGCGCAGCGCGGGCACGCCGAGCGCCTGCAGTTCGCGCCACAGCGCCATGTCGAAGCCGCGCTGCGCGACCGCGCGCACGCGGTCGAGCGGAACGGCGCTGCGGATGAAGGCGCGCAGCGCGGCATCGAACTGCCGCTGCGCCGCGTCAAGACCGAATTCGATGATGGTCTCCCGAGGTCGTCGCCGGCAGTGCGGATGCTGCGCGTGGTTCCGGGGGCAGCCCGAGGCCGCGCTCGGCGATGATGTTCTTCTGGATGTGCGAGGTGCCGCCGCCGATCAGCATGCCGAGGTCGTGCATGTGGTCGAAATTCCAGACCGTGACCTGGTCGTCGTCGCTCGCGTCGACATGCGGCGCGTAGCGCAGCCCGGGCTCGCCGAAGGCATCGATCGCGAGCGCCGACAGCCGCCACAGCAGGCCCGTGCCGGCGAGCTTGACGATCAGGCGCTTGACGCCCGAGTCGATGTCCTGCGCCTGCTCGGTCAGCAAACGCAGGTGGTGGGCGCGCAGCGCCGCGGCTTCGGCCTGCAGCTGAAGCAGCCGGGCGCGCAACTCGGGTTGCTGCATCGCGACGCGGCCGTCGGCCTGCGGCGTGCGCATGAGCGTCACCAGGCGGTGCAGGCGCTGCACGATCTTGTCGGGGTCGCCGAGCTTCATGCGTTCGTGCTTCAGGTTGACCTGCGCCACCTTCCAGCCGTCGCCCGGGCCCATCACCATCTGGCCGGCCGGCACGCGCACATCGGTGAAGAAGACCTCGTTGAACTCGCGCCGGCCGGTCATGTTGGGCAGCGGGCGCACCTCGATGCCGGGCGTCTTCATCGACAGCACCAGGTACGACAGGCCGGCGTGCTTGGGGCGGTCGGGCTCGGTGCGGCACAGCACGTAGATCATGTGCGCGTAGTGCGCAAAGCTGGTCCAGATCTTCTGGCCGTTGATGACGTAGTCGTCGCCGTCGCGCACCGCCCGCGTCTGCACCGACGCCAGGTCGCTGCCGGCGCCGGGTTCGGAATAGCCCTGGCACCACAGCATGCGGCCGAGGATGGTCGGGCGCACGTAGTCGCGCTTCTGCGCTTCGGTGCCGACCTCGAGCAAGGTCGGCGCGACCATGCGCACGCCCTGGTTCGTGAAGCCCTGCCAGACACCGGCACGGGCGAAGCCCTCGGCGATGATCGCGCCCTCCAGCACGTCGGGGGCGGCGCCGAAGCCGCCGTAGGCGCGCGGCACGGTGCGCGACGAGTAGCCGTGCTCGACCAGCAGCGCGTGCCAGTCGAGCATGCGTTCGTCCGGCGGCTGGTGGCCGGCGTGCGGCTTCGGGGCGCGCGCGCCGTGGCGGGCGAGGAACTGCGCCACCTCGTCGGCCAGCGCCTGGTGTTTCTCGGACAGGCTGAGGTCCATCGTCTTCAGTTCCTTTCTGCGTCGCGGGCTGACGGCTTGGGGAGCACGACCGTGCCGGCGGTGACGAGCGCATCGATTTCGGATTCGGACAGGCCCGCGGCGCGCAGCACCTGCGGGCCGTGTCCGCCGATGGCCGGCCAGTCGCCGTGCGGCTCGTCGGTGCCGGGGATCCGCGGCAGCGGGATCGCGCCCATCGGCGCCAGCGCTTCGGCCACGGCGCCCATCGCCTGAACTTGCGGTTCGGCCAGCCATTGGGCAATGCCGTTGACACGGCTGCACAGCACGTCGGCGGCGGCAAAGCGCTGCAGCCACTCGGCGGTGGTGGCGCCGAGCAGCGCCTGCTCGATGGCCGGCAGCAGGGCGGGCAGATGGCGCGCGCGGGTCTCGAAGGTATCGAAGCGCGCGTCGGCCAGCAGGTCTTCGCGGCCGATGGCTCCGGCCAGCGAGCGGAACTGTTTTTCCTTGCTCAGGGCCAGCGCGATCCAGCCGTCGCTGCTGCGGTAGATGCCGGCCGGCGCGTTCAGCGAACGTGCGCCGCCAGGCTCGAGCCGCGACTCGATGATCTTCGGTGCCAGGAACGCCGCGCAGGACTGCATCAGGCTGATCTCGAGTCGCCGGCCGCTGCCACCGGCCAGGCGCGCGTACAGCGCCACCGACAGCGCCTGGAACGCGTACAGCGCCGACAGCGCATCGACGATCAGGAAGCCGACGCGGCTCGGGTTGCCGGCCGCGTCGGCGTTCAGCGCCATCATCCCGGAGAAGGCCTGCAGAACCGTGTCGGTGCCGGGCCGCGCGGCGTCGGGGCCGGTCGGGCCGAAGCCGTTGATCGACAGGTAGACGAGATTCGGATTCGCGGCGGCCAATGCCGCGTAGCCGAGGCCGAGCTTGTCGGCCACGACGGGGCGGAAGCTCTCGATGAAAACGTCGCAATCGGCCGCCAGGCGCCGCGCCAGTGCGCGCCCCGGTTCGGCGCGCATGTCGATCGCGATGCTGCGCTTGCCGCGGTTGACGGCAAGATCGAGCGCGGTGTGATCGCCGTGGCGCGTACCTATGCCGCGGATCCAGTCGCCTTCGGGGGGTTCGATCTTGGTGACCTGCGCGCCGTGCTGGCCGAGCAGCATCGCGCAATAGGGCCCGGCATAACCCTGGCTCGCATCGAGCACGCGCAGGGCGGAGAAGGGCCGGGACATCATTGCCCTTTCAGGAAATCCGGCCGCGCCGACTGCCCGAACGGGTCGTAGGGCGGGATGGCTTGGTGCTCGGGCACGGTCCAGTTGTGCTTGGCCAGGCGCAGCCCGCCATCGACTTGCAGCACCAGGCCGGTGACATAGGTGGAGGCCGGCGACAGCAGGAAGCAGATGCAGGCCGAGACCTCGGCCTCGGTGCCCAGGCGGTGGTAGGGGATGTGGGTGCGGCGCGTCTTCAGCCGCTCCTGGAATTCCGGGCTGTAGGTGCCCAGGCCGCTGCCGATGATCGAGCCCGGTGCGACCGCGTTGACGCGCACGCCGTGGTGCACCCATTCGAGCGCGGCGGTCTGCGTCAGGTTGATCATGCCGGCGCGCGCGGCGCCGGTGTGGCCCATGTTGGGGAAGCCGAAGTCGACCGGCGCGACGACGCCGACGATCGCGCCGCCATGCTCGCGCATGCACTGCACGAAGACCTCGCGCATCATGCTGAAGCCGCCGTTCAGGTTGTTGCGCACGACGGCGTCCCAGCCCTTGTCCGTGATGCTTTCGAGCGGGCTCGGAAACTGCCCGCCGGCGTTGTTGACCAAACCGTCGATGCGGCCGTGTTCGGCCAGGATGGCGGCCACGCCGTCGTGCACCGCGCCGCCGTCGCGGATGTCGATCACCTGCACACCGGCGCGGCAGCCGCGTTCGGCCAGTTCGGCGCGCACGCCTTCGAGCTTGGCCAGTGTGCGGCCGACCAGCACCGGTGTGGCACCGAGCGCGGCCAGTTCGTGCGCGGTGCAGCGGCCGATGCCCGAGCCGCCGCCGGTGACCACGATCACCTGGCCCGCCAGCAGGTCGGGGCGAAAGGCCGAGCGGTAAGGCGACGGGCCGGCGGAAGGCGCTGCGTTCATCGTCGAATGGCTGCTCAATCGCAAGGCAAGCCGAGCTGCTTGGCAATCACGCGCAGCTGGATTTCGTAGGCGCCCACCGTGACCGGGGCGACCAGCGCGTCGAGCGCCATGCGCATGGCCGGCAGTTCTTCGGTGATGCCCCAGCCGCCACCGATGTGCAGCGCGTTTTGCGTCACGCGGTAGACGGCCTGGGTGACGAATAGCTTGGCTGACGAGACATCGAGGATGATGTCCTTGATCGCCGCGCCGCTGTCCCAGCGCTGAGCCGCGTGGTAGGTGTACAGGCGCGAGGCTTCCACATCGACATGTCCCTGCGCCAGCATGAAGGCGATGCTCTGGTTGGCCCCGATCGGCTTGCCGAACTGCTGGCGCACCTTGGCGTAGTCCAGCGCCCAGGCCAGCGCGGTCTGCATGTGACCCAGCCAGCGCGCAGCCACCATCACGCGCTCGCGGTTGAAGCCGGCCATGATGGCACCGAAGCCGGCGCTCAGGCGACGCGACTCGGGTACCCGCACGTCGTTGAACATCACCCGGTAGGTCGGTACCGGACGATTGGCGTAGGTCTTGATCTGCGAGGTCTCGAGGCCCCGCGTGTTGCGATCGACGGCGAAGAAGTGCATGCCGTGGCGGCCCTGGCTCGGGTCGGTGCGCGCCAGCACCAGCATCACGTCGCAGTCGCCGCCCAGCGTGATGAAGGACTTGATGCCGTCGAGGACCCAGTCGTCGCCGTCGCGCCGGGCGCTGGTTTTGAGGTTCTGTACGTCGCTGCCGGCCTCGGGCTCAGTGACGGCCAGCGCGAGCAGGCATTCCCCGGCGATGTTGGCGCGCGCAAGCTGGTGGTGCCCCGCATTGCCGTGCTCGCACAACAGGGCGCCGGCCACACCCTGGATCAGCGGTGCCACCGCGAGGTTCGGGTTGGCCTTGGCCATCTCCTCGATGGCGATCGCTTCCTCGAATACGCCGAGATCGGCGCCGCCCAGCGTCTCGGGCGCGTGCAGGCCAATCAGGCCGGCCTTGGCGGTGGCGACGTAGAACTCGCGCGGAAAGCGCGCCTCGCGGTCGGCCTGTTCCCAGCGCGGTTTGACCTCGCGGTCGGCGAACTTGCGGCACATGTCGCGAAAGGCTTCGCGGTCGACGGTGTTGGGAGGAATGCGGCGTTCGGGTGGGCTCATGGTGATAGGCGCCGGCAGGCCGGGCGGCAAGGGGCTGATGGGGGCTCAGGCTGACGGCGCCGCGGGGGCACGCGACACCAGAAGGCTGGCGGTGCCGCGCTGCGCCAGTGCGCCGTCGCCGCCGAGCACGCGGATCTCGAGCCTGACCGCGCCAGCGCTGTTGCCCTTGGCGGGGCTGAGGTCGATCACAAAGCACTCGACCTTGACCGCGTCGCCGACAAACACCGGGCCGTAGAAACGCCACTCGCCGACGTCGAGCATCACCTGCAGTGCCGGGCCGAACACGCCGCCCAGCATCGCCAGCACCTTGGCGATGACGAGTGGGCCGTGGGCGATCAATCGTCCGTAGCGTGTGCCCCTGGCGAACTCTGGGTCGGTGTGGATCGGGTGCTTTGCATCCAGCAACTCCGCGTAGCCGGCCACCAGTTCGGCACTGCAGTCAAAGCCCGGCAGGGGCAGGCGCATGCCCGGGCGGATGTCGCCGAGCCACAGGGGTTGAGAAGCGTGCATGGTGTCGGTGTGTCGTGGCGGAGCTGTCGCAGAGTTACTCCGGCTGGATATTGAATTCCTTGATCAGCCGCACGTAGGCCTGCGACTGTTCGCGCGTGAAGTCGGCCAGCGCTTGCGGTGTGGACGGCACGGCGTCGATACCCATCGCGACCAGCCGGCTGCGGACGTCGGAGCGCTGCAGGATCGTCGTGATTTCGCGGTTCAAGCGCTCTACGGCTTCCTTGGGCATGCCGGCCGGGCCATACAGTGCCCACCATGCCGGCATGTCGGCGAAGCCCTTGATGCCGACCTCAGCGATGGTCGGCACATCGGGGAACAACGCGGTGCGTTGCGCAGCAGTGGCCAGCAGCGGGCGCACCTTGCCGGCCTTGGCCTGCCCGGTAGCCGTCACCAAGTCGGTGAACATCCAGTGCACGCGACCGGCCAGCAACTCCAGCAGCGCCGGGGGTGTGGACTTGTAGGGCACGTGCACCATGTCCACGCCGATCGACTTCTGCAGCATGCCGCCGTACATCACGCCACCGAGGTTGCCGCTGGCGTAGTTCAGCTTGCCCGGGTTGGCGCGCGCGTGCTCGATCAGTTCGCCCAGGGTCTTCCAGGGCTGGTCGGCCGACACCACCAGCACATATGACGTGCCAGCGAGCTTGGTGATCGGCGTGAAGTCGCGGAACGGGTCGTAGTTAACGCTGCGCAGTATGCCGGCCGGGTTGGCGACGATGGAGTTGGTGGCGGCGATCACGGTGTAGCCGTCGGCCGCCGACTTGGCGACATGTTCGACCGCCAGCACCGACATCGCGCCGGGCCGATTGTCGACCACCACGCTCTGGCCGAGCGCCGTGCCCAGTGGTTCGGCAACGATGCGCAGGAAGGTGTCGGTGGCCGAACCTGGCCCAAAGGGCACAACCAGGCGCAGCGGCCGGTTCGGGTACTGCGCTTGGGCGGCCAGCGCGGTCAGGCCGAGCAGCAGCGCGACGACGCAACTGCGCCACAGACCGTGAGGGGCACTAGAGCGAAGGCGGCTCATGGATAGCTCCTTTCGTGGATGTGAGTTTTCATCGGTCGCGGCGAAGTCTTGGTTGCGGCTTTCCGGGGCGGCTGCTGCGGAGTTGATGTGCCGGCGCTGGCGGCCGGGTCGGTGCCATGCCCGCCCAGGGTCCAGGAGACCTGGCGCGCAGCCGCGACCACCAGCCCGGCGAGCACTTCGCGCTGCTTTTCCAGCCGCGCGATAGGAACGCCGATGCCGATGGCATGGCGCACGCGACCGTCGCGTTCGATGATGGGTGCCGCCACCGCGCCAGCGCCCACCGTGTGCTCGCCCTGCGAGACGCAGACGCCTGAACTGCGCACCTCCTCGACGATGCGGCGCAGACGCGCGCGATCGGTGATGGTGAGGGCGGTACGGCGAACAATGTTGGCCTCGGCGAGATAACGCCGGATGAAGGCGGGGTCCTGGAAGGCCAGGAGAACACGGCCGACGCCGGTGCAGTAAAGCGCCCAGCGCGAACCGATGCGCGGCGAATAGCGGATGTCCTGCGGGCTGTTGAGCACGTCGAGGTATACCGCCTCGGCCTTGTGTTCGTCGAGCGTGGCGAGCATCGCCGTCTCGCCGCCGCGGGCCACCAGATCGGCGGCCACCGGCCGCCAGGCGGTCAGCACGCCGGCATCGGCCGCAATGATCGCCCCTAGCCGCATGGACGCCGGGCCGAGCGTGTAGCGGGCATCGCGCAGGCTCACATAGTCCGCGCCGACCATGACCCGCAGGTGGTTCAGGAGGCTGGTCTTGGGGATCTGAAGCGCCTGTGTCATCGCGGCCAGGGACAGGCCGTTGTTGGCGGCAGCCAGCAACTCGACGATCTGCATCACGCGCAGCGGCGACTTCGGGCCGCTGTAGTCGTCATTTCCGGAGGGCAATGTGGCGCTTGGCTTGCGTTTCATTATTGGTATGATAATCCAATATCGGACCGCTATCGAGTTACGCAATTGGACAATCGTTTGTGCAAGATGTTCGGAATCGAGGCGCCGATCTTCGCCTTCTCGCACTGCCGCGACGTGGTCGTCGAGGTCTCGAAGGCCGGCGGCCTGGGTGTGTTGGGCCTGGCCCGCATGAGCCCGCAGCGCGTCGACGCCGAACTGCAGTGGATCGACGATCACATCCACGGCCGGCCCTATGGCGTGGACATCCTGATGCCCACCACCTATCAGGATAGGGGCGAGGGCGAGGCCAAGTTCGACGCCGAACGCCTGTTTCCGGCCGAGCACCTGGCCTTCGTGCGCGGCCTGCTCGACCGCGCCGGCATTCCACCGCTGCCCGCCGCCGAGGCGGCGCAGATCGAGCGCGATCTGGTGTCGACCTTCAGCTTCACGCCGCGCGAAAGCGCCGAGATGATCGAGATCGCGCTGCGCCATCCGATCAAGTTGATCGTCAATGCCCTGGGCTCGCCGCCGGCCGCACTGGTGCAGCGGGCCCATGCGCGCGGCATCAAGGTGGCGGCGATGGCCGGCGCGCCCAAGCATGCGATCAAGCACCGCGATGCCGGCTGCGACTTCGTGATCGCGGTGGGCACCGAGGCCGGCGGCCACACCGGCAGCACGACCTCGATGGTGCTGTGGCCGCGCATCGTCGATGCGGTGGCGCCGCTTCCTGTGTTGGGTGCCGGAGGCGTCGGTCGCGGCCGGCAACTGGCGGCGGCTCTGGCGCTGGGTTGCGAAGGCGCGTGGTGCGGTTCGGTCTGGCTCAAGACCGTGCAAAGCGAGGTCACGCCCGAGATCAAGGCGCGTCTGTTCGAAGCCGGTCCCGACGACGCGGTGCTGACGCGAAGCGTCACCGGCAAGCCCTGTCGCACGCTGCGCAGCGCCTTTACCGACGCCTGGGACGCACCGGGCGCGCCCAAGCCGCTGCCCGCCCCACTGCAGGCCATCCTGTGGTGGGGCCAGGGCCGCACGCGCGTGGAGCGCGTAAGGGCGAAGGACTTCCTCACCTACCCGGTGGGGCAGATCGTGGCCGACATGCGCGAGGAGACGTCGGTGCGGCAGGTGGTGCAGGATATGTTGGGCGAACTGGCCGAGGCCAAGGAGCGCCTGGACCGGCTGCTCGGTTGAGAGTGAATCATTCACGAGGAGAGACGACGATGAGCCAGGGACCGCTGAGCGGCATGAAAGTGGTGGAGTTCGCCGGCATCGGTCCGGGTCCGATGTGCGGCATGCTGCTGGCCGATCTGGGCGCCGAGGTGTTGCGCGTGGACCGGCTCGTGCCCAGCGGCCTGGGCGTCGAGAGGCCGCCGCGGCTGGACCTGCTCAACCGCGGCAAGCGCTCGATCGCGGTCGACCTCAAGCAGCCGGCGGGCGTTGAATTCGCGCGCCGGCTGGTTGGCTGCAGCGATGCGTTGATCGAGGGCTTCCGGCCCAAGACCATGGAGCGTCTGGGCCTGGGGCCGCAGCCCTGCCTGGTACAGCAACCGAGGCTGGTCTATGGCCGCGTCACAGGCTTCGGCCAGAGCGGGCCGCTGGCCGAAGCAGCGGGGCATGACCTGAACTACATCGCCCTGTCCGGCGCCTTGCACGCCATCGGTCGTGCGGGCGCGCCGCCGACGCCGCCGCTGAACCTGGTGGGCGACTTCGGCGGCGGCGGTTTGTTGCTGGCCTTTGGCATGCTGGCGGCCCTGTGGAACGTACAGCGCAGCGGCGCCGGGCAGGTGGTCGATGCGGCGATGGTCGATGGCGCTGCCATGTTGATGACCTCGATGTACGGCCTGCTGGCCGCCGGCACGCACAACGGGCCGCGCGGCACCAACCTGCTGGATTCCGGCGCCCCGCATTACGAGGTGTTTCGTTGCGCCGACGGCGGGTATGTCTCGGTGGCGCCGATCGAGCCGAAGTTCCGCACCGTGTTGCTCGAGCGCCTGGGCCTGAGCGCCGATGCCTTCGACTTCGACGACCGCGCGCGTTGGGGCGAGAGCAAGGCGCGCCTGGCCGCGTTGTTCGAAACCCGTACGCGGGAGCAATGGTGCGAACTGTTGGAAGGCAGCGACGCCTGCTTCGCGCCGGTGCTGGCGCCACTCGAGGCGCCGCGGCATCCGCACAACCGGGCGCGTGCGACCTTCGTCGACATCGCCGGGGTCATGCAGCCCGCTCCGGCGCCGCGCTTCAGCGTCACACCGACCGCGCTGCCGCGCCCCCCGCACAGCGCCGACGACGGCGCGCTGGAACAGGTGCGGCGCTGGGGCGTTGCGCAGCCGGAACTCGATGCGCTGGTGCAGCGAGGCGTCGTGCGCTCGGGCGGGGCCCGGGCGGGCTGAGAGCCTTTGTTCGCAGCGGCCGGGGAGATCTCTCGCGCCACAACACCATCCCACGGCCGCGTGCGGCCGCCCTCAGGGCGCCGCGCTTTCCGTGTTATGCCGCCGCGCTTCGGCCGGGGCACCCTGCGTGCAGGCCGCGCCGCTGGTCAGCATGCGCTCGATCTCCACCGGTGCGTAGCCGGCCTCTTCGAGCACCTCGAGCGTGTTCTCGCCCAGCAGCGGCGCGTGGCAGCGGATGGACGGTGGTGTGTCGGACCAGGTGGTGGGGATGTTCATGCGACGGATGCGCCCTTCGCTGGGGTGCTCGACCCACTCGAAGAAGCCGACGTCCGCCAGGTGCGGGTCGTCCATCAGGCTGGCCGGCGTGTGCAGAGGCGTCACCGGGATGTCGGCCCTGGCCAGCGCGTCCATCCAGTCGGCCGTGGTGCGGGTGGCGATCGTTTCGGTGACAAAGGCGTACAGCGCGTCGACGTTGCGCGTGCGGTCTGCCATGCTGGCAAAGCGCGGGTCGGTCAGCATGTCCTGGCGGCCGAGCATGTCGCAGAAGTTCTTCCAGTGCTTGTCGATATAGATCAGCACACAGATGTAGCCGTCGCGGGTCTTGCACGGGCGCCGGTCCTTGGCCAGCAGCCGCACGTAGCCGGCGTCGGCCAGCGGCGGGTCGAAGGTCTGGCCGTACATGTGATCCGACAGCACGAACTGGGCCATGGTCTCGAACATCGGCACCTCGATCGCCTGGCCACGCCCGCTGCGCTCGCGCGCGTAGAGGGCCGAGGTGACGGCATACACGGCGGTCAGGCCGGTGGTGCGGTCGCAGATGTTGGTGGGCAGGTAGCGCGGTTCGCCTGTCACGCGCCCGACCAGCGAGGGCAGCGAGACGGCACCCTGGATCAGGTCGTCGAGCGCCGGCTTGCCGGCGTAGCGGCCGCCTTCGCCGAAGCCGTAGGCACCGCAGTAGATAATGCGCGGGTTGAGCGCGGCCACCTCGTCGTAGCCCAACCCCAGCCGCGCCATCGAGCCCGGCCGCAGATTGAACAGCAGCACGTCGGCGTCGGCGATCAGGCGCTTGAGCGCCTGCAGGCCATCGGGCTGGCGCAGGTCGAGCACGATGCTGCGCTTGTTGCGGTTGAGCGCCAGGTACATCGGCCCCATCCCCTTGCTGCGGCTGGGACCGATGTTGCGCACGGTGTCGCCTTCGGGCGACTCCACCTTGATGACGTCGGCGCCAAGATCGGCGAGGATCTGGGATGCGAATGGGCCCATCACCACGCTGGTGAGGTCGATGATCCTGACGCCGGCCAATGGCCCTTGCCTGGGTGTTTCTTCTTGTGTTGCGGTCATGTGGGTCAGGTTGGAGGTTTGAAGTAGTCGGGCATACCGGCGGGCCAGAAGTCGCCCCACAGCACCATGCCGCCGTCGATGTTGACGGTCTCGCCGGTGATGTACTTGCCGGACGCTGCGGTGAGGTAGACCACGGCCTCGGCGATGTCCTGCACGTCGCCGGCCCTGAACATGGGGTTGGTGCGGAACAGTCCGCCGACGTTCTCGTCCTTGTAGTTGTTGAAGCCGTGGCTCTCGATCGCGCCGGCGCCGATGCAGTTGACGCGGATGCCGTGCTCGGCCCATTCGATGGCCAGCGTCTTCGACAGTGCGATCACTCCGGCGCGCGAGGCCGCCGTGTGCGCCATGCCCGGCAAGCCGCGGTCCACGGCGGCGGCGATGGTGACGATGCTGCCGTCGCGTTTGCCCTGCTTCACCCAGCGCCGCGCGGTGCCCTGCATCATGTACCAGGTGCCGTTCAGATTGGTGTCGATGACGGCGTTCCAGCCCTTGTTGCTGAAGTCCATCGCATGCGCGGCGAACTGCCCGCCCGCGTTGTTGACCAGCACGTCGATGCCGCCGAATCGTTCCCACACCGCGTCCAGCAAGCCTTCCACCTGCGCCGGGTCGCGGATCGTCATTGGGTGCACGAGGACCTCGCGGCCGGACAGCGCGCGCAGCTTGGCGGCGCAGTCTTCCAGCGCCTCGAGCTTACGGCCGCAAATCGCCAGCGTGGCGCCCAACCGGGCGAGCAGGAAGGCAATGGCCTTGCCGATGCCGCTGCCTGCGCCGGAGACCAACACCACTTTGTCGGCGAACAGGTCGTCGCGGTAGACCGTGGGCAGATGCGCCAGGGCCTCGTCGCCGGGGCCGAACTTGGGCTGTGGATGCGGCGCGCTCATGTGGACTGCCCATGGGTGAAGTAGGCGGGCTTGGGTATCGTCCACAGTTCGCCCCAAAGATTGCCGCCGCCGTCCACGTTCAGCAACTCGCCGGTGATGAACTTGCCGCTCGGCGCGGTGAGGTAGATCACCGCATGCGCGATGTCCTGTACGTCACCCTGGCGCAGCATCGGGTTGCCGCGCGGGAAGTTTTTCCGGGCCTCGGGCGAATACTGCTTGAAGCCGCTGCTTTCGATCACGCCCGGCGCGACGCAGTTGACGCGGATGCCGTGCTGCGCCCATTCCACGGCGACCGTCTTCGACAGGTAGGCCACCGCGGCGCGTGCTGCACAGGTGTGCGCCACACCGGGGAAGCCGCGCTGGAAGGTCACCACGATGTTGACGACGCTGCCAGGCGTTGCGGTCTCGCGCCAGTGTTTCGCGGCGGCGTGCATCATGTACCAGGTGCCGTTCAGGTTGCTGTCGATCACTGCCTTCCAGCCGTTCGGGCTGATGTCGAGCGCGGATTTCGGGAACTGACCGCCGGCGTTGTTCACCTGCACATCCAGCCGTCCGAAGTGGTCGTAGGTTGCTTTGAGCAAACGCTCCACGGCCCCGGATTCGCGGATGTTCGTCGGCTGTACCAGCACGTCCGGGCTGCCCAGCTTGCGCAGCCAGGGCTCGCAGGCGTCGAGCTTGGTGCGGTCGCGGCCGCAGATCACCAGCCTGGCGCCGAGCCGGGCATAGAGGAAGGCAATGGCCTTGCCAATGCCGCTGCCGGCGCCCGACACCATCACCACCTGGCCATCGAACAGGCCGGCTTCGAAGACGCGCGGCGCCTCGGCCAGCGCGGCTTCCTCCCATCCGAATTGCAGCTCACTCATGGGTCCGCAGCTCACATTCCGGCGTAGTTGGGCCCGCCGCCGCTCTCGGGCGTGACCCAGACGATGTTCTGCGACGGATCCTTGATGTCGCAGGTCTTGCAGTGCACGCAGTTCTGGGCGTTGATCTGCAGGCGCTCGTTCTGGTCGTCGTCGCGCACGAACTCGTAGACCCCGGCCGGGCAGTAGCGGCTCTCGGGGCCGGCGTACCTGGCCAGGTTCAAGATCACCGGCACCTTGGCGTCCTTCAGGGTCAGGTGCGCCGGCTGGTTCTCTTCGTGGTTGGTATTGCTGACGAAGACCGACGACAAGCGGTCGAAGCTGAGCTTGCCGTCGGGCTTGGGGTAGGTGATGGGCGTGGCTTGGTCGGCCGGCAGCAGGCTTTCGTGGTCGCGCTTCGTGCCATGCAGGGTCCACGGCGGGCTGGCGATGCCGAGCTTGGGCAGCAGCCACTGCTCGATGCCCGTCATCAGGTTGCCGATCCACTTGCCTTTGTTGAACCAGAGCTTGAAGTTGCGCGTCTGCTGCAGTTCCTCGTTCAGCCAACTCTGCTCGAAGGCCTGCGGATAGGCCAGCAACTCGTCGCGCTGGCGCCCCGCGGCCAGGGCGGGCGCCAGCGCCTCGGCGCACAGCATGCCGCTCTTGATGGCGGCGTGGCTGCCCTTGATGCGCGCGGCGTTGAGGTAGCCGGCGTCGCAGCCGACCAGGGCGCCGCCCGGGAAAACCGTCTTCGGCAAGGCCTGCGGCGTGCCGTTGTTGATGGCGCGCGCGCCGTAGCCGATGCGCTTGCCGCCTTCGATGTGGTCGCGGATCGCGGGGTGCGCTTTCCAGCGCTGCATCTCCTCGAAGGGGCTCATGAACGGGTTGCTGTAGTCCAGCCCGACCACGAAGCCCAGCGTCACCTTGTTGTCGCCCAGGTGGTAGAGGAAGCCGCCGCCGAAGGTCTGATCGCACATCGGCCAGCCGGCGGTGTGCACCACCAGCCCGGGCTTGGCGCGCGCCGGGTCGATCTCCCACAGCTCCTTGATGCCGATGGCGAAGCTCTGCGGGTCCTTGCCCGCGTCAAGCCGGTAGCGGGCGATCAGCTGCTTGCCCAGATGACCGCGCGCGCCCTCGGCGAACACGGTGTATTTGCCCGCCAGTTCCATGCCGAGCTGGAAGGCGTCACCAGGCCGGCCGTCCTTGCCCATGCCCATGTTGCCAGTGGCCACGCCGCGCACCGCGCCCTGTTCGTCGAACAGCAGCTCGGCGGCGGCGAAGCCGGGGAAGATCTCGACGCCCAGGCCTTCGGCCTGCTGCGCCAGCCAGCGCACCACGTTGCCCAGCGAGACGACATAGCAGCCGTCGTTGTGCAGGTTGCGCGGCACCAGCCAGTCGGGCGTACGCACGGTGCCGGTTTCGGACAGGAACAGCACATCGTCGCCGGTCACGGGCTGTTCGAGCGGCGCGCCCTGCGCCTTCCAGTCGGGCAGCAGCTCGGTGATGGCGCGCGGGTCCATCACCGCGCCCGACAGGATGTGGGCGCCCGGCTCCGAGCCTTTCTCGATCACCACCACCGACCGCTCGGCGTTCAGCTGCTTGAGCCGGATCGCGGTAGCCAGGCCGGCCGGGCCGGCGCCGACCACAACCACGTCGTAATCCATCGCTTCGCGCGGACCGAAGCGTTCGATCGATTCTTGGATGTTCACTTTCGCTGGGGGCGCTCTGGGCGCGCTCGAGTCGGGGTCAGGGCTTGGACCCAGGAACCGGGGGC
>JAUXWH010000245.1 GCA_030681365.1 Bradyrhizobium sp.
CAGCAGCACCGGCAGCATGTTGCGGAACGCCTGCGGCAGCACGACGTAGCGCATGGTCTGGGCGTAGGTCAGGCCGAGCGCATTGGCCGCGGCAGGCTGCCCCCTGGAGATCGACTGGATGCCGGCGCGCATGATCTCGGAAAAATACGCCGCCTCGAACATGATGAAGGTGACGAGCGCGGAGGTGAAGGCGCCGACGCTGATCGGGCGCGACGCGCCGGTTACCCACTGCCCGACATAGGGCACCAGGAAATAGAACCAGAAGATCACCAGCACCAGCGGCAACGACCGCATGAAGTCGACGTAGAGCCCGGCGATGCGGCCGAGCAGCTTGAACCCGGACAGCCGCATCAACGCGATCAGCGTGCCGAATATGATGCCGCCGATCGCCGAGAGCGCGGTCAGGGTCAGCGTGAACGTCATGCCGTCGAGGAAGAGGTAGCCGAGCGAGCGGCGGATCACGTCGAAATCGAAATTGGCGAACATGACAGCTATTTCCCCGTGATGTAGCCGGGGATCGCCAGGCTGCGTTCGAGGAAGCGCATGCCGGTGACGACGACGATATTGATCAGCAGATACATCACGGTCGCGGCGGTGAAGGCCTCGAACACCTGGAACGAGAATTCCTGCATCGACCGCGCCTGGCCGGTCAGTTCGATCAGGCCGATGGTGATCGCGACCGCCGTATTCTTGATGGTGTTGAGGAACTCCGAGGTCAGCGGCGGCATGATGATGCGAAAGGCAATCGGCAACAGAATGTAGCGATAGGCCTGAAACGTGGTCAGCCCGAGCGCGGTCGCGGCCTGTTTCTGCCCGCGCGGCAGCGAGCCGATGCCGGCGGCCAATTGTACGGCGACGCGCGCCGACATGAACAGCCCGATTCCGACCGCCGCGGTATAGAACGGCG
Source organism: Bradyrhizobium sp. (assembly GCA_030681365.1). Lineage (GTDB taxonomy): Bacteria > Pseudomonadota > Alphaproteobacteria > Rhizobiales > Xanthobacteraceae > Bradyrhizobium. The sequence goes on from JAUXWH010000245.1 coordinate 908, forward strand.
CGTGGGGCATCTGCTTCAGCCAGAGCCCCCAGCTCCGCGGCAGCAATTCCGGCAGCACGAAGAACCAGAGGAAGAGCTGCACCAGCAGCGGCATGTTGCGGAAGAATTCGACCCAGGCGAAGCCAATCCAGTAGGCGGTCTTCGAGGGCAGCGTCCGCAGCACGCCGATAAAGGAGCCAAGCACCAGCGCGATGACCCAGGCGAACACCCCCGTCTGGATGGTAAGCCACAGTCCATGGAGCAGCATGTCGAAATAGGTGCCGGTCCCGCCCGGGGCCGGCTCGAAGAAGATGCTCCAGTTCCAGTTATAACTCACGAGGGCCTACCGTTCGCTACGTCGCCGAAAAGTGCCCATGCAATGGCCGGGCCATTGCATGGGCGGAAGCACCTGTTGCCTATTTGTAGGAATCCGGATCCGCCGAGTCCGACGGTTTGGCGAACTCGTTCTTCAGCTTTGCATCCATCGGCACGTTGAGGTTAAGGCCTTTGGGCGGGATTTTGGCCATGAACCATTTATCGTAGATCTTTTGACCCTCGCCGCCCGTATAGAGCGCCGCCGTGGCCGCATCGACCACCTTCTTGAAGGCCGGGTCGTCCTTGCGCAGCATGATGCCGTAAGGCTCCGGCTTGGAGAATGCGTCCTTGGAGATGACGTAATCGCCCGGCGCCTTCGAGCCGGCGACCAGGCTTGCCAGCAGAATATCGTCCATCACGAAGGCGACGGCGCGATCGGTCTCCACCATCAGGAAGGCCTCGGCGTGATCCTTGGCCGGGATGATGTTGATGCCGAGCTTGCGTTCGGCGCTGGCCTCGGTCAACTGCTTGATGTTGGTGGTGCCCGATGTCGAAACCACCGGCTTGCCCTTGAGGTCGTCGATCGAGTTGATCTTGCTGGACTTTTTCGTGACGTATCGGCTCGCGGTCAGGAAGTGGGTGTTGGTGTAGGCGACCTGCTTCTGGCGTTCGGCATTATTGGTGGTCGAACCGCATTCCAGGTCGATCGTGCCGTTGGCCAGCAGCGGAATACGGGTCGACGACGTCACCGGGTTGAGCTTGACCTCGAGCGTGTCGAGCTTGAGCTCCTTCTTCACGGCATCGACGATCTTGTAGCAGATGTCCATGGCGTAGCCGATCGGCTTCTGGCTGTCGTCAAGGTAGGAAAATGGAATGGACGAGTCGCGGAATCCGAGCGTGATGGTGCCGGTGTCCTTGATTTTCTTCAGCGTCCCGGTTAGTTCCTGCGCCATCGCCGGACCCGCGCATAGCGCGGCGGCGAGCGTGTAGCCGATCATAGCATTGCGTTTCATACGTGTGCTCCTTGCTTGGTTGACGTCGTCGACTGCTTGAGGATTTCGCTCAGGACCGCGCAATATAGCGACGAAATTGCCCGGGGTTCTCGCTCATCGGAAAATGACCGAGTTGTTCCACGATAGTAACGCTGGCGCCGATCGCGGCCGCGTTTCGCCCGGCCGCGCGCCATCAGTGCAGGTGCCTGTTCGAGCAGCCCGGGAATTCCGGCAAACGCCTCGATCACGGCGGCGGCGGAGGGGGTCGGGGATGGCGTCATGCGCTTCAAGCAGGCGTTTTCCTGCAATGCCGACATTGGCAATATGAACGGAACAGGCGCTTCGGGTCCCCATATCTATGACCGGAACGTCAGGCCATCGCAATGGGCCGTTTGGAGGCCCCCCGGCGAGGCGCCGGCCGGCGGGTTTTTCCATCGGACGGCAAGCTCGTGGCAGGCTTATTGTCGCATGAGCGTATTCCGGGCGGAATCCCCCCGGCACAGCGAATGGGTGCTTTTCTTCCCAATCGTTTTCGGGGAAGGTTGAAACCACAACCAGAACAATGCCGGTCCCGTCGTGAGTGGGGCCGCAGGGGAGAAGCCGAATGTTCCAACGCAATCGTTTGATGATCGCTCTTGCCGCGGTCGGCATGCTGATGTCGGCCGGCGCCGGTGCGCAGGAGTATCCCACCAAGCCGATCACCCTGATCGTGCCCTGGCCCGCGGGCGGCTCGACCGACATTTCAATGCGGGCGATAGCCGAGAGCGCGTCGAAGATTCTCGGCCAGCCGGTCACGATCGACAACAAGGCCGGCGGCAGCGGCACCGTCGGCCCGGCCACCATGGTGGCTACCGCCAAGCCGGACGGCTACACCATCGCACAGATTCCGATCACGGTATTTCGCCTGCCCTTGATGCAGGAAACCCCATGGGATCCCGCCAAGGACTTCAGCTATATCGTTCATCTCACCGGCTACACCTTCGGCGTCACCACCAGCGCCGAGTCGCAGTTCAAGACCTGGAAAGACGTGGTCGATTTTGCCAAGGCAAATCCCGGCAAGGTGACTTACGCGACGCCTGGGGCCGGAACCTCGCTGCATATCGGCATGGAGCAAATCGCCGCCCTGGCGGACATCAAGCTGACGCAGGTGCCGTTCAAGGGCGGCGCGGAAACCAATGCCGCCGTGCTCGGCCAGCACACCATGCTGCAGGCCGATTCCACCGGCTGGCGTCCGCTGGTCGACGCCGGCAAGCTTCGGCTGCTGATGGTGTGGACCTCGGCGCGGTCGCCGAATTTCCCCGATGTCCCGACGCTCAAGGAACTCGGCTATCCCATGGTCTACGATTCGCCGTTCGGTATCGCCGGACCGAAGGGCATGGACCCCAAGATCGTCGCCAAGCTGCATGACGCCTTCAAGAAGGCGCTGGACGATCCCGCCGTGATCGCGACGCTGGCCAAGTTCGACATGGTCCCGAACTACAAGAATACCGAGGATTACAAGAAGTTCGTCACCGAGGTCACCAACTCCGAACTCAAGGTGATCGAGAAGCTCGGTCTGAAAAAGAAGAACTGACTGCTCTCGTGTCCCGGACGCAGTGCGGCGCCTCTTCAGCGCTGCACTGCAGAGCCGGGACCTGCATTTGCGTTATGGACCCCGGCTCAGCAGCGCAAAGGCGCTGCGCCGTGTCCGGGGAACGCCTGAGAAGAAATCGATGACCGATCAAACCAACGTAAAACTCCGCCTCAACAACTCCGAGCTATGGGGCGGGCTGATTGGCCTCGCGCTCGGCGTCTTCGTCGTCTGGTCGGGCCTCAAGCTCAAGCTCGGCACCATCAACGACCCCGGCTCCGGCTATGTGCTGTTCTACACCGGCCTGCTGATGTGCCTGTTCGCCGCCACCATCATCATTGCTGCCGTGACCGAGGGCGGCCCGACCTTCGGCGCGCGCTGGAAAGACGCGCGCTGGACCAAGCCGCTGCTGATCATTGCTTGTCTCATTGCGTTTGCCCTGGCGCTCGACCGGCTGGGGTTTTTGCTCTCCACGATACCGCTGATGTTGCTGCTGCTTCGCCTGGTCGATCCGGTGCGCTGGACGCTGGCCATTCCGATCGCCCTGCTCGCGCCGCTCGGGGTGTGGTGGGTCCTGAAGCGCCTGCTCCTGATCCAGTTGCCTTCGGGCATCTTCGGAATCGGCTGACTGGATCAAAGACATGGAAACGCTTCTCAATGTCGGGCATGGCTTCGGCGTCGCACTTTTGCCGATCAACCTGCTCTACTGCTTCATCGGGGTGTTCATCGGCACGCTGGTAGGCGTGCTGCCCGGCATCGGGCCGATTTCGGCGATGTCGCTGCTGTTGCCGATCACGCTGTCGGGAACGCCGGAATCCGGCATCATCATGATGGCCGGCATCTATTACGGCTCGATGTATGGCGGCTCCACCACCTCGATCCTGGTCAACATCCCCGGCGAAGCCGCTTCGGTGGTGACCTGCATCGACGGCCATCAGATGGCGAAGCAGGGCCGCGCCGGTCCGGCGCTCGGGATATCGGCGCTGGGCTCGTTCATCGCCGGTACGTTCGCGCTGGTCGCGCTGATGCTGGTGGCGCCAGGGCTCGCCAGCGTCGCTATCGCGTTTGGCCCGGCGGAATATTTCAGCCTGATGGTTCTGGGACTGGTGGTTCTGACCTTCCTCACCCAGGGCTCGATGGCGAAGGCGCTCCTGATGGCCTGCATCGGCATCGTGCTCGGCCTGATCGGTCTGGACAGCATCACGGCGCAGCCCCGGCTGACCTTCGGCCGTCTCGAGCTGATCGACGGCATTGGCCTCGTGCCCGTGGTGATGGGCCTGTTCGGCGTCGCCGAGGTCCTGATCAATACCGAGCAGATCATCAAGCGCGACGTCATCAACGCCAAGATCACGCATCTGCTGCCGAACAAGGCCGACTGGAAGGCCAGCGCCGGGCCGATCGGGCGCGGCACCGTCCTTGGATTCTTCTTGGGGATCCTGCCGGGCGGCGGATCGGTGATCTCCTCGTTTGCGTCCTACGCGCTGGAGAAGCGTCTGTCGAAGACGCCGGAGCGGTTCGGCAACGGCGCGATCGAGGGCGTCGCGGGGCCGGAATCCGCCAACAATGCTGCCGCCGGCGGCGCCTTCATTCCGCTGATGACGCTCGGCATTCCCCCGAACGTGGTGATGGCGCTG
>JAUXWH010000196.1 GCA_030681365.1 Bradyrhizobium sp.
CGCTGGTCACGCTTTATGCGTACGGCAAGCTGCTGCCGACCGCCAAAACCTACTTCCAGAACGAGACCATTGCCGCCGTCGTGGTGGTCGCCGGCGTGTTCGTCGGCACCCTGATCGTGGTTTCCATCGTCACGGTGCGGATTACGGACATGATCCTGGATTCCAGGATCGGCGCGCTGGACCGCACGCTCGGCTTCCTGTTCGGGCTGGCGCGCGGCCTCCTGATCGTGGTCGTGGCCTTCCTGTTCTTCTCCTGGCTGGTTCCGGACAAGCAGCGGCCGGACTGGGTGACCGGGGCGAAGTCCCGCGTGGTACTGCAGGGAACCGGGGATTGGCTGATGTCGCTCTTGCCGGATGACCCCGAGAACACCATCTTGAAGAGATTCAAGAAAGATAAACCAGACGATGAGCAGACTGATGCGGGGGCGGCGACGCCAGCCCCTGCCGACGGCTATAGCAAGGCTGCTCGCGACGATATGAAGAAGCAGATCGATAAAGCGGTCGGGCGTTGACACCAGGCCAAGAGAGAGGCGCGATGGACGAGATGAAAAACCCTTCCGATCCCGCCGACCACCTTGACCCGAACCCCACCGCGATCGAGCTGCAGGACGACCTGGAAGGCGACACGCTGCGCGAGGAATGCGGCGTGTTCGGCATCTTCGGTCATCCCGAAGCCGCCGCCATCACCGCGCTCGGGCTGCACGCCCTGCAGCATCGCGGCCAAGAGGCCGCCGGCATCGTCTCCTTCGATGGCTCCCGCTTTCACTCGGAGCGCCGGCTTGGTCTGGTCGGCGACACCTTTTCCCGCCGCGAGGTGATCGAGCGCCTGCCCGGCAGCCTCGCCATCGGCCATGTGCGCTACTCCACCACCGGCGCTACCATCCTGCGCAACGTGCAGCCGCTGTTCGCCGAACTCAATGCCGGCGGTTTCGCGGTCGGCCACAACGGCAACCTCACCAACGGCCTGACCCTGCGCCGCGAACTGGTGCGCAACGGCGCCATGATGCAATCCACCACCGACACCGAAGTGATCCTGCACCTGGTGGCGCAGTCGAAGCGCGGCCGCTTCATCGACCGCTTCATCGAGTCGCTGCGCGCGATCGAGGGTGCCTATTCGCTGGTGTCGATGACCAACAAGAAACTGGTCGGCGCCCGCGATCCGCTCGGCATTCGCCCGCTGGTGCTGGGCGAACTCGACGGCTGCCCGATCCTGGCGTCGGAGACCTGCGCGCTGGACATGATCGGCGCCAAATACGTCCGCGACATCGAGCCCGGCGAGATCATCGTGTTCGACGAACACGGCGCGGAAAGCCACAAGCCGTTTCCGCCAAAACCGCCGCGGCCCTGCATCTTCGAATACATCTACTTCTCGCGGCCAGATTCCATCGTCGGCGGCCGCTCGGTCTATGACGTCCGCAAGGCCTTTGGCGCGCAACTGGCGAGAGAAAATCATGTAGAAGTCGACGTCGTGGTGCCGGTGCCGGATTCCGGCGTGCCTGCCGCGGTCGGCTACAGCCAGCATTCCGGGGTGCCGTTCGAACTCGGCATCATCCGCAACCATTATGTCGGCCGCACCTTCATCCAGCCGACCCAGAGCGTGCGTGAACTCGGCGTCCGCATGAAGCATTCCGCCAACCGCGCCGCAATCGAAGGCAAGCGCATCATCCTGATCGACGATTCGCTGGTGCGCGGCACCACCTCGAAGAAGATCGTGCGCATGATGCGCGACGCCGGCGCCCGCGAGGTCCACTTCCGCCTCGCCTCGCCGCCGATCCTGTACCCCGACTATTACGGCATCGACCTGCCCGACCGCGGCGGCCTCTTGGCGGCGACCCATTCGCTGGAAGAGATGCGCGAGGCCATCGGCGCGGACTCGCTGGCGTTCCTGTCGATCGACGGCATGTACCGCGCCATGGGCGAGCCCGGCCGCGATCCCGCCAATCCGAAATTCGCGGACCACTGCTTTACCGGCGTCTACCCCACCCACCTCACCGACCACAGCGAGGTGGAGCCGCAGCCGCGGCAATTGTCGCTGCTGGCGGAGGCGAGCTGACGCGAAGCGTCATTCCGGGGCGCGCATAGCGCGAACCCGGAATCTCGATGTTATCTGGCGACTTTCCATTACTTCTGATCCTTCGGACCATCCCGGAATGACGGCATCCAAATCCGTCATGGCCGGGCTTGTCCCGGCCATCCACGTCTATAAAACGTGCCGCAAAGGCGTGGATGCCCGGGACAAGCCCGGCCATGACGGAGAGATTTTCTACCATGACAAAACCCCTCGCCTCCCGCATCGCACTTGTCACCGGCGCCTCGCGCGGCATCGGCTATTTTACCGCGCGCGCCTTGGCGAAAGCCGGCGCCCATGTGATCGCGCTGGCGCGAACCCAGGGCGGCCTCGAAGAACTCGACGATGAAATCCGCAAGGATGGCGGCGCCGCGACGCTGGTGCCGCTCAATCTCACCGACAGCGACGGCATAGCCCGGCTCGCCGCGGCGCTGCATGAACGCCACGGCAGGCTCGACATTCTCGTCGGCAATGCCGGCGTCCCCGGCCCCTCTTCGCCGCTCGGTCATGTCGAACTGAAGTCGTGGAACGACGTGATGGCGATCAACCTGTCGGCCAACTTCCAGCTGATCCGCTTCATGGAGCCGCTGCTCCGGCAATCCGACGCCGGGCGCGCGGTGTTCATCACCTCGGCCGCGGCGAGCCAGGCCAATGCCTATCTCGGCCCCTATGCCGCCTCGAAGGCTGCGCTGGAAACGCTGGCGCGGGCCTGGGCGCACGAAACCGCGAGCACGAAGCTGCGCGTCAACCTGTTCGATCCCGGCCCGACCCGGACCCGCCTGCGCGCGATCGTGTTTCCCGGCGAAGACCCGTTGACGCTGCAGACGCCGGACCAGGTCGCCGAATTGATCCTGCCGATGTGCGCGCCGGCGTGGACCGAGACCGGCAAACTCTACGACCACAAAACGCGCAGCCTGAAGAGTTTTCGCGCGCCGGCGTAAGTCCGGCCCGTTCCACCCGATCCGCGCCCTGCCGATCGGACGCCACGGCAACGTGTATGCCGCCTATGTCGATACCGGAAAGCGAATCCAGAGGTTCAAACCAACCTCGGATGCGCTGAGATAAGCGCGGCGCACGACGATAGGTGCATTGCCGCGCGACGCCGGACGTACTAACGGGGACCCTGGCGAGGCTCCGAAAAGAGAGCCTCCCGGGCATAACCTCTGGAGGAATTCAATGAAGAAGAAAACGCTCGCGCTGGGCACCAGCGCACTCATCGCACTCGCCGGGCTGGGCCTTGGCACGCCGGCCTTCGCCCAGGACAAGACCGTCAAGATCGGCGTGCTGAACGACATGTCGAGCCTTTATGCCGACATCGGCGGTCCCAATTCGGTGGTCGCGGTCAAGATGGCGGTCGAGGATTCCGGCCTGCTCAAGAAGGGCTGGAAGATCGACGTCGTCAGCGGCGATCACCAGAACAAGCCCGACGTCGGCGTCAACATCGCGCGGCAGTGGCTGGACAGCGACAAGGTCGATGCGATCGCCGATACGCCGAACTCCGGCGTCGCGCTGGCCGTCAGCAACCTCGTCAAGGAAAAGAACGCGACGCTGCTCAATTCGGGCGCCGCCTCCGCCGATCTCACCGGCAAGGCCTGCACGCCGAACACGATTTCCTACACCTACGACACCTACATGCTTGCCAACGGCACCGGCAAGGCGCTGACCAAGGCAGGCGGCGACAGCTGGTTCTTCCTGACCGCCGATTACGCCTTCGGCCACGCCCTGGAGCGCGATACCTCCGCGGTGGTGACCGCCAACGGCGGCAAGGTGCTCGGCGGCGTCAAGCATCCGATCAACACCTCGGACTTCTCGTCGTTCCTGCTGCAGGCGCAGGCCTCGAAGTCGAAGGTGGTCGGCCTCGCCAACGCCGGCGGCGACACCACC
>JAUXWH010000198.1 GCA_030681365.1 Bradyrhizobium sp.
GCGCGACTGGTACTACACGCAACGGCGACGCCTCGGGCTGGATTCCGCGGTCGCCTCGATCCACGACCGCCATGACAACAGCGAGGTTCGCACCCGCGCCGCCTTGTCCATGCTCGGCGTGCAGCGCGGCTGGCGGGTGGCGGATATCGGCTGCGGCAATGGCGTGCTCGCCGTCGAGGCGGCGCTGATGGGCGCCGAGGTCGACGCCATCGACATTTCGCCGGCCATGCTGGCGCTAGCGAAAATCCAGGCCCGCGATCGCAAGGTCGCGGTCCGGACCCAGCCTGCGGGCCTGCTGAGCTTTGCCTACCAGCCCAATTCCTACGATCTTATCGTCAGCGAATTCGCGCTGCATCATCTGCCGGATTTCTGGAAGGCAGTGGCGCTGGCGCGAATCCATGCCGCGCTGAAGCCGGGTGCGAGTTTCTACCTTCGCGATATCGTATTCGTCAGCATGCCCGACGGCGTCGAGCGCGACGTCGAGGCGTGGGCCGATTTCAGCATCAAGAACCACGACTTCGATCGCGACAGCGTCGTTACCCACATGCGCGACGAATATTCCACCTTCGGCTGGGTGATCGAGCGCATGCTGACCGACGTCGGCTTCACGCTGGTCTCGGCCGACTACCACGCGCCGCTGCACGGCACCTACCTGCTGCGCAAGCCGAAACCCGGCGAGCAGGGCTAGCGTGTCGCAATCGCTGCTGATCGCCTTCGTCATGTTCGCCACCGTGATGTTCTTCACGCCGGGGCCGAACAACATCATGCTGTTGTCGTCGGGGCTGACCTATGGCTTCCGCCGCACGCTGCCGCATGCCGCGGGCATCACCATCGGCTTCGCCTTTATGATCGGGGCGGTGGGCCTCGGGCTCGGCACCATCTTCATCACCTATCCGGTGCTGCAGACCATCCTCAAATATGCCGGGATCGCCTATCTGGTCTATCTCGCCTTCCATATCGCCATGTCCGGACCGGCCGCGCCGGACCAGGACAATGCGCGCGGGCCGATGACGTTCTGGGGCGCGGCCATGTTCCAGTGGATCAACGTCAAGGGCTGGGTGATGGTGATCGGCACCATCACCGCCTATGCGGGCATCGCCGGCTTTCCCTGGAATATCGTGATCCAGGTCCTGCTCAGCCTGCTGCTGGGAACGCTGTCCTGCGCGGCCTGGGCGGCGTTCGGCAGCGCGCTGCGGCCGATCCTGACTTCACCTCGGGCGGTGCGGGCCTTCAACATCGTCATGGCGCTGTTGCTGCTGGCCTCGCTCTACCCTGTCCTGATGGACGCATGATGCCGCACTGCGCCATGCCAAAACGGATTTCCCCTGACGGGGAAAATGCTCTAGACAACCTCGGAAATTCGCGGGCGGCCGGCGGTCCTGACCACCTAAAAGCCTGATTAACCGGCCGATTTTGGCCACCTATGAGGAAACGACCATGCGTGTTTATTACGATCGCGACGCCGACCTGAACCTGATCAAGGGCAAGAAGGTCTGCATCGTCGGCTATGGCAGCCAGGGCCACGCCCATGCGCTGAACCTGAAGGATTCCGGCGTCAAGGACGTCGCGATCGCGCTGCGCAAGGGTTCGGCCTCGGCCAAGAAGGCGGAAGCCGCCGGCTTCAAGGTGATGGAAGTCGCCGAGGCCGCCAAATGGGCCGACCTCATGATGATGCTGACCCCCGACGAACTGCAGGGCGACATCTACCGCGAGCACATGCACGACAACATGAAGAACGGCGCCGCGCTGGTGTTCGCGCACGGCCTCAACGTGCATTTCAACCTGCTCGACCCGCGCGCCGATCTGGACGTGCTGATGATCGCGCCGAAGGGCCCCGGCCATACCGTGCGCTCGGAATACCAGCGCGGCGGCGGCGTGCCCTGCCTGATCGCGATTTCCAAGGACGTTTCGGGCAACGCCCACGACCTCGGGCTGAGCTACGCCTCGGCGATCGGCGGCGGCCGCGCCGGCATCATCGAGACCTCGTTCAAGGAAGAGTGCGAGACCGATTTGTTCGGCGAGCAGGTGGTCTTGTGCGGCGGCCTGGTCGAACTGATCAAGGGCGGCTACGAGACGCTGGTCGAAGCCGGCTACGCGCCCGAGATGGCGTATTTCGAATGCCTGCACGAGGTGAAGTTGATCGTCGACCTGATCTATGAAGGCGGCATCGCCAACATGAACTACTCGATCTCCAACACCGCCGAATACGGCGAATACGTCACCGGCCCGCGCATCGTCACCGCCGAGACCAAGGCCGAGATGAAGCGCGTTCTCGCTGACATCCAGGGCGGCAAGTTCGCCCGCGACTGGATGCTGGAGAACAAGGTCAACCAGACCTCGTTCAAGGCCACCCGCGCCAAGCTCGCCGAACATCCGATCGAGGAAGTCGGCGCCAAGCTGCGCGACATGATGCCGTGGATCAAGAAGGGCGCGCTGGTCGACAAGACGAAGAACTGAGTCTCGAGCGCGCCAGCGCGCTCTCAGGAAAAAACGCCTCGGGCGACAAGACCAGCAAGTGAAGACGAATCGTCAGACCCCGGAGGCAGTGCGTCGGATGCGACGCGCTGCCGATCCGGGGTTGATCGTTCGTGCGACCGCCTGCGAACATCCGAGGTCCGCACGCCGGCTCCGTCGGCGTCGAATCAAGTCGGTGGTTCAGATCTTCTGGCTTCACTCCTGCGGGATTACCGTAGAAATAGAGGTGAAGCGAATCGCAGCGACACACCGGACTTCGCGCGACGACAACGCGTGCTCGCGCCACTGCGGCGATGCATGCAGCAGTCAGGAAATATTTCGAGCAAGAGAAGATGATGCAGCGCAACCGCTATTCGTGGTTGCCGTCTTCGCCACGCGTGTGATTGCGAAGTGGACGTCACTTCGGCGAATTCACTCGAAATTAAGCTGATCCGGGTTATCTCTAAGTCGACGACCGAACGAGACTCCAAGATCTCCGCGGATTTTTTCCGCGTCCCGCGCTTCGCAATTTCGGCGTCAACAGTCTCTTTGCATTCCTTTGATTGAAGGCATCACGCCATGAATTCTTCGGCTGAAGCTGCAACAGTGTGGAATATTCGCAATCTGTTGATCACGGCGGTCACGCTGCTGTCCCTGCTCGGGCTGGCGGTCTCGGGTTACGTCCTGCATCACGCAAGCCTCGAGCGTACGACGGCTTCCGATGCCGCGTCCGTCAACGAAACCGCCGATCTGCTGCTGGCGAGCGCCGGCCAATGGGCTCGCGAGCGCGGCGCGACCAACCTTGCATTGAATGCCGCCAATCCCGCGACGGATGCCCAGGTCGCGGCGATAGCGAATTCCCGCAAGCTCGCCGATGAACCTTTCGAGCGGGCACTCGGCCGCATGGCCGCCCAGGGCTTTGCCAACCGGGATCAGCTGATCGCAGCGGCGAAGCGCGCGTTCGAGCAAGTCGCGGCACTCCGGCGGCAGGCGGACGCCGAAATCGCCAAGCCGGCAAATGCACGTCAGGCGGCCCTCGTATCGCAGTGGGCGCCAACCATCACCGCACTGATCGTGGCGAGCCAGAATCTTCGCATCGCCGCGGCGATGGACGAAGACAATGTGCAAGCCCGGCTGTCGAGCCTGCAGAATCTCAAGCACTTCGTCTGGATCATGAGCGAGTATCTGGGACGCGAACGCGCGACGGTAGCGGCGCTGGTGGCGGCCGGACGGCCGATGAATTCCCAGGAGATCAACACGCTCGGCGTGGTCCGCGGCCGGGTGGAAGCTGCCTGGGACTATGTGCAGTCCTACGCCGCGAAATCATCGGCGCCGCGATCCGTGACGGCGGGAGCCGACCTGGTCCGCGAACGCGTGTTCCAGCGCTTTGAGAATACGCGCAAGGCGATCTACGCCGCCGGACTTGGCAGCGGGAGCTATCCGATCAATTCCACGGAGTGGTTCAGCCAGTCCACGGCGGCGATCGATGAAGTTATCGCGCTGAGCATGCTTGCAAGCCAGGAGGCCGCGCGTCTGGCGGGAGCAGCACAGCGCAGCAGCCTGCAGACCCTGGTACTCAACGGCTTCCTGATGCTGTTCTCGCTGCTGCTTGCCGCCGCAACCCTGTGGATGGTGATCAGCCGCATCATACGTTCGCTCGGCCAGATGACCGCGGCGATGAGCAAGCTGGCCGGCGGCGAGATGTCGGTGGTCGTGCCCTGCTCGAACCGCCGCGACGAAATGGGATCGATGGCGCGTGCCTTGCTCGTATTCAAGGACAATGCCGTAAGGATGAAAAACATGCAGGTCGAGCGGGAGGCCCTGGAAAAATCCAACCGGGAGGAAAAGGTGGCCTCGATGGGCCGGCTTGCCGACGCTTTCGAGGGCGCGATCGGGGAAATCGTCCAAACCGTATCTGCGGCTTCTTCCCAGCTCGAGGCTTCGGCTGGCACGCTGACGGCGACCGCAGCGCGGGCGCAGGAACTCACCACCATGGTCGCCGCCGCCTCCGAGGAAGCCTCGACCAATGTCCAATCGGTGGCCTCCGCGAGCGAGCAGATGGCCTCCTCGGTCAACGAGATCAGCCGGCAGGTGCAGCAATCCTCGAAAATGGCCGGCGACGCGGTGGAACAGGCCCGCAAGACCCATGATCGCGTCAATGCCTTGTCGAGCGCGGCCAACCGGATCGGCGACGTGGTCGAGTTGATCAACAGCGTTGCGGGCCAGACCAATCTGCTGGCGCTCAATGCAACGATCGAAGCGGCGCGGGCCGGAGAGGCAGGCCGGGGCTTTGCGGTGGTGGCCTCCGAGGTCAAGGCTCTGGCCGAGCAAACGGCAAAGGCGACGGAAGAGATCCGCAAGCAGATCAGCGACATTCAGAACGCGACGCGGGATTCCGTCCACGCGATCGAGGAGATCGGCGTCACCATCGGCCAGATTTCGGAGATCTCGTCGACCATCGCATCCGCGGTCGAAGAGCAGGGCGCCGCCACCCAGGAGGTCGCCCGTAACGTCCAGCAGGCAGCTCAAGGCACCCAGCAGGTTTCGTCGAACATCACCGACGTGCAGCGTGGCGCCAGCGAAACCGGGTCGGCATCGTCGCAGGTGCTGACGTCGGCGCAGTCGCTTTCGTTTGAAAGCAAACGCCTAGAGCAGGAGGTCGGCAGGTTCCTGGATACGGTGCGCGCGGCCTGAGACTTTCGCGGTGCCGTTCCCTCGGCAGCGCTACTTCCCGATTTTGTTGTGTAGCCGCCAGAAGCGCACCGTGCGCTGCGCGGTTTCCATCGACAGTTTGCGGTAGTCACGCTGCGCCAGTGCCAGGGTCTGGGCGTTGATCGGCGCCGGCATCGGCCGGTTGCGCAGGATGGTCTCGACGCTCGGCCAGTTCAGGCGGGCCGAGCGGCAGGGAATCAGGATGAGGTCGGCGCGCGGTCCGTCCAGCAGCCGCGCCATCATTTCGATCGGGGCGTCGTTGAGCACGGCGAGCGAAACGATCACCTCGTCGAATTTTCCGGCCTCGGCGAACAGGAAGACGGCGGCGTCGTCGAGCTCGTTCAATTCCTTCTTCAGCTTGATGAACTTTTCGACAGCGCTGAAATCCCGCGCCGACGAAGTGTCGTCGTCTTCGCCGAGGATCGATTGCAGCACCCGCTTGATTTCGTCGCGCAGTTCCGGCGACGCGATCGCCGCCAGCCTGGCGCGGACGGCGTCGGAGGCGCGCCGCAACAGGTCGCGCAGGAATTTGATCGGCAGGTCGATGCGCAGTCCGAGGATCTCGGTGAGTTCGTCGTCGCCGCCGGCCCGCGCCACGATGCCGGAATAACCGGCCTCGGAAATCCGCGCGCTCGAATTGGTGGCGAGCTTCTTGATGACCTTTTGCTCGCCGCGATCGATGATCACGTCGGTGACGGCTTCGGGCAGGTCGCTGCGGCCGGAGATGGCGAGCAGATGATCCTGCCCCTTCTTGCGCGCGATCTCGACCAGCGTGCTGGTATTGAGCCGGGTGGATTGGGTCAGCACGTCGCCGGCGACCGCGATTTCATCGTCCCATGCCAGCTGCTGCACGACTTCCGGCGGCGCGAACGCGACCGGCGCCAGGCGCTTGCCGAATTCGGCCCGGGCGCGGCTTTCGACGCGGGCGATCAGCAGGCACATGACGTCGTCGAAGATCTTAACCTGTTCCTCGTTGAGGCGCGCGCCGTCATGCAGGAACAGGTTGGTCACCTGTCGAAGCGTTTCGACCCGCTCCGCGGGCGAGCCGGTTCTGACGGCGTCCTCGAGTTCGGCGATGATGGAGTGATCCGGCTGTAGCGCCATCGTTTCCGGAGCGATCTGTTGGGTTGCAGGAGTTGAGGGCGCACCATGGCCGGCACGGCCCTACGTCCGCGTTAAGTTGGAACTCCGTAGAAATACAGGGCGCGCCGGCACGCGGCGGCTCGATCCTAGCTGGCGAATTTCCGCGCCCCCGCCACGCACAGGATGACGGCGACGGTGACGACCAGCATCATCCAGGTCACGGGCTCATGCAGCAGCGTGGCCGCGAGCGCCAGCCCGAAGAAGGGTTGCAGCAATTGCAGTTGGCCCACCGCGGCGATGCCGCCCTGGGCAAGGCCGCGATACCAGAAGACGAAGCCGATCAGCATGCTGAACAGCGACACATAGGCGAGGCCAAGCCAGGCCGGCCATTCGATGCCGGAAAAGCTCGGCGGCATCCAGAACATCAGCAGCGCGACCATTACGGGAAGCGAAAGCACAAGCGCCCAGGAGATCACCTGCCAGCCGCCGAGCTTGCGGGAAAGCTTCGCGCCTTCGGCATAGCCGAGCCCGCAAACGACGATGGCCGCCAGCATCAATGCATCGCCGGCAGCCGAGGCCGTCAGCCCCTGCATCAGGGCGAAGCCGGCCACCAATGCGCTGCCGAGCGCGGAGAAGATCCAGAATGCGGGTTTTGGCCGCTCGCCGCCGCGCACCACGCCGAAGATCGCCGTCGCCAGGGGGAGCAGTCCGATAAAGACGATGGAGTGCGCCGAAGTGATGTACTGCAGCGCCAGTGCCGTCAGCAGCGGAAAGCCGACGACGACGCCGAGGGCTACGATCACGAGTGAGACGAGATCGCCGCGCGACGGACGCTTTTCCCGGAACACCAGCAGCAGGGCGAGCGCCAGCGCGCCGGCGATCGCCGCACGCGCGACCGTCAGAAAGACCGGATCGAACTGGATCACCGCCACGCGCGTGGCCGGGAGCGACCCACTGAAGATCACCATCCCCATGAATCCATTGATCCATCCGCTCGCCATGCGGTCCATCCGAAACTCCTTTTTGATCGCCCTTATCGACGGCGGCAGGGGGAAATCCCAGTGACAGTCCGCTACGGTTTGAGCAAACTGTTATGGTATCGGATACAATACAGATGAGCGAACAAGCCAAGAGCGGGACACGCGTGGCGATGGTCATGGCCGCCATCCGGCAGCGCATTGCCGGCCGCAGCCTGACGCCTGGCGATAAACTGCCGTCGATCCGGTCGTTCGCGGCCACCCTGCGGGTGTCGACGTCCACGGTGGTCGAGGCGTATGACCGGCTGGTCGCCGAAGGGGTGATCCAGTCCCGCCCCGGGTCCGGGTTCTACGTGGCCAGCCAGGCGGCCCCGCTGGCACTGTCGGAAATCGGACCGAAACTGGACCGGGCGATCGATCCGTTCTGGATTTCCCGCCAATCGCTGGCGGCCGGCGACACCGATCTGAAACCCGGTTGCGGCTGGCTGCCGCCGTCCTGGCTGCCGGAAGACGGCATGCGCCGCGCGCTTCGAAGGCTGTCGCGGGCCAACGGTCCTGAACTGGCCGACTACGGTGCCCCGCTCGGACTGCCGCCCCTGCGCCAGCTGATCGCGCGGCGAATGGCCGAGCGCGGCATCGAGGCATCGCCGGACCAGATCATACTCACGGAGTCGGGGACGCAGGCGATCGATCTGTTATGCCGGTTCCTGCTTGAGCCTGGTGACACCGTGCTGGTCGACGATCCCTGCTACTTCAATTTCCATGCGCTGCTGCGCGCCCATCGCGCCCGCATCGTCAGCGTCCCCTATACCCCGGCGGGGCCGGATATCGAGCTGTTCGCCCAGGCGCTCCATGAGCACAGGCCCCGGCTCTACATCACCAACTCGGCGATCCACAATCCGACCGGAGCCACGCTTTCACCTGTCACGGCGCACCGGGTCTTGAAGCTGGCCGAAGCGTTCGGCCTGACCATTATCGAGGACGATATCTTCGCCGATTTCGAGCATGTGCTGGCGCCGCGGCTGGCGGCCTTCGATGGCCTCGATCGCGTGATCCACATCGGCAGCTTTTCCAAGACATTGTCGGCTTCGGCCCGCTGCGGATTCATCGCCGCGCGCCCCGACTGGATCGAGGGATTGATCGACCTGAAGATCGCCACCTCGTTCGGTGGCGGACGGCTCGCCGCCGAACTGGTTCTCCATGTCCTGCGCGACGGCAGCTACCGCAAGCACATTGAAGCGCTGCGCCTGCGCCTGTCCCGCGCCATGGCCGAGGTCAGCGTGCGGCTGAAATCCCTCGGTATCGAACCGTGGCTCGAGCCTCAGGCCGGCATGTTCTTGTGGAGCCGGCTGCCTGACGGCATCGATGCGGCTGACGTGGCCAGGGATGCGCTTGCGGAGAACATCGTTCTCGCCCCCGGCAACGCTTTCAGCCTGTCGCAATCGGCGACCAGCTTTCTGCGCTTCAATGTCGCGCAGTCCCGGGATGCCAGGGTATTCGAGGCGCTGCGCAGGGCGATCGCGCGAAGGTCAAAATCGGTGCTTCCCTGACCGGTATTCCGCGAGTCTATGCGGCGGCTGCCGGCGTCAGCGATGCCAGCGGCACGTCGAACGCATAGACGAAGCCGGTGGGTTCATAGCTCAATGTGACATTGCCCTTGAGCTGCCTGCCGAGGGTCTCGATCAGGCGGGTGCCGAAACTCTGCCGGGCAGGCGGCTGGACCGTGGGCCCGTTTCTCTCGGTCCAGGTCAGGCGCAGCCGTTGCGCGCTGTCGTCGACGGTCCAGGCAATGTCGACGCGGCCGGTCGGGATCGACAGCGCGCCGAACTTGGTGGTGTTGGTGCAGAGCTCGTTCAGCGTCATCGCAATGGCAATCACGGCGCCCGAGGCGATCCGGATATCCGGCCCCGAAACCGAGAACTTCGCCACGTCGGGATCGTCGAAGGCTTCGGTGGCGCCGCGCACGATTTTTTCCAGGTCGGCGCTGCTCCATCGCGCCTGCAGCAGCAGGTCGTGCGCCCGTCCGAGCGCCAGCAGCCGGCCCTCGATGGCGTGCTGCGCGTGCTCGGCGCCGGCCACGTTGCGCAGGCTCTGCGAGGCAATGGCGCTCACCGTCGCCAGCGTGTTCTTGATGCGGTGGTGCAGTTCTTCCAGGATCAGCTTCTGCAGCTTGTCGGCCGCCGCGCGCTCGCGGGCGTCGATGCCGGCCTGGTCGAGCAGTTCCTGGGCGTTGATTTCCGCCTGTGCCAGCAGCAGCCGAAGGCTGACATTCTCCGCGGCGAGAAAGTCCAGCGGCGGGGCTCCGTCGTGGAAGTGACGCCGGTCTTGATGATGATCGATTTCTAGCATTCGCGACTATAGCACCCTATGTCGCTTACCGCTCAGATCAATTGAGGCGGTTTCGGCGCCAATCCATGCGATTCCCGGCGCTTATGTCGCATTACCGTCGCTTTAGGGCGTGACCGATCATGTTCCGCATCTCGGCGATCATTTCCGCGGTCGCGAGCGGCTTTCCGAAAAAGAGGCTGTCGGCGGGAAGGTCTGTCTTGGCCAGCTTCAGCTGCCCGGATACCAGGATGATCTTGATCTGCGGCCAGCGGTCATGAACGGTGTGGGCGAGACCCAATCCGTCCATTTGGCCCGGCATCTGAATATCGGTGAACAGCAAGGCGATATCAGACCTGGACTCCAGGATGGCGATGGCCTGGTCGGCGTCAACCGCCTCTACGGGGGTGTAACCGGCGTCCTCCACCATGTCGACGGCGCGCATTCGCAGCAGCATCTCGTCCTCGACGACCAGAACGACGGCGGGGGCAGTGGAATGATCGAGGTGGATCATGACGGCACTTTCGGCAAGTGAAGCAGGTAATCGGCCGCACAAAGCGCCGAACACAGGGGCAATCATCTCCCAGCCATAATGATCCCGATTAACTTGCCTGGGGTGCAAGATGACGCCATCGGGCAAAGCGGGGCGTCGAAGGGACTGTAAGTCCCTGACGGTGCTGGCGATCGCTGAATCCCCGAAACCTCGCTCGATGCCGGTTTGAGGCCGCAGACGGACACACTGCGGTTGTTGAGCCATGTCAATACGCCGGGCTGCCGCCGCCTGACAATGTACCGAGCAGGGCTTGCCCCTGGTCATGTCCCTGGAGGTGTTGAAATGAAGAAATCGTCTGGCGTTTTTCTTGCCGCACTGGCGGTCGCGACATTTTGGACTATCGCGCCTGCGGCAGCGGCGCCGATCGGATCGCCGCGGATGCTGCAAAACGCAGTGGAGCCCTCGGTGGAGATGGTGAGATATCGTCGCGGCTATGGCCCGGCCATTGGTCTTGGCATCGCCGGCGCGCTGATCGGCGGGGCGATCATCGGCTCAACGCAGCCCTACGGCTATTACGGGTACCCCGGCTATTACGGTCCCGCCTATGTCGTGCCGCCTCCTTACGCCGTCGCGCCGGCCTATGTCGGCGACGGCGCGGTCGCTTACTGCGCACGGCGCTTCAAGTCCTATGATCCGTATTCCAGGACCTATCTTGGCTACGACGGTTATCGCCACCCTTGCCCTTGATGGCGGGCAATGGTTGATTGAGTGAGTGTCGCCCCTGCGCGCCGCAGGGGTGGAGCGTTGGTCTGCCAACCCTGTGAGCGGATGCGTTTGGTATTGGGGCGTCGTCGGCGGCCGTGCGTCGTCGTGATATCGTCTGCCAGCAATCGGATCGACCCGTGGCATGTCGGAGATAACAATCAAGTCTGACCAGCAGAAGGGTGCCGAGGCCGACGTCGAAGGCTTTCGGAAGGGCCTCGGCCCGTTTGTCGTGGCCGCCGAGACGACCCGAATGGCCATGGTGTTTACGGATGCGACGGAGCCCGACAATCCGATCATTTTTGCCAATGACAGCTTTCTCTCCTTAACGGGATATCGCCGCGAGGAGCTGCTCGGCAAGAGCTTCAATTTTCTCCTGGCTCACAGCGCCGACGCCGAAGCGATGGCGCGGATCAAGGCCGAATTCGAGGGTTTGCCGAATAGCGGGGCGGAGGTTCTTTATCGCCGCAAGGATGGAAGCGAATTCTGGTCGGCGGTCTTCATCAGCCCGGTTCGCGACGAGGACGGCCACATCGTTCAGTATTTTGCCTCGCTGGTCGATCTCACCAAACATAAGCAGAATGAAGTTCAGTCCCGAATGCTGATCGACGAACTGAACCATCGCGTCAAGAACACCCTTTCAACGGTGCAATCGATTGTCCGGCAGACGTTGCGAACCTCGTCCGACCCCAAGGTCATCCGGGAATCCATCGAGTCACGTCTGTTTGCGCTGTCCCGGTCGCACGACCTGCTGACCCGCGAAAAATGGGAAAGCGCCGGGCTGTACGATATCGTCCACGATGCCGTGGAACCGTTCGTGGTCTCGGGCGGTGGGACGGATCGGATTGTGATCACGGGCGAGAATATCCGCTTCCCGCCCAAGGCGGCGCTGTCCCTCGGCGTGGCGTTCAACGAGCTCGCAACCAACGCCGTGAAATACGGCGCATTGTCCAACGAGGCGGGATCAATCCTGATCGAGTGGACAACGGAGAGTGCACCGGATGGCAGGCGGTTGGTGCTGAAATGGCAGGAGAAAGACGGCCCCATGGTCACGCCGCCCGCGCACAAGGGGTTCGGATCGCGGGTGATCGAGCGTGGCCTGGCCCATGAGCTGGAAGGAAACGTGGATCTCGACTTTCGGCCGGACGGTCTTGTCTGCACGATGAGCATCCCGCTGCCCGAAGCCGCCCGTGACGGATAGACTGCTTTGCGACCGACGGGTTCTCGTTGTTGAGGATGAACTGCTGCTTGTCATGATGATCGAAGACATGCTGGCCGACCTTGGGTACAAATCGGTCAGCTCCGCAGCGACGGTCGACAAGGCCCTCGCCCTGATCGCCACGCAAGCCTTCGACGTCGCGATGCTGGATGTGAATTTGAATGGCAAGGATAGCCATCCGGTGGCGGAGGCGCTTTCCTCGCGTGGCATACGTTTCTTTTACGCGACCGGGAACACCGCTCAGAGTCTGCGAGAAGGCCATGCCGGCCGGCCGCTGCTGAGAAAGCCGTTCAGGCAGGAGGACCTCACTGCGATACTTGGCCGCCTCCAGGGCCAGGGGCCGTCGTCGCCACGATGATCTGCCCGAGGCGGAAATGTCTCCCGGTCCGCCAGCAGCTCGACCGTCGGGACCAGGGCGCCGATCTGCCGATCAACTACTTCTGCGCGCGGAAATAGACATCGGCCTTCATTCCGACCGTAAGCTCTGCCGATCCCGATCCCGTCAGTTCGACCATTATCGCAACCACGTCCACGTCGGTCTGGTTGCGCGATCCGGGCGGCTCAAGGCGGCCGCGCTCGACGAGGGGGGCGACCGACGAGACGCTTCCCTCGAACTCGCGGCCGGGAAACGCCGAGGCCTGCACCGATACCGGCTGCTTGACCTTGACAGATCCGAGGTCGCGCTCGTCCAGTTCCGCGCGCACGCACAGGGCCGAGAGATCGGCGATCTGCGCCGCCGGCTGTGGCGAGCCGGGCGAAACCAGTTCGCCCACACGCACATTGACCTGAAGCACGGTGCCGTCGATCGGCGCACGCAGCGTCATCCTGTCGAGGGCTGATCGCGCCACGGCGTATTCCGATCGGGCGATGCTGAGCTGGCCCTCCGGAATGGTGGGCAAGGGGCTGTCCTCCTCGAGCGTCCGAAGCTCTTCCTGGCGTTTGGTCAACTCGGCCTGGGCCCGCGCCAGTGCCGAGCGGGCCGTGGTCAGGCTGTCGTCCGGCCCGCCTTTGGCCCGCAACTCGGCGGCAGCCCGGTCGACGATGGCGCGCACGGCATATACCGCCAGTTCGGCATCGGCCACGGCATCCCTGGCCTTGCGTCGCGCGTTCGCGCTGCCCGTAACCGATCTCTCGTCCCGCCCGCGCTGGCGCAGCGCGACCATCGTTTCCGCCGCCGCCAGCCGCGCGACGAACTCGCCGTCAGCGAGTTGGATCAATGGTTCGCCGGCAAACACCTTGTCGTTGGCCTTCACCAGCACCTTGTCGACCACCCCCGTGGCGGCGGCCGCGACCTTGATCTGGCCGGAGCAGGGCTCGACGCGGCCGGGCGCAACGGCCTGCCATCGTTTGTCCTGCGGTTCGGCGGCCATGACGCCGCGGGCTGCGATCGAGACCGCGATGGCGATGACCAGCCACGAGATCGTAACCAGGGCTATGCGGTGTTTCGGCATGGATCATCTCCCGATAACATTCACAGGCATCATTGCAGTCCGGCGCCCCGGCGCTCCTCGCGGACGATCCGTCCGTCCTCGATATGGACAACGCGATCCGCGAACGGCATCAGCCGCGGATCATGCGTTACGATCAGCACCGCCCGCGCGTTTTCCCTGGCGATTCCGGCGAGGATCTTCATGATCGCCTGGCCGTTCTCGCCATCCAGCGCGGCGGTCGGCTCGTCGGCCAGGATGATGGACGGATTTCCGACGATGGCGCGAGCGATCGCGACGCGCTGCTGTTCCCCGCCGCTGAGTTCGCGCGGAAACGCCTTTATCTTGTGCGGCAGGCCGACCCGGGCCAGCGCCTCGCGCGACTTGGCCTTTGCGCTCCTGGCGCCTTCGTCGCGGATATCCAGCGCCAGCCGGACATTGTCCGTGGCTGACAGCGTCGGAAACAGATGAAACGACTGGAAGACAAAGCCCACATGTTCGCGCCTGAGAAGCGCCAGCGCCTCGGGATCGGCGCCGGCGGTTGAATGCCCGCAAATGCGAACGGTTCCTTCCGTCGGCGTCAGCATGCATCCGAGAATCGACAGCAGCGTGGTCTTGCCGCTCCCGGAAGGCCCCATCAGAAGCGTCAGTTCGCCGCCCTTGAGCGTCAGGCTGACGCCCTTGAGCGCCGCCACCTTCGCAGCGCCGCTGCCGAGGACCTTCGCCACATTCGTCGCCTCGAGCAAGGGTTCGGTCATCGCGTGAACACTATGGCTGGGTCGACGCGGGTAACCTGAACGATCGCGGCAATGGCCGAGCCGACGCACATCACGACGGTGAGCAGAAACAGTCCGGCCATCAGTCCGGGCGTAATGACGATCGGCAACGCAGTGGCAGCGGTCGCTCCCACGATGATCTCGCCGATCAGCGCGGCGAGAGAGAAACCGATGACGGCGCTGAGGAGCGCCTGCCAGACGATCACCTTGTAGATATAGCGCCGGGACGAACCGATGGCGCGCAGCGTGGCGAACTCGTTGAGATGCTCCTTGGTGCTCGAATAGAGCGTCTGGGCGACAATGACGGTGCCGACGATCACGCCGAGCAACGCTCCCGCGAACAATGCTGCACCGGCGCCGGTGCTGAACAGCCAGAACGAGCGGCTGCGCTCGCGAAACTCCGCCGTGGTCAGAACCTCGACATCGGAGATGTTCGACAGCAGCTGACGGCGGACGGAAGCCCGGTCGGTGTCCGGGTTCAGGCGCACCAGGACATAGGTGGCCTTGCCGGAGGGAACTCCGGTATGGGCCCGCGCCCGATCGACGTCCATGAAAACGAACGGCGTCGTGGTGAAGGAACGAATGCCGTCGGTGACGGCGGCGACCCGCACCAGTTGCTGGCGGATTTCGGCGGTCGCCCCCAACCCCGTCCCCGAGACGCCGAGACGGTCGAAATAGGACCTGTCGATCGCGACGGCGTTCGGGGTCGACAGCGCCTCGACCCGGCCTTCCACCAGGTTCCACGGTTGCAGGCCGCCGGCCCGCAGATCCGAACCGATGACGAAAACCGGCGTCGTCGCGCCGCCCGGGATTCGCCAATCGGCAAATCCGATGACGACGGGGATCGCCTCCGCCACGCCGTCGATCGAAAGGGCGCGATAGCGCTCGCGCGTGTCCAGCAGCGAGGGGTCCTCGAAGCATTTGGTTCCCTGCGGCATGATCCACAGATCGGCGGACGCATGATCGATCATCGTCGTCACCATGCGGCCGAAGCCCAGATACAGTCCCATCTGGACGGTGACCAGAACGATCGAGAACACGATGCCGATCACCGTCGCAATGAAGCGAAGCCGGTCATGAAACAGATTTCGGAATGCGAGAGTGAAGACCAATGGCATGTTACCGGGACTCGATCACTTTCCGTCCGACGTCAATTCAGCCTTCACGCCCGGCGTACCCCCGCAGGGTGGCATGCCGCCGCGAGACCGGCAGCGCGCCACCGATGGCGGCGGCGATGGTCCAACTCATGATCAGGGTGCCGCCGAACACAATCGCGGCCTTGCCGATCGCAAACAACCCGACGCCCAGCAGAGCATATTGCAGCCAGACGGCAAACACGTAGTGGATCAGGTACATTCGGTAGGCATTGGCGGAAAGGCTGTCAAACGCCCGCAGGCGCCAATTTGCAAAACGCAGGCAGATCGCCAGCGAGCACAGGCAGCCCGCCGCGCAGGCGACGACAAAGCCCATGCCGGCGGCCAGTTTCATGACGAGCGCAGCGTTGCTCCAATCCGCCATCGTCACCGAGGTCGGCGCGGCCCAAAGCAGGAAACCGGTAAAGGCCGCGGCCAGCCATGCCGGCCAGCGCCGCGCCAGAAGCCCGTCGCAGTCGAGCAGGCCGCGATCGAGGCCATAGGTCCCGACCGCCACGCCCGCGAGGAAATAGACGAGGTAATGCAACGGCCGGCTGAGCTGAAAGGAAACGGGGCCGATGTTCATCCATTCGAACGGCGACCAGGCCAACGCCAGGGGGACATAGGCGAGCGCGGAGACCGCCACCAGAACCACGAGGAACCGCGCCGGATTGTCGCCGGCGAAAGCAGCCAGCCGAACCAAGGGCCGGTCCCATCCGGGAACGAAGCGATGCATCGCGGCCGCGAGAACGTTGAACGCCAGCAGCTGGCCGAGGAACCATTGCGGCCCGCTTGGCCAGAACGGCAGCGCGAGCCAATGTTGCCAATAGGCATGGAGGCCGGGGTCAGAGGCCGTGGTGCGATAGGCGGAATAATAGGCGAGCGGCGCGAGAAAAATCACCGCCAGCACCAGGGGCAGGCCGATCCGCAGCAGGCGGTCCGACAGGAACTTCCAGCTTCCCTTGCGCGCGAGGCTTGACGGCACGAACAGGCCCGAGAGGAAGAACATCAGGGCCATCAGACTGACGTCCTGCCAGGCGCAGAACAGGTCGAAGCCGAACCATCGCTGGCTGTCCACGATCGGAAAGGCCAGCCAAACATAAGGCGCGCTGTCGAAGGGATACGCGGCGGCCGGCAAGGAGGCGAGGTAGGGGAGAACGGAATGGAACGCCAGCACCACGATGATGACAGCGGCCCGAAGGTTGACGAGAGCAATGCTTGATCTGCTCATGGTCGCGCAGGCCCCACCGCAATTCGCCGGATGCGCCCTTCCCAAGGATGAATCTTGCCGTTGGGGCGTGATCCATTATCCATGCATCGCGCACGGCTTGTCTTGATTTAACGCAATCGATTCGAATTGGACACCCGCGCCGGCCGCCGCCTCGCGCGAAGCCGGACGGCATCAGGACCGGATGGCCAGCAACCAGTCGTCGAGCCGTTGCAGCCAGCGCCGCGGCGGAGGTGGAGCAGGGGGCGGCTTGAGCTTGAGGCGGTCACCGTCAAGTCCATGAACCAGCTGAAGCGTTCGCGTGTGGTAGACGGCAAGATCCGGACGGTGACCGATGCTCAGTACCGTCGTCTGCTTCAGTTCATCATCGAACAGTCGCATGACGCGGCGCTGGCTGTCCTCGTCGAGCGCGGCCGTCGCTTCGTCGAGAAAGACCCATCCCGGCTTGCGCAGCAGCAGCCGCGCGAAAGCGAGGCGCTCCTGTTCGCCGAGTGAAAGCTCCTTGTCCCAGCGCTCGGTGCGGTCGAGCTTGGGAATGAGATTGCCGAGATCGCACCGCTCCAGTGCCTTTCGGATATCCGCATCGGGGAAAGCATCGATGGCGCTCGGATAACTCAGGGCGTTGCGTAACGTGCCCAGCGGCAGGTAAGGGCGCTGCGGCAGGAACGCCATCGTCCCGGGCGGAGGCGTGAGGATGGTCCCGGAACCCCACGGCCAGAGACCCGCCACGGCGCGGAACAGCGTCGATTTTCCTCGACCGGTATCGCCGACGATCAGCACTCGCTCGCCCGGTGCGATGCTGACGGTCGCGTCGTCTATGATGATGTGCCCGTCCGGCAGCAGGACGCGCACACCCTCGAAAGCGAGGTGGCCGTCCGGGTGCGGCGCGCGTTTGATCTCCTCCGCGCCCTCTTCGGCCGCGGGCAGGTTGTCGAGCGCTTCGCGGAAGCGCGCGACGCGGTGGACCGCCGCCCGCCAGTCGGCGAGCCGCGAAAAATTGTCCACGAACCATCGCATCGCGCCCTGCACCTGGGAGAAGGCGCCTGCCACCATGATCAGGCCGCCGAGGGTCAGGCTGCCGCCGAAATAGGCCGGTGCGGCCACGAGTATCGGAACGACGAGCGACAGCCAGCCAGTGCCCGATGTGATCCAGGTGAGGCGGGCGAGCGACGAAGAGATTCGCCGCATGGTATCCACGACGGCCGCGAGCGCGGCCTCGAGATGCCGCTGTTCGTCCTTCTCCCCGCCATGCAGCGCGATGCTCTCGCCGGATTCGTTGACCCGAACGAGAGCGAAGCGGAATTCCGCCTCGCGCGCATATCGTTCGCCATTCAGGGCAATCAGCGGCCGTCCCACCAGCCAGGTCAGGCCGGAGCCGATCAGGGCATAGCCGAGGGCACACCAGACCATGTAGCCGGGAATGGCGATGTCGTGGCCCGCCACCTGGAAGGTGACCTGCGCCGACAAGGCCCACAGCACCCCGACGAAAGCGGCGATCTGGAGCAGGGAGTAGACCATGCCGCAGCCGAGGTCCGCGCTGTAGTCGCCGAGCAGGCGCGTATCCTCCTGGATGCGCTGGTCCGGATTGTGACCATACTGGCCGGCAAAGCCCAGCTGATAGACGCGCAACGGCTTGAGCCACTCGACCAGCAGGTGACGGGTGATCCACTCGCGTAACCGGAATTTCAGCCGTTCCTGCAGAAAGGTCTGGGCCACCGTGAGCGCCAGCAAGACGGCAATGATGACGAGGAACGTCCAGAGATGATGGACGAAGCCCGACAGAACCTTGCGGCCCACGGCGTCGAAGAACTGGCCGTTCCACTCATTCAGTTCCACCTGCCCGAACATGTTGGCGATGGTGACGACGGTCGAGACGGCGAAAATCGCCACCACCCGGCGCCCGCCCTCGGCGCGAACACGCGCGA
>JAUXWH010000209.1 GCA_030681365.1 Bradyrhizobium sp.
CGACACGGCGCTCGACAGGAAATTGCCGATCTTCGGCGTCTGCCTCGGCGTGCAGGCGATCGGCGAATATTTCGGCGGCCAGCTCGGCCAGCTTGGCCAGCCCGCACATGGCCGGCCGTCGCGGGTCCAGGTGCGGGGCGGGCGCCTGATGCAGAACCTGCCCAATGAAATCGTGATCGGCCGCTATCATTCGCTCTATGTCGAGCGCGACAGCATGCCCGACGTCCTCAGCGTCACCGCGAGCACCGAGGACGGCGTGGCGATGGCGATCGAGCACAAGACCTTGCCGGTCGGCGGCGTTCAGTT
Organism: Bradyrhizobium sp.; assembly: GCA_030681365.1. Classification (GTDB taxonomy): domain Bacteria; phylum Pseudomonadota; class Alphaproteobacteria; order Rhizobiales; family Xanthobacteraceae; genus Bradyrhizobium. The sequence continues at coordinate 307 of JAUXWH010000209.1, forward strand.
TCACCCGGAATCGCTGATGTCGCTCGGCGGCGAAGTCGGCCTGCGCATCGTGGAAAACGCGTTCCGGCTCGGCGTGGTGACGAATTGAGGCAGGACGTCATTGCGAGTACCGCTGTCATCGCCCGGCTTGACCGGGCGACCCAGTATTCCAGAGGCGGACGTGTTCAACCGAGAAGCCGCGGCGTACTGGATCGCCCGGTCAAGCCGGGCGACGACAGTCTTGTTGCTTCGCTGCGCTCGCAAATGACGAAGTGGAAGAGGGAAACTAATGACGTTCGAACATGATCTGAAGGCCACCGTCCGCACCATTCCGGATTACCCCAAGCCCGGGATCCTGTTTCGCGACATCACCACGCTGCTCGGCGACCCCCGCGCGTTCCGCCGCGCGGTGGATCAGCTGGTGGATCCCTGGGCAGGCTCCAAGATTGACAAGGTCGCCGGCATCGAGGCGCGCGGCTTCATCATCGGCGGCGCGGTGGCGCATCAGGTCTCGGCCGGCTTCGTGCCGATCCGCAAGAAGGGCAAGCTGCCGCATACCACGGTGCGCATCGCCTATTCTCTGGAATACGGCCTCGATGAAATGGAAATGCACGCCGACGCCATCAAGCCCGGCGAGCGGGTGATCGTGGTCGACGATTTGATCGCCACCGGCGGTACCGCGGAAGGCGCGGTCAAGCTGCTGCGCCAGATCGGCGCCGACGTGGTGGCGGCCTGCTTCATCATCGACCTGCCGGATCTCGGTGGCGCCGCCAAGCTGCGGGCGATGGACGTGCCGGTACGAACACTGATGGCGTTCGAGGGGCATTGAGATTTCAACGCGCTGAACTATCGGCTCGTCGTCCCTGCGAAGCAGGGACGACGGCCTAACTATTCCTCCGCCCGCTTGGCGACGCTGGCGTCCCGAAAATCCGAAAGCCTGCTGAGCGCCGCAGATCTCAGAAATTTGAAATGCGTGATCTCGGTCGCGAGCTGCTGGAGGCGACGCTGGCCATTGGAAATTTCGGTGCTGAATAAATCTTGATGGTGACTGTCGAGCGCGTCGCGCTCGAGGTATTCGTCGGCTCCATTTCCCACGGTGACAGCGGCGCGGGCCAGGACATCTTCAACGCGCCGGCTAAGGCCGGCATGTTCCCGCTCCGCAGCGTCCAAAGCTTGCTCGATTGCGCCTAGTATGGAACTCGCGCGCGCCCGGTCGGTTTCGGCGTCTCGCTCCGCCGAGCGCGCCCTGAAGCCGCGGCCGCCGAAAGTACGAACATAGTCGTGCACGCGGTTGCGCAAGAGCGATTGAAACATTTCGGTGTGTCCAGTCACAAGCGTTGGTGGATCTCCACTGCTTCAATCACCGGATCATGGCCGAGAAATGCCGATCCTGTGACGCGGGGCGCCCAGGTGTTTCATCAGCGCTATGAATATCTGGATGGAAGCTTCGGAAGCTTAACGAAGGATTAACCAATCACTGCGGCCGCATGCGAAAACTCTCAGCCGTCGTCCCTGCGAATTCAGGGACCTATAATCCCGGGCGTTTATAGTTGGATGAAGGGTGACTGCGAGTGCCCTCTAACGAGAGGCCGCGGCGTATGGGTCCGGGATCTGCGTGCGCTGGCGCTCACTTGTCCGGGACGACACCAGGTATTTACTCACGACCCCTGCAGCATCAAGTTCAGCTCCAGTTCGCGGAAGCTGAAGTAGTTTTGGCGGATCCATTGATGCAGTTCGGTCGATGAATCCTTCTCGTTGCGGAGGTAGCCGGTGAACGAGAAGGTCAGCCGGTCGATATAGGTTTTCAGGAACACCGGCAGGGCGGCGATGCGCAGCACCCGGCCGCGGGCAAAGGCCGGCGGCAGCTCGCCGCGAACGATGTGTTCGTTGTCGATGGTGACCAGGGCGGCCGGCGGAATCTGCTGCTGCAGCATCGGAAAGGCGCGCGCCGAGGTGCGGTCGGTATCGGCGACGAACAGGATCAGCGGCGAGACGCCGCGCCGCGCCGCCTCCTTCATGAAGCCGATTTCCCCGGTCATCTTGAAGAACTCGTCGAAGGCGTGAAAGCCGAGATCGATCACCTTGGCGACCCCGTCATTGACGATCAGCCGGTCCATCAGCTGCATTTTTCCGAACGTGTCGATGACGTCGGCGGTCTCGGTAACTTTTGGCAGGAAGTCGAGCAGCGACGGCTCTTTCAGGTTGATGTCGAAGGCCGCGACCGCGCCGTGCTTCAGCAGCAGGAATTCAGTCAACAGCCGCGCGATCAGCGTCTTGCCGACCAGCGGGCGGGGCGAGCAGATGATGAAGACGGGCGTGCGGTACATTGGCGCTATATCAGGCGAATTCGGCGCCCAATCCAGCCAAATAGCAGCCGTTGGCGCAATTATTTTTCGCCGCTGCGGGTCGCCGGTTTGCCCGAGCCGACCAGGTCGGTCAACTTGATGCGGTCGAACTCGCTCCAGACATTGGCCAGCCAGTGCCGGACATAGCCGCGCAGCACGAACGAATAGTTCGCGGCCTCGTCATGGACGCCCTTGTTGGCGACGAATTTGAGGAACG